>JAZUGG010000100.1:0-48349 GCA_045641105.1 Ruminococcus sp. | reverse complement strand
TATCTTATACAGGACATATGTCCTGTATAAGATACGCCATAATACTGAAAGTCTTTGGAAAGGGGTTCGGGGAAGAACCTTTCCTCAGAAAGGTTTGCCCCGATAGAAAGTAAAAACTTCTATATAAGTACCGCCGTTATGGTACTGCCTTATTTTGTTATTTCCATTTGATTGCCTTCAAGGTCGATGATACAGCTTTCATAGTAGCCGTCACCCGTAGTTCTCGGCTTGCTTATGACCGTGTAACCGTCCTTTTCAAGCATTTCCGTAAGAGCATCAACTTTTTCCTTGCTTCCGACTGAAAAGGCGATATGTGCATATCCTGTTCTTGCAGATATTTTCTCATTATCAGTCATATCAGGTCTGTTCATAAGTTCCAGTCGTGCGCCGTCATCAAACATCAGAAAAAACGAGCGGAATCCTGTACGTACATTGTGATAACCGCTATTTGAAGATGCACCGAAATATTTCACAAAGAAATCCCGTGATGCTTCAAGGTCATTGACATACAGCGCAATATGTTCAATTCTCATTATATTTCCCCTTTACACAATTGACGGACGGTTTATGTCGATAACATCAGCCTCCGACTCGGCAAGCAATTCCTCAAAGGCATCACAGCCGTTCTGACGGATATAATCAGCCTCCTTTTCGGATATAAGGAACGCCATATAAAAATAACATCCGCAGTCTGCATAGGCAAATTCCTCCGGCAAAATACCAGCCTCAGTGATATACAGTTCAGATTTGCCGTGTTTTTCTGAAAAGCCTTTTGCGATATCATCAATTCCTCCAAGTAGAAGCCCTGCACCTATCCGTATATTGTTCTGTAGCATACAATATACTGATTTTACAAGGATATCCGCACATTTGTCAAGATCATCATCAGCCGCCATTATCAGTTCACAGCGTTCCCCTGTTGCTGCACTGTATTTCGATACACCGAACGTCGCAAAGGTAAGACAGTTGTCAAAAACCTTATCATAGCCTAAAAGCTGTATTTTGAAATCGCTGTCCTCAAATTGGTCAGCACCTATATATTTTCCAAGATATTTTTCATAGTGTTCAAGTATTTTATCTGCAATATCATTCATATTCATCATTCCTTCCGCAAAACTGTTAATGAGATTATAACATAACTTTCAATATATGTCAATGAAAAAAGAAATACGCACATCCGCAGACTTTTCAGTCACGGATGTGCGTATATTTCGGTTAATTAATGTCAGATCTCCTTGAATACGAATGGGAGAGCGCCTGTTGGTTCAGGATTCTTGATAATGTTCTTCAATACTGTAACAACTGATGTATTAACATCCTTTGTCTTTTTGATCATTGCCACATCATATGCGAATACTATTCTTCCTGCCGGAGTATTGTTCTGAACCTGAAGCTTATTGAGTGCTGTTGATACGTCGGAGATTATGTGCTGCTGTGATTCAGGAGTACCGTCGCCCTTTATCATTATTACGAACTCGCCTGAACCTGTACGGTATACCTTGTCATCCTTGAATATCTTACCAAGAATATCAGCTGTCTTTACAAGTGCCCAGTCACCGATGTCGTTGCCGTACATAAGGTTAAGAGTACTGAGTTCCTTGAGATTGATCATTGCAAAGTAATATGGAGTTTCATCGCTTACTTCACACTTATCGATATCTACTGAGAATGATATTCTGTTGTTTACGTCTGTAAGAACGTCCTTGAACATTGCGGTATAGAGGTTTTCCTTAGCCTGCTCATTCTTCTTCATTGAAGCTGAGAGTTTATCGTTTACCTGAGTCTGTGCTCTTGTTATGTAGTTAAATACGCCGATGAGTATAAGAAGTGCTACAAAGAATATTCCGAGATAGATACGCATTGTATTTGTAAGTGCAAATACTTCACCTTTAGTATCGTCAAGCATTAATATCCAGTCGTATTCCGGAATATATGTATATGTTGAAACGTATTTTTTGCCGCCCTGCTTATATTCCATATTGCCGCTTGCAGCTTCATCGATATCATTATATTTTTCTGCAAGTTTCTTAACTTCGTTAATTTCGATCTCTGTACCGATATTTGCTGAATCCTTGCTGAAGATGTACTTATTATCCTTAACATTGATCATGCTGTAGAATGAATTTTCTGCATTGTTGATTTTAAGTGCGTCAAGCTTTTTAAGTAAGCCTTCTGTGTAGATGCCAAGACCAACAAGACCTATAGGCTCATTATTTTCGTCGAATACTGCCTTATACATTGAAACGATCTGCTGACCTGATGCAGGTGACATTATGATACCTGTGTTATAAACGCTGGTATTTGCTGAAAGAAGTGCCTGATGGAGTGAATTGAGGGCTGCTTCTTCTGTACGTGTACGATTGCCTATTGGTGAGTGATCGCCGTTGTTTGTATGAGCAAGAACTGTGGTATCCCACTTGCTGACGTAAATACCTTCAAGATTATCTACTGAATGTGAATAATCGGAAGTATATTCCTGAGCTGCTTCAACTGCTTCTGCATTATTTGGATTTCTAAGAAGATTTGTTATCTGTTCTGCCTTGCTGTAAAATGTAAGGATATCTTCTGACTGCTCTACATATTCCTTGATCATTTCGGCACGGGCTTCTGTCAGAGTTGTCATCTGGTCAAGTGAACTTTTCTTTGTCTTGCTGCTTACTGAAAGAGTAATGATTACTGACAGAATAAGGAGGACAGCAAGCTGTACAATAAGAATTATATTAACCGGTGATAATATTTTTTTCGATTCTTTCATGGCTGTAATTCCTTTCATTTAAATTTAAACAATTCAATAATCGAACAGACTGCCGAAATAATCTTTTTTGCAGAAACTATTGCCCCCACGAATTACTCAACAGGTTAATCATTTGAATGTTTAGAAGATACTTATATTAATTTCAGGATTTGTCGGGATAACTTATTATTTGAACAGTCTGCCGAAAAAAACTTTTTTTGCAAGAACTATTGCCCTCACGGGATTCTTTCCAACAGGTTCACCTTTGAACGTTTAAAATTTGTATTTTTCATGTTTTTCTATATTTATCGTTTGAAAATGCTGCTGAAAAAGCCCTTCTTTGCAGGTGCTTCTTCTGGTTTTTCCTCCTCAAGCGGAACTCCTGTTTTAACAGGTTCATCGTCCATATCAAGAAGATTTTTTACTTTATTCCTGATAAAATCGCCGGAATAAGTATCATTGGCTATATGAGTGCTGACGTTGTTCTGATAAGCAGAATTCATAGGAGGATTCTGATATCCGTTCTGCATCTGCGGCGGCATACCGTATGGCTGCGGCTGCGGAGGCGGAATATTGACCATAGGATTAGGCATAGGCTGATTTGCCATTTGCGGATTAGGCATTGCCTGCATTTTTGCTTCATTAATATTCATTATTCTGTCCTGCATGAGTATTGAAGTATTGTTGTTTTCCATACTCAGCGAAAGAATGAAACCGATACAGTTTCCGCACGGAAGTATCGGAGCACGGCTCAGCGTGCCAATCAGCAGAACTCCTGTTATCACGCTTTCGCCCGATGTCTGCATAGCTCTGATAGCTTCAACCTCAGCGTGAACATATACACCTGTAGGATCAAAGCGGCTGACACCAGAATAGATACGGCCCGAGTTTGTCTGAATCACGCAGATCGTTTCCTCCTGTGAGATAAACTCTCCGCTTGAAGTCCGGACATTAGCAATATTGAATGCATTAGTAAATAACATATCCGGTACCATTAACCTCACCTCTCATTTTTCTTTTTCTGTAATATACAAACTGTATTTTTTCTCTTTAAAATAACTGACAGGTTTTGTTCATATTTCGGGCTGAATACGATTATAGTCTATCCGTTATTTTGTATATTTATGTTGTTTGTATGTTCATATTATATCACGGATTTTCCAGTTTGTCAACCCTTTATTTCACTTTTTGTAGAATTTTTTTGTGTTTTTTTGATTTTATTGTGACAATATTTACAAGTGGTATATATTGCCGCTTATTATGCTTGATGTCAATAAGGGGAAGAAAAATTATTAACCAATTCATAATATATTTTGTAATCAAACACTTGAAAAGTGCATATTCTACAAATTGTTATATTTAACAAATTGTCAATCTAAAAAAGAAACGGTCTCAGACCGTTTCTTTCCATTCTATTCCGTTTTCGGTAAACTCAAGTACCCTGTCGCATATCTCAAATGCCGCAGGTCTGTGTGTTACTATCAAAACCGTCTTTTCAGTCATTTTTTTCAGATTTTCCAGCATACGACGTTCCGTTGCCTCATCAAGAGCACTTGTTGCCTCGTCAAGAAGCAATATCGGTGCTTCTGAAAAAATCGCCCTCGCAACGGCAATTCGCTGCATCTGTCCTTCCGAAAGACCTGTTCCACGCTCACCAAGAAGCGTATCCGCGCCGTTTTCAAGTTCACTGATAAAATCATCTGCACAGGCAATTTCAAGTGCACGTTTTATCTTTTCATCACACCCCATCTGTGATTTGTCAGCGAACGCAACTATCTCACGTATAGTACCGCTCATAAGCTGATTTCCCTGCGGAACATAGGCAAAAAGCCTGTGCCATTCACTTGTAAGCGGTATTTTTTTATTTCCGACAAGCCACCTTTCACCGCTGTCAAGAGAATACAGACACATCAGCAGTTTAAGCAGCGTTGATTTTCCACAGCCCGAATGTCCCGAAAATGCAATATATTCACCTTTTTTAATTTCAAGGCATATATTTTTCAGCACAACAGGCATTTTCGTCTTTTCGTCGCTTGCTGCGCCATATGGAAGATAGGTAAAGTCGCCGTTTTCAAAAGATATGGCACTGAATTCATTTTTATAAAAAGCTGCTGTCTCTGCCGCTGATTTAACACCGTTAGGACAGTCATCAGCAAAACGTTCAGCCTCCATGATACGTTCGGCACTTGCCATCATAGCATAGAATTTTGGCAGATAGCCTGTGATATTGGCAAAAGGAGACTGTATCTGTGAAATAAGCTGAAGTATGGCAGTCAGTGTTCCATAGCTCATCGTGCCTTTGATAATACCTGATCCGCCATATACAACTCCGAGGATATACATGCTGTTCATTGCCGCAGCAAAGCCGATATTGCACACATTTGAAAAAGCGTTACGTTTCATTCTTGCTGACTTGTGCTCGTTCATTTTTCCGTCAGCCTCAAATTCTGTCTGTTTCTCTGCCGCAAATGAGCGAACCATAACAAGACTGCTAAGATTTTCCTGATAAAAGACACGCAGTCTGCCGTCCTTTTCCTGAATATTTTTATGAAGTTTTTTCAGCACCTTGCGGAAGCCGTATGTAAATAACAACATAGCTGCACCGCCCGGAATAATTATGTATGCAAAACGTGGTTCAAGTGTGAGTATCATAATCATTGCACCGACCAGCTTTACAATCATTCCTCCAAGTCCGGGAAGTATCTCAACAAGTCCGCACGAACATACAACGCTGTCATTGGTGAGACGGTTTATCCATTCAGCAGAATGAACCGATGTCACACTTGCATAATCCTTTTTCAGAAGATTTGAAAACAACCGTTTTTTCAGAAGGTTTTCAAATTCGGCTCTTGATTTTTCCTCATAATGTCTTGAAACCGACCTCATTCCTATCTGAAACAGCACAAGCAGAATTATCAGCACTACATTAAAACGGAATCCGCTTTTATCCCCTGAAACTGCACAGTCAATGATATTTCGCAGAAGCAGAGCATAATAAACACTGCACACACCAATAGCCGCCTGTATAGCAAGCAGAAGCGCAATATACCACTTTTTTCTGCCTGTGACCTCCCAAAGCCATTTTATCGAAGAATTCTTCATTCATTTTACCTCTTGAAATTTTATATATAATAGTATTATAACATAAATGTGCAGGTATTTTCAAGCACACATTATTGTTCACAAATTGTTTACAATTTCCTCCGCACATTTGGTGAATTAAAATCGTTATACTATACAGAAAACCAAAATTTGATATAAATCCACAATTAAGGAGGTACATTATGAGGGAAATTACAGTTTTCTCATGCTTACGAAACAGCACCGCATAGCGAAGGTGTTTGGCAGCCGCTGTATAGGGTAACAGCATATGGCTGCGGCAATAAGTTGATTGGGAATAAACATGATATAGTATATATATATAACGCCGTACCTTGGGGAAGGTACGGCGTTTTTTATGTATTGCCTCATAATGTCCAGAACTGATATAACTGACAATGATAAATTGTGCCCAGTGTTACAGCAATTCCGAGAGCAGTAAAGAAATTTCTGAATTTTATTCTGAATTTCGCCTCTCTGTATCTGGATTTGAATATATTCGTCAGCCAGTAGATAAACATTATCACCATTGCCACTGCTACAAGCAGATACGACGCAAAAACCATTTTGTATATCATTGTCCGCCATATGTGCAATGAAGCAAAGTAAACAAAGAGCATTGGTGCTGCCGAGAATATCTGGAAGAACATAACTCCCGAATGCCAGCCGTGAATAGGATTTTCGCTTTTTTTCCTCATAATGCGCTTTATCAGCTTCACAAACAGTGTCAGTATGCTTATCGCAAGAAATGCGGCATATGCGGCAACAAGTATCTTGTACGTATTGACTGTATTTATATCTGCTTTCAGCATATCGTTATTCAGTGACTCTATCCTGTCATCGGTTTCAACTCCAAAGGTTTTCTTAGCTCCCTCTGTGGATTTGAGTGACGAATAATTGTATGAATCAAGATAACGCATAACACCTAACGGGCCTCTGACAGCATATGCGCCGTCAATAACTGCACCGTCATAAGCAACATCAGCAATTTTGTTTTTTTCATTATTTTCACCGAAAACAAGGAATGACATAGCCCTGTTGTATCTTGATTCATCAGCCTGATTTGTCATTACTACCATTCCGACACCATTTCTGCTGTCAAGCTTCAGACTGCATGAACAGCCGCTTGTATTACCGTAATGTCCGATAACCCTTGAACTGTATTCCTCACACCAGAAGCCGTGACAGTTTCTTGCCGTGCCGCTGTCAGTATATTTTTTTGTAGGCATGAACATTGTGTCAAAGGTTTCCTTCTTCATAAGTCTTTCATCCTGTGAAAGAAGTGCCTGTGCAAATGTTTCAAGGTCTTTCAGATTTGAAACACAGCCGCCTTCAGGATAAAAAAGGTCATATACTTTCGGTTTATTGAGCAGATTGCCGTTTGCATCATAGTATTTCAGGCTGCCCAGCTTTGCAAGGACATCAAGATTATCCGAATGATCTCCGTAAACTGAAGTATTCTCCATGCCGAGCGGTTCAAAAATATTCTTGTGAACATATTCGGAAAACTCCATACCGCTCACACGTTCAACGATATATGCGGCAAGCGCCGTAGTCCAGCCGCTGTATGCAACGGTTTCTCCGGGACGATATACCTGCGCCGGCTGGATATCTTTAAGCAGTTCCGAAAGAGATGTCAGCTTAGACTTGTCCACTGTTGAATATGTAATAAGTCCACCCTCAAAACCCGAATCATGGTTCATAAGATTTATCATTGTAATCGTATCATCATATTTTCGCTTGCGCAGAAAGTCATTAGGAAGATAAATGTTTATATCAGTATTCAAATCAAGCTTTTTCTGCTCATAAAGCTGCATAACGCTCACCCAGACAGTCAGCTTGGTTATACTGCCCCATTCAACAACCGTCTCCTCATCAAACGGGATATCATTCTCCTTGTCAGAAAATCCGAAATATCCGTCATACAGGATTTTATCCGAAGTGAACACAGAAGCCGCCATGCCTGCGGAAGTATCTTTATTTTCGTTATAATACTGCTCTATTTTGCCGCCGATCTCCTCATAGGAAGTTTCTGACGGCAATACACCTGCGGCAAAAGACACAGTCGTTATCAGCGCTGCACAGGTCACGGCTGTCATTACCGCAGCCGCAGTTTTTTTAAGTAAATCTATCATATGAAATGCCACCTTTCAGTATGTCTGATGATATATACAGTATACCAGATTTTTTGACATAAGTCAACAAAAAAGGTAATATATCCATAAGTTTTCAGCATTATTTTTAATAGATTATTTTATCATCATTACTTAATTGCACCTGTTCTTTTGTCAATATATAATAATAAATTAAACTCTGATTATTCATATTGACATATAATATTTTAAGTGCTATAATATTCTTAAATATATAGACATGAAAAATTAAAGGGCATCTCTAAGAACCCGTTTTGAGCAGAAAAAAACAGATAGGTACAGTAGATGCAAGGAAAGCCCTCGAAGGCGTGCTTTCGCACTACGAGAGGGATTGACGCAGCAGATGCTGTGCATAGCTGTTTTTTCTCATAAGGGGTTTTTAGAGATGCCCTAAAGTGAAAAAGGAATTACAATTTAAAGGGGAATTTTTATGACGATTGACAATTTTCTGTCATATCTTCAGCAAATTCTTACAATGGTTGACAAAAATGATGAAAAGTCTGTTTCACAGGCTCGGAATGCCCTCATGTCAGTGGGCAAACTTGTGGAATATTCGGGGAAAGCTGACCTCATGACACGACGTTACATCCAGTATGCCATCGATATTTTTGACAGCCTTGCGGAAGAAGCCGAGGACTATGCAGGCAGACCGGGCAAATCCGTTATCAACGTTCAAAGGAGACTCCGCCTGAAAATGGCGATATGCCCCTGCGGATGAGACGGAACGACAGCAGCGGTACTCATATAGAAACTTTATGCTTATTATTGAGGGAAAACCTTTTGAAAAAGGGTTTGCCCCGATAAAAAGTAAAAACTTCTGTATTAGTACCGCCGTTAGGCACAATGTATAAAGCTGTCAGTAAAATGATGTGAAAAAACCTGTTTTCTTAGGGATTTCCAAGAAAACAGGTTTTTTGTCATGCCGATATCGGCATATATCTTTCTTTATTTATGGCATCGAGCATTATTTTTACAGGTGTTATCTCACCGCTTGCCACAAGGTCAAATATTGCCGGAGTGTAACCCGAAACGAGGGCAGTACCGCTGTCCTTTACCTTTACAGGCAGGTTGCCGCTTCTGCTGTTGACGTTCCAGAAAACTACTTCCGGAAGCTGATAGCCATATTTGCTGTATCTTTTCTTCATGGTCTCGTACAGTGTGTCATTGTTGCCGCCGTTCACACAGTAATCAAATTCCATGTCAGATATGATATACAGCTTCTTAGGCATCTCTGACTGAGGAAGCTTTCTCTTTACTGCTGTCGCAAGTATAAGGTCAAATACAGCCTCAAGGTCAGTATTTGCGCATTCGTTGTATGCCATGCAGTATCTTACCTTGTCTGCGATATTTGTGCCGCATATCTCAACAAGCTTCGGGTGCATAGAGAATGTGATGAAGTTGTTGGCGAATATGCCCTTATTGCGTTCTGCAAAATATATACCGAGTGAAATTGCCGCATCTATAGGACGGATACCGTCTCTTGCACAGTAATTTCCGTACATTGAACCTGAACCGTCAACCACAACAAGCGAGTTTTCGCTTGCAGAGTTACCGATTTCAGGAAGTGCACGCCACTGTGCATCAAGCGCAGTTTTTTCCATTTCGGATATACCGCTGTTCATGCAGGCACGTACTATATCATATGGGAAAACGCAGTTTGCATTTATTTTTGCCTCGCCGCAGTTTACCTTATTGATAAATTCAGAATAACGCTCCTTGTCGTTTCTGATGAATGCCTTTCTGTATTTGAGCATTGCTTTTGAAGGCTGTATTTCGTAGTTGAATGTATAGTCACGCTCTCTGAGTCGGTTTTCGAGGATATCGCTGTACTTTCTCAGCGCAGAGAGAGTTTTGCGATATTGACATTCTTTCATGCCAAGCATAGCAGCAAGCTTTTTGCCGTTCTTTTTTGTATCTGCTGATGAAGTATTGACTGACGGCAGCCATTTTGCTATAAGTGTCACTTTTTCGCCATTGTTCATGGCTTCGGTGTCCTTATCAAGCTGTGCCTTTATAAGCTTTACGGCATCATCTGCAAGTTCAGTATCAAGCAGAGGTATGATGTCATCATATCTGCCGTATTCTGCGATATACTGCATATTTTTTCTTACCGATTCAGGTGCTGTTTTTACAAGGGCATCTATGGCAGTACGGAAGAACTTTCTCTCACCAAGACCGCCACGGATATCTCTTGCAAAAAAGATGATTTTCATGGTCATATCAGGATCTTCTGCATATGAACGCACTACAAGATTGTATATTTCATTTGCCTGCATATTTCTTGATGCACCTGCACAGAAAAACAGATCCAGACAAGCGCTGTCAGATGTAATATTTGTCGGGCAGCCGTTATGTGTTACAGCTAATTCCTCTTTAAGGAATGAATTGAAGTTGTTCTCTTTTGCTTTAGTATTCATGAAGTTAAACATAATGTTACCCCTTTCAAAATCTGTTGATCTATTTGTTTGAAAGTCCTGTTTCTTACAGAACCAAATATTTGCCACGGCTCAATTATATTCGCAGCGCCCTGTTGCAGAGCACTCTGCGTCCCTTCATAAAAATGTTTGCTGTTTGAGCCGTTCTTTCAAGACACATAATTTTTATTGGAAGTAAAAATATATTTGCTGTGAGTGTCTTTCTTTTTTCAAGACGCATTATTTTTATTAACAGTAAAAATATAGATTGCTGTTAGCGTCTTTCATTGCCGGTTTGATATATTCCCCAATAATTAAGGAAATCAAGGCACGTTTCTTTTCATCCGTAAAAGTATGATTGCTGTAAGTGCCTTTGTTTCAAGACGCATTATTTTTATTAGCAGTAAAAATATTAATTGCTGTTAGCGTCTTTTGTTTTCCCTTGGTATGTACTTAGTATATCACAGGTTCTGGCAATAATCATATAAAAAAATATGCGAACTTGTATTTATATTGAAAATATTTTTAGTCATTTTTATCACCCGATAATTGACAAATCATATCAAATGTGGTAAAATTAGTATTGTGTGAGGCACTTTATGCCGCATACTTTATTAATTATCCGCTTTTGAACGGATATGGGGAGTAAATTATGAGCAAGAAAATTATTGAATTCGGCATATGGAAAGGCATTCCGATCAAATGGCTCGTACTCAGCGAAGATGAACAGAAAATGTTTCTTGTAACTGAAAGAGATATTTTTGACCACTGCTTCAACCCTAATACACAATGTGGAAACAAATGGTCTGAATCTGAAATTCGTACCGTACTGTACGATGAATTTCTGAGCTGTGCTTTCACAGAAGCCGAAAAAAACGAAATTATCACCACCACACTCACCGACACCGACGACGATACACTTGAAGAAAAGGTATTTCTTCTCAATAAAACCGAAGCAAAGAAATTTCTTACTATTGAGGAAAGAAGCCTTTATTTCGACTGGTGGCTCAGAAATGTACCGCCGAATAATACAAGCTGTGCATTCTGTGTTGACAGCGACGGCAATTTCAGCTGGAATTATGTCCGCTATGTATATGGCATTCGTCCTGCACTCTATCTCAAGAAACACACTGAGCCTACAAAATAAACAAATAAACTCAAACATAATAGCGGTACTGATATAGAAACTTTAGATGTGCCATTTATACTTATTATTGAGGGAAACCCTTTTGAAAATGGGTTCTCCCTGATAAAGAGTAAAAACTTCTATATCAGTACCGCCGTTATTTTTGCATGAGTTTTTGTTTCCAAAATGAAACTTGACTTTTTTATAACAATGTTTTATAATATGAAAAAAGAATGATATAGGCATACCATACAAATGAACCGTTTTTTATTTGTATAGTATGTTACTGCAAAGGAGATCAATATGAAAAAATTATTAGTTCTGTCAGCCGCTGCCACAGTTCTTGCATTATCAGCCGCCTGCGATAACACAGCATCAGATTCGTCATCTGAACCGTCAGCAGCTTCTGTAAATGGAACAAACACTGAACCAACAACTGACGCAGAAACTTCCGCAATTGAACTTTCCGTTTCAGAACACTGCGTTATGACAACCGATACCGCAGGTATTGTTTTCAGTGTCACACTTCCTGAAGAAATGGCTGCTGAATGCGGCAATATCGGACTTTATGATAAAAACGGAAACAAAATCGCCGATCTGCTTGATGACGGAAATGACAGCGATTTAAATGCAGGCGATCTTATTTACAGCACCAGATATTTATCTGAATCTGAAGCTGTACTGAAATTAACCGCTAAAGGCGATAATTTTGAGACTGCCAGCGTAAATGTAAGCTATGTTGAAGAAATTACCGAAGAAGACTTTCAGGAAATGAACAAATATGTTCAGGAATTAGATGCCGCAACAGACAGTCTGAAAGACAATGACGGCAAAGTTCCTTATGAGAAAGCTAATGAAGCCTATGACATTGTAATGGAATGTGCTGCCAAGCTTTATGATGAGGAGAAAATTGTTGAATATCACAGAAATTCTGATAACGTTGAAATGAAATTCGCAGTAGGCGTTACTTATATTTTTGAGATAAACAATCCGCTTTGTGATTAATTATTACTCTGCCAACTAAATTTGCAAAGCAACAAGCAAAAAATCCACCGCATACAACCGTTTTTACGTCGGCTGTATGCGGTGTTTTGTATTATTCGTTTTTTTCATATATTTCGGCATAAAAAATTTTATAAGCCATATCGCACAGAGTATACATATCACTATGCATACCACAAGATAATATGTATTTGGGATACAGAATCCGTTTTTCTCATAGTACAAACCATCTGAAGTAATATAGCACATTGCATTATGAAGAATATGGCTGAATATCGAATATAGCAGATTTTTCGTGTAAAAACATATCACTATCGCAGGTAAAATCGAGAAAAATACATTCAGTATGCCCTGAATATTATATGAATGCGATACTGCAAACAGCGCCGTAGTAAATAATAGCACAAACCACGGTCTGAAACGCTCTCTCAGCAGTTCCGTCATTCCATATCTGAAAAGCAGTTCCTCACATATTGGACCTATAAATACAACTGCTTGAATTACAAACGCACCCGAAACAACCGTTTCATTCGGCTCAACACTGAAAAATCCGGAAAGTATCATGCCGTCAGCAAAATTAATTATCTCGGAAAATGCATATCCAAAAACTGTCATAACAATTGCATCGAAAATACTGAAATTCTTGAAGTCTATCCTGTCTTTAAGCGATGCCGCACCATTCCGGCGCAAAAGCCACACAGTATAAACCACCGTCAGTATATCAATAATATCAACCATTATGCTCATCGGCATTTCTATAACATGAGAAAATCCCCATACAGCCACGGATACAAGCACATATACTGATATTATTTTCAGCAGTTCTTTGAATACACCGAATTTAGTCATTCCCTTCTGAGAATCTTCTGTCATATTTCCACGCCGTTTAATTTCAGCAGTTCTCTTGCAGTAGTGACTGAATCAGCGCCCTCTTTATTCTTCACAGGAGCAAATTCACGCTGTCTGTCAACCTCATATGCAAGACAATTATCCTGAAGCTTTACCATATCAAGAGCAAGTGTTTCAAATTTATATGCATTCGGCTGTTCGGGAATCACAAGCACTCCGTCATCATCAAGGTAGCTGATAGCCTTGAATGCCCTGTGAAGCGGCAGTTTTACATTCAGCGTCTTGTTCAGCTTGTCAACACGGAAAAGATAGTTCAGGATAACTCCGTAATTATAGGCAAGCTTTCCGTCCGAATCACGCAAAGTGCGCATTTCCTCAGTCATCTCATAATATTCAACAATAGACGGTCTGTCGTCCTCAAGACAAAGTACACCAACTCTTTCATCAGGTGAAGCCTTAGCAACAACTTTTGCTCCCGAGACCATGCCCGACTCAATAACTGCACCAATAAAGCACGGATCTGCGATCCGCTGCAAAACATTATCAACAGCAAATACATTGAGCCACTTGATATTTGTCCTTTTCAGGATATTGAGCATACCCGTCTTTTCCATTGAAGCATACCAACCGCCGTTTCCGTTTGGTGCTGTTGATATTTTTCCTGTTCCCGATATCATAAGCTTGCCGTCTGTTGTGACAGTAGGAAGCTGTTCCTGTGCGAAAAACCACACATTATCCTCGCTGTAGCCGAAATAATTATGCTCACGGAAGAAATCAATGGTATCCTTTTTGTTGTCAGCACTTGTCATTACAAAAAGCGGTACCCATGCATTTGCCTCTTTCACAACATCAAGCAGATTATTTATAAGACATTCAAATATGTAAAGGTCTCTGTTTACACCGATATTGAACGTTCCCTTCGGCTTTTCATATCCAAGACGTGAACCCTGACCGCCTGCAAGCAACACAGCACCAACTTCTCCGTTATGGATAGCCTTAATACCTGATGCACGAAAACATTCCTTGTTTTTTTCTATTTCATCGATAGTAGTCGCATGAAGCGGCTCTATTTTTCCTCTTTTTTCATCAGCAGCCTCTGCATCAAGCACAGAAAGGTCAATTTGTTCGATCTGTTCAACAATTTCTCTCTGCTGGTCAATATCGAGCTTCTCCATATACTTTATTATATGGTTCTGATTGAGCATCATCATCATTTCAGACGTTTTATATTTCATATCCAAACCTCCGTAATTCAAAGAATTTTTCTGACGATATCATATATTTCGCAGCTTATATCTTCCGGTGAACGCATAACACCGTTTCTGACACATTCAACGGTTGTCCAGCCACACCGCTCTGCACAGTAATCGGCAGACATACGGGATTTTTTCAGATACTCAACATCTTTTTCATGAATATCCTTTTTATCATCGTCACCGTCATAACGCTTGTTCATAAGTTCCTGACCTACATTGACATCAACACGAAGATAAATAACCGCATCAGGAACAGGAATTCCCACATGGTCATATTCAAAATCAAAAAGCCAGTCAAGATAGCTGTCCCATTCATTTTCAGGCAGCTTTGAACACTGATGCACAGCATTTGACGTAGTATAACGGTCAGAAACGATAACAGTACCATTTTCATAGGGCTGCTGCCATTTGGTACGGAAACTTGCAAAACGATCACACGCAAAGAAACAGGCTGCTGCATACGGATTGACCGAATCCGGCTTATCACCGAACTGCCCGCCAAGATACATTCTGACAAGTGCAGACGAATCACTTTTATAGTCCGGAAAAGTGATATGTTCATTATTTATTCCGTTTTCGCAAAGTTTTCTGCAAAGCAATTCAGTCTGCGTAGCCTTGCCGCTGCCGTCAAGTCCTTCAATAACAATAAGTTTGCCTTTCATAAAACACTCCATATATTGAAACTTCAACAAAATGCTGCCGGAAGTGCGTCACAGAGGATAGATATAAGGCAGTATTTTATTGAAGTTTCAAAAAAATATAATAAATACTGAGCCTCTGCCGCCTGAAGAAGCAGCAGAGACATCATGAAATTTTTATTCTGCACCGTCCCTTTTGAGAACAGCAACAATGGTTTTGCCGATAAGTTTTATATCAAATGCAAGACTTCTTTTCTTTATGTACTCTACATCAGATTCAACCCACTTATTGAAGCTCATGTTGCTTCTTCCCTCACACTGACAGGTACAGGCGAGACCTCCCTTTACAAGCAGTCTCTCCATTTCCTGAGGAGTATACATTACGACCTCTCTCGGCAGAGGCGGACGAGGACCTATAATAGACATATCCCCCTTCAGAACGTTGAAAAGCTGAGGAAGCTCATCAATGGAAGTACTTCTGATAAATTTGCCGACTTTTGTAACACGCTTGTCATCCTTGCTTTTGAAAGCTTTTCCGTCACTTTCGTTCTCGTCAACCATTTCCGCAAATTTCGACTCTGCATCCATACACATAGAGCGAAGCTTGTACATCACAAAAGGTTTGCCTTCTTTTGTAAGTCTGACCTGAGTAAAGATCGGATTGCCTTTGTCTTCTAAGTAAATTGCTGCTGCAAATACAGAAACAGGTATAATGGAGACAGCAATTCCAAGACTTGCTGCAACGATATCAAAAAGGCGCTTTGTAACTTCATAGCCCTTGCCGCCCGATATCCTTACTTTACTGTGCTTGAGCGTTTCACGAATGCCTCTTGACAGTTTACCAAGGGAATTATCATCAAATTCAAGTATAGGATAATCCTGAATACCCGCACTTTTCTTTTCCCACTCTTTGACATTATAGGCAGTAACATCCTCTTCACTGACCTTTTGTGCAGACATTTTTGCTGCTGACATTTTCTTGTTCCCCCATTCAAACTTGTGTGATACCCTTTGTTCTGAATAAAACAAACGGGATGGACAGCATCTGCATTTCCCCTTCTCGAAGTACAGATGCTATAGGAACAGCAGTAAATATGCATGATTTATACCACTGTCATGATCTTGTAATAATGAATAACCTTTACATTTTAATGTGTAATATTCATTATACAACAATAAACCTGTTTGATGACACACTTTCTAATCATTTTTAGTATATCAAAAAAAACGTCAAAAGTCAAGTCATTCTACAAAATGTTATTATTTTATTATCAGAACCAGTATAATTTGACAAAACTCAGGCTGCGTTTCAATTTTTTTATGCTGCAATTATTTACACTTGCAGGAGATGCGGTCACGGTTAGGCGTTGTACCAAGATGCCTGCGGTATGTCCTGATAAGGTGACTGCAATCAAAAAAACCTGTATTACGGGCAATTTCAGCCAGTTCCATATCAGTATTCAGCAAAAGCATCCTCGCCTTGACTGTACGCACATAATTTATATGCTCCTTGAAGCTGCGTCCGTAATGCTCATGAAATTTCCTTGCAAATGAAGGATAACTCATGCCGCATATCGCAGCAGCTTCTGATGCCTCTGTCTGTTCTGCTGAACGTACATCAATAAACTCACAAATATGTTCAAGCGGCATATCGGTCCCTGCCGCCTTCATGTCCCTGCACATTGCTGTCAGAAGTTGTATAAGCTGTGGGTATACTTCAAAATAGTCCTGTCCGCAGCAATTCCTTATTTTTCCTGTAAGTCGGCATAATTCTGCATCTGAGAAAACGTGATATGGTTCGTCATCGCCGCATAATTCACCAAAATATCTGTATATTCTGCTGATAAAGGGTGACGGCAATTCAAGAGTATGGACATCAAATCTTATCTCCGATGCACTGTCCTTCGCTTCTTTTACGCTGAACATCACAAACGGACGAATAAGGCATATTTCGCCTTTTTTCAATAAGATGTCCCCTTCATCAAAAGATATTGCCGCATTGCCGCCCACTGCTTCAAAAATGACAGAATATGCCCTGCGGCAGGCTTTTGTCGGAGACGTACAGGAAGATAATACCTCAAAAGGCGCATTAAGCTCATGTATCATCTCATTTTCGGTCATAAAATCACTCCCTATACATATTAACATCTTATATACAGAATGTCAATACATAAATTATGACATCGCAAAAAATGGTTACAAAACGGCAACAAAGTATAAACATTTCATACAAGAAAGCCTTTTCCCAGGCAGGTTTTTTGTGTAATTTTAAAGCAACAAATTTCATTTTTCTGTAAACTAATGTCAGAAATTCCTAACCATTTTTACCCCGTATTGTACGAATATTGGAATTTTCCCGTTATTGCATCTGTACTTGTTCCGTAGTATAATAAACTCATAGAACAAAACAAATCAAACAGCCTAAAGTCACACAGATACCTGACATATGCTGTTTACATATTTACGGAGGTAATTTTTATGAAAAAGTTTACAAGATTTTCTGCTCTTACTACAACTTGTATAATTATGGCAGCTTCACTGGCAAGCTGTGCCGATGAAGGCACTGTTGACTCCTCGTTTGGCAATTATCACGATACTTCATCATACAGCGAAAGTCCGGCAAACGAAAATTCAGTATATGAGTCAACCGAAGAAAAAAATGATGAAAGTGAACCTGTTGAAGTCAACACTCCGTCTCCAAATGAGGATTACAAGGAATATATCGAATCAGGCTTCAAAGATCCTAATGTTGAACCGCTGTCAACATTCTCTGCTGACGTTGACACTGCTTCATACACCAATATGCGCCGTCTTATCGAGGATAACAGCCTCGTTCCTGAAGATTCAGTACGCATAGAGGAGTTCATCAACTATTTTGACTACGACTTCCCTCAGCCTGAGGACGGTACAGCTTTCGGACGCTATGCCGAAATAACAGAATGTCCGTGGAACAGCGCTCATAAGCTCATGATGCTCGGTATTCAGGGCAAGGAGCTTGACCAGAATGAAACGCCTCCTTCAAACATCGTTTTCCTTATCGATTCATCAGGCTCAATGTCCTCATATGACAAGCTTCCTCTCGTTCAGTCAGCATTCTCGATGCTTGCTGAAAATCTTACCGAAAACGACAGAATATCCATAGTTACATACGCAGGTTCAAGCGAAACAGTCATCAGCGGTGTAAAAGGCAGTGATAAAGACACAATTCTCGAAGCCCTCTATTCACTCAGAGCAAGCGGCTCAACAAACGGCGAAGGCGGCATCAATTCCGCATACGAACTTGCCGAAGAATATTTCATTGAAGGTGGAAATAATCGTGTGATACTTGCTACAGACGGTGATCTCAATGTGGGGGCATCAAGTGAAGAAGAACTTGTTGAACTTATCGAATCAAAGCGTGACAGGGGCATATATCTCTCAGTTCTCGGCTTTGGCACAGGCAACTACAAGGATGCTAAACTTGAAGCCATTGCTGATAATGGAAACGGCAATTTCAGCTATATCGACTCAATTGAGGAGGCTCAGAGAGTTCTTGTCAACGAGATGAGCGGTACTCTTTTCACTATTGCCAAAGATGTTAAGATACAGGTCGAATTCAATCCTTCAATGGTAAAGAGCTACCGTCTCATCGGCTATGACAACCGTCTTATGGAGGCTGAGGACTTCTATGATGACCGAAAGGACGCAGGCGAAGTAGGCTCAGGTCACAGTGTGACTGCACTTTATGAGATAGAAGTTGCTGACGAAAACGGCTCATACCATGGTATTCCTCTTGAATTTGCTTCAGAGCATACTGAAGATGCTGTCACACCCGACAATGGCAGAACAGAACTCTGCAAGGTTTCTATCGCTTACAAGGACATTAACACAAACGAGACTATCAGAACATCCGATCTTTTCGGCATGGAAAAATACAATTCAAAGCCCTCACGTTCAATGAAGCTTGCAGGAACAGTTACAGAATATGCGATGCTTCTCAAAAATTCCGAATATATGGGTAATTCCAGCTTTGACTATGTACTTGAAAACACAAAATCACTCAATTCAGATGCAGACGAAAAAGTTTCTGAATTCTGCGGTCTTGTAAACATGGCTTACAAAATGTACAATTAACATTGCTTATACAAAGGGGGAACTCCTTCCAAAAAGAGTTCCCCCTGAATTTGTTTATTGAATCCTTATAGTATTACAAGTTCCTCGCCGTCATCATCATATCCTTCATCATATTCTTCATCAGTATCGTCATCATGGTCATCGCCGTACTTGTCATCATAGTCATCATCAAAATCGCCATAAAACGGATTGCTGTCCCTGCGATCGTAATTACCATCTATGAAATCATCAAAAAACGCCCTGAAACTGCCATATCCGCTGGCTTTCCAGAAATCATCATATTCCGGGGAATCATATTTTTTGAAATATTCAGGTATCTTTCCTGTTTCACGATATTCCTGAATTATTTCATCTTCGTTCTGGATATAATATTTAAATTCAGGATATGCCTTTACAAAAACTGCAATAAGCAACCCGAATATCAGCGCAGAAATAAAAGAAATCACCAGACTTATAACAGCCATTGCCTTGCCCTGACCATTTTTTTTGAATGCTACTACTGTGAATACAATACACAACGGCAGAGCGATAAAAGTAAGCAATGAACGGAAAACAAGCAGATTTACAAGCGATATCACCAAAGCCGCAACCGAAAATCCGTAGCCGTTTTTCTGATTTGGCTGAACATCCCACTGATTCGGATAATTTTGATACGGATTGCCGCCCCAGCCATTGTTGTACTGATAATTATTCGGATTTCCGCTGTATCCCTGATTACTGCCGTAATTATTGCCGTTCGGAGCATTCTGCCATGAATCATTGCCGCTGTCTCCGAAACTGCCGTCATTGCGGTATCCGGAATTATTTTGTTCGTCCATTTCCTTCTCCTTTAAAGATTGGTTTCCCAGTTCCAGTTGCGGACTTCAAGTTCATCAAGATTATACGGTGTTCTCTGGTATACACAGTAGTTCAGCCAGTTTGAGAACATGAGATTAGCCGTGCATCTCCATGAAAACAGCGGAACCTGTTCAGGATCGTCCTGTGGGAAATAATTATACGGTATCTGTATATCGATACCCTTTGCCACATCACGCCTGTATTCATTGGCAATGGTATCTCTGTCATACTCGGAATGTCCTGTAATGAAATACTGTCTGCCGTTTCTGTTGGCAATTATGTGTACTCCTGACATTTCCGAAACAGTTAGAATTTCAAGCTGAGATATCTTTTCGATATCCTCACGGCGAACTTCGGTATTTCGTGAATGCGGAACATAGAACACATCATCAAATCCACGGAGGAGCTGACAGTTATTCACAACAGCCCTGTGCGGAAAGATGCCGAACATCTTCTGTTCAAGAGGATATTTCGGCACACCGAAATGATAGTACAGACCTGCCTGAGCCGCCCAGCATATGTGGAGCGTAGAGAATACATGAGTTTTTGACCATTCCATGATGCTGCATATCTCATCCCAGTAATCGACTTCCTCATATTCCAAAAGCTCAACAGGCGCACCTGTGATTATCATGCCGTCATAACGGTTGTCACGAATCTCCTCAAAGGTCTTGTAGAAAGCCTCCATATGATTCTGTGAGGTATTTCTTGATATATGTGAAGCCATCTGGAGAAGCTCAACATCTACCTGCAAAGGCGTATTGCTGAGCAGTCTCATCAGCTGACTCTCGGTTTCTATCTTTTTGGGCATGATATTAAGGATAATGACCTTCAGCGGACGAATATCCTGATGTTCTGCCCTTTCATTGGACATAACGAAAATATTTTCTTCTCCAAGCGTTTTGAATGCCGGCAATTCGGAAGAAATTCGGATTGGCACTTCAAATCGCTCCTTTCATTCTATAGTATTTGCAAAATTATGTTGCATTATTTTTATTGTTTTTACAACTCTGACACGAATTCATGAAGCCTGATAAATCAGAGCACATTCGGCTTCCTTCCTTTAAAAAGCGCAGTTTTACAAGATTTGTAAAACATTTGCCGTCCTGAATATCAAAAAGCATATGCTCAATGCCTTTGAGTACGCTTTTATACATTACGGAGCGCACAAGTCCGTCACACAGCAAAAGGTCTCCGCCGTCATCAAGACCATAGACCACGGTTTTATCGCTTCCGTAAACATAGGCAATATAGCCTGTTACTCTGTCTCCGTCAAGAGCCTCGGTAATGTGGAGTTTATCGCTTCCGACAGCCGAAACAAGCTGTTCATAGCCGTCGTTACTGAATTTTTCCTGAATTTCCAGCATTTCAGTTCTCCTTGCCGATGGCGTTCCTTATGGCACGAAGCTCCTCAGCAGTCAAATCACGGTAAGTACCGGGTTTGAGCATACCAAGCTTTATCGGTCCTACGCTGATACGGCGCAGACGGGCAACTTCAAGTCCGACAGCTTCGCACATCTTACGTATCTGGCGATTTCTGCCCTCTTTTATGGTAATGAGGAGAACTACACGTCCCTCTGCCTTATCCTTAACTACAACGCTTGCCGGCAGAGTTTTCTTGCCGTCGATGACAATGCCTGACGAAAGCTCGATAAGCTGTTCATCACTGATGTCAGGACGCACTGTAACACGGTAAGTCTTGGATATATGGCGGCTCGGGTGCATGATGCTGTTGGCAAATTCGCCGTCATTCGTAAAGAGGAGAAGTCCCTCGGAATTACGGTCAAGTCTGCCTACAGGATAAACTCTCTCCTCGACATCTTCAAGAAGATCCATTACACATCGTCTGTCCATTTCATCAGAAACGGTAGTGACATAGCCTCTCGGCTTATTCAGCATAATATAGCGAAAAACCTTCTTTTTCGGCATATCTATCCTCTCACCGTCAATTGTGATAAGATCCTTGAAGCCGCACTTGTCTCCGAGTTTTACAGGATGACCGTTGACCTTTACCCTGCCCTTTGTAATAAGTTCCTCAGCTTTGCGCCGTGAACAAACGCCGCTGTCGGCGATCATTTTCTGTATTCTTATTTTTTCCACATTATCTCCGCTTTCTTTCAGGAAAATAATTCCTTTAGTTCTGATAATAATTTAATAATAATATTTTTTTCTTTGGCTGTCACGCTTTTACCAATATATGCATTTTCAGCCGCATACATGGGTATCCTGCGCACTTCCCTGCCCTTGTACAGCATTATAAGTTCAGCCGTTTCAGTGCCTTTTTTCACAGGCGCATACACAAACGGCGGCGCAGCAAGTTCAAAGCTGAAATCCTCGTCATTATCCGAGAGAGTTGTCACGGATACAGACGGATCATCAGCATAAACAGGCAGAGTTTCTTTCTCTCCGCCGGCAAGACAAACCTCAAAGCCTTCAGGAACAGGTATCTCCGCATTGCTGACAGTCTCAAAGCCGTAGTTATACAATGAAATATGGTCATTCCAGTCGTCTGCATCATTGAGCGTGACGCAGATAAAGTCCTCTCCGTCACGTTCACACGCCGAAACAAGGCATCGCCCAGCCTCATCGGTAAATCCCGTCTTTACGCCGTAAACTCCGTCATACATGGACAGAAGCTTATTGGTATTTTTCAGCCAACGCTTAAACGGCGGATTGCCGAATTCTGTCTGAATGTTCACTTCCGAGCATATATCACGGAAAATGTCGTTTTTCAGAGCCTCACGGGCAAGCATAGCCATATCAAGGGCTGAACTGCCGTGACCTTCGCCTTCAAGACCTGATGGGGTAACGAAAAAAGTATGTGAAAGCCCGATTTTCCGTGCACGTTCATTCATCATATCCGCAAACGCCTCAAAAGAGCCTGCAATATGCACAGCCGCCGCATTTGCCGCATCATTTCCCGAAGGAAGGAGCATTCCGCAGCAAAGAGCATATTTTGTGACGATATCGCCCTCACACAATCCCATAGACGAGCCTTCGACCTTTATGGCATTGCTGTCAACGGTGAATTCGTCATACAGACCGCCGCTTTCAAGAGTAAGCAGAACCGACATAATCTTTGTCGTACTTGCCATAGGCAATTTTTCATCGGCATTTTCCGAGAAGATGACCTCACCTGTATCCGCCGATATCAGGACTGACGCTTTTGCAGAAGTCTGCGGGATTTCAGCCGCAGATGCACAAATACGAGAGCCTGTCTCAATGATGAGTAAAAACGCCGCAGCGAAAGTGATAAGTTTTTTCATAGTTGTTCCTCCGATATCATACTACTGCATGATATGCGGCGGAAACACAGCTTATTCTCAGTTTATGGAAACAGAGCCGTCATCAGATGAAGTATCACCCTCGGCATCTCCGCCCTTGCGCTTCTTGATGAATCCTGAGATCTTGTCAATAATTGCAGGTGCTTTCTCAATGGCATTGCTGATAGGATCGTTTGAGCCTTCCATATTTACCATTTTAGCCGAACCGTCGGGCGAAATAACAAGGAATCCTTCAGGCTTTATCGAAACGCCTGCGCCTGCACCGCCGCCGAAAAGATCTTTGTCATACTTTGACGGAAGATCAGAACCTCCCGAAGCAAAGCCGTATGAAACCTTTGAAACAGGGATTATCGTTGTGCCGTCAGGCAGACTGATAGGCTCACCGATAATAGCGTTAACGTCAGCCATTTCCTTGATTTTTTCAATTGATATACCTAAAAGATCTGCAACAGGTGTTTTATTAGTACTCATTTTATATTACCTCGTTTCTGCCTTGCGGCTGAATTTTTTTACTTTTTCTGTTTTTGATTTTATTCGGAATGAATGTTCTGAAAAGATATGTTATCAGGAACCAGAGTCCTGCAATAACCATAGTGCCTGCACGGAAGAATATCCTGCATGAAAAGTCCCAGCGTCCTTTGCTTTCGCCGAATTTCGGGTTGATATCAACTGTTTTCAGTCTGACCGTAAACAGCGTGGACATGAATCCGAGGATATTGTAAACGCTTCCGCTGATTTTTCCGTAGTTGAGGGCACATTTATAAGCATCCTCATTTGCGATGATGAAATCGATATAAAGGTCATGGAAGTGGAATCCCTTGAAAATTTTCAGAAGCGGACGCTGTGCGCTTTCCCAGATGCCAATAAGCAGTTCAATCCAGTCGCTGACAGTGCGCTTTTTCTTTTCTTTGGGTTCATCTTCATATTCGTCCTCTGATTTTTTCTTTTTCCATGACTTTTTCTTCTTTTTGCCGTCATTTTCCTCATCAGACCATGCGATTTCGTCATCACCGCTGTCGGTCATAAGGATATCACTGTCTGAATCGTCATCTGAGGAATCATCTATTTCAAAATCAATGTCATCAGGCTCATCGAAGTCAAAATCTTCAAGAAAATCATCATCATTTACGACAGACTTCTTCTTTTTGCTTTTCTTCGCCTTTTTTTCCTTTACGGGCTTGACTTTTTTCGGCTTTTTCCTTCGCTTTTTCAGCCAGCCGAGTACGCCTCCGCCGTCAGAATTCATGACAGTCAGAAAAGATGCTTTCACAGAAAATCTGAATTTTCCGTCAATAAAACTTATCTCAGCGCCTACAGGAGCTATAAGTATGAGCAGAATTATGCCGATCACTGCAAGCAGTATAAAAAGTAAAATTTTTAGTATTATCATTCATGCCGCTCCTTCTTTAAATATTATTGCTTTAAGGCAACACCGCACAAAGCACGTCTGACGACTTTGTATGCCATAAACTTGTACCCCAAGGGCACTTCCTTCGGGCGCTCTTTTCCGTCATATCGCACAGAAATTCCTTGACATACGTGGTCTCTCCCTGTGGGAGAGGTGTCAGCGAAGCTGACAGAGAGGCTGACCGACAGACCAGTACGCCTGCAAAATTTCTATGCAATCTGACGAAAAATCTGACTGCGTTTCTGCCGCACAATCTTTGTGCGGTGCTGCCTTAAAGTTTAAGCTGTGTAAATTCCTCACTGTCACCGCCGATAACAGCCGCCATATTTTCCTGTCCCGGAACAGGCGGAAGCTCCGATATCGAGCCAAGTCCGAAACTGCGCAGAAAAACAGCAGTTGTACGGTATACTATAGGTTTTCCGGGAACATCAAGCCTTCCTGCCTCCTCAACAAGTCCCTTTTCTATGAGATTATTGATGACAGAACCGCTGTCGATCCCTCTGACATTTTCAACGAATCCCTTTGAAACAGGCTGATTATAGGCGATTATCGTAAGTACCTCCATAGCCGCATTTGAAAGCGGAGAACTGCGCTTTGTCTCTACAGCCGCCCTTACCTGCGGCGCAAATTTTTCAACAGTACACATCTGATAACTGCTGTCAAATTTTTTTATGCAGATACCGCTGCCATTATCGGAATAGCGCTCATTCAGCAGTTCTATCAGTGACGGCACAGTACCCATATCGATGCCTGTAGCCTCGGAAATGCGGTAAAGCTCCACAGGTTCACCGCCTGCAAAAATAACAGCCTCTACTGCTCCGAGTTTATCTTTGATTTCCAACGCTTTCTGCCTCCGTTCTTTCTGCTTTTGAGGTAAACCAGCGTATTGTCCTCGCTGATCGAAATTCTGCCGAATCTTGTTAGTTCAAGTACCGCAAGAAATGTTGCAACTCTTGCAGAACGGTCTGTAACGCCGTCGTAGAGTTTGTCCATGTAAACTTCACCCGTTGAATAAAGTTCACGCAGAATATGGACTACTTTTGTAAGAACAGGCACTATCCTGCGCTTTACAACGGAATTTATCTTGTTTTCAATATGTATCTTTCCTGTTTCCGCCTTGATATTCTTTGTATTTATCATACTATAGGCTATTGCCAGTTTTTCAGGCTCATGCACAAGAGAATAAGTCATGTCTGCCTTTATCTTCATCGGACTGCGGACATAGATGCAGTCTCCGACGTATCTCCGTGAAAGTTCCTGAGCCGCAAGTTTGCATAGAGAATATTCAATAAGTGCGCCCTCAAGCTCCTTTTTCATCTGCTCAGCCTCCTCAGGCTGAGGAAGGAGAGATGCAGTCTTGATGTAAATAAGTCTTGCCGCCATTTCAAGAAATTCTCCGGCAAGTTCAAGATTCTGCTCATTTGCCTGTTCAATATAAAGAAGATACTGCTCCAGAAGCTTTGATATTTCTATGTCACATATATCAAGCTTATGCTTTGCGATAAGATTCAGGAGCAGATCAAGCGGGCCTTCAAATACCTCAAGTCTGAATGAAAGCGTCTGCATATCGTCCCACCTTGCTTATGAAATCCATGAAACACTTTTCCAGATAATATCGTACAGAAAATTAATAGCGTAGCTCAACAGATTATATTTCTGCGGAATTCTGTCCATCAGAAGAATGAAAGCTAAGAATCCGATGCTCATTTCACGCTGATGCTCAAAAAACCAGCGGTCAGCCTTAGGGCCTGTGAAACAGCGAAGTATGTTAAAGCCGTCAAGAGGCGGGAGCGGAATGAGATTGAAAACCGCAAGACTTACATTGACCTGAACGAAAAATTCAAGAATAAGCAGAACATAATACATTTTGTCCACTTCCTCCACGGCAAGTTCACCGGGAGCACTCATGCCGATGCCTGTAACACAGATTATCTGGAATATCAGTGCAGCAATAAAAGCCGCAATCAGGTTTGAAAGTGGTCCTGCCAGAGCAGTAAGTGCAAATCCCTTGCGTGGATTTTTCATCTTTGACGGGCTGACAGGGACAGGTTTTGCCCAGCCGAAGCCTGTAAGTATCATCAGTACACATCCGAACAGATCAAGATGAACGAATGGATTGAGGGATATTCTGCCCTGTTTATAGGCTGTATCATCTCCGAGTTTATGTGCTACCCATGCATGGGCAGATTCATGTATCGGTATAACCAACAAAAAAACGAGCACTCTTGAAAGTACCTCAAGAGCAAAATATAAACTGCCAAATCCTTTTTCCATAATATGTCCCTTTCATGCAAATAGTTATGCAATATATATTATACTATATTTTCGCCGATAATGCAAGCATAAATCCAAAAAAAGGCTCTCCAAAAAATTTTTTCAACTTTTTTTTAAAAAGCACTTGATTTTTTTTTCAATATGTGATAGAATAATCATGTTGTATTTTTATACAAGTGTTATTTGTAAATTAAGGAGGTGCAACCTAATGGCAAAATGTGATATCTGCGGAAAGGGCGTTACTTTTGGTATCAAGGTTTCCCACTCACACAGACGTACAAACAGAACATGGAAGCCTAATGTAAAGCGTGTTAAGGCTATCGTCAAGGGTACTCCTTGTCATATCTATGCTTGCTCAAGATGTCTGCGTTCTGGCAAGATCGAAAGAGCTTGATCATGTTTTTGTGAAATAACGAGCGTTCCTGCAAGGACGCTCTTATTTTTTTGCCCTTTACATTTCTGCGGCTGTATGTTATAATACTTACTATATTATTAAGTGAATAAGGTGATACAATGAACGAAAAAAGCACTCATGACACACCAAAGATACTGAAAAACAAATGGTATCTCTATATGACAGAATTCTTTTCAGGTATGTCTGTAATGGCTGTCGAACTTGGCGCAAGCCGTCTGCTTGCACCGTATTTCAGTTCGTCACAGATAGTCTGGACAATAATTATCGGCACAATTATGATAGCAATGGCACTCGGCAACATTTTCGGCGGAAAAAGTGCTGACAAAAATCCTGATCCTGACAAGCTGTATGCACGCATACTTTTTGCCGCAGTCTGGATTGCCGCTATACCATTTCTCGGCAAATTCGTCATCGCAGGCATATCTGCACTGCTTGTCCTGACGGTCAACACAAATTTTCTCATCTGGGCGGCTTTCATCACCTGTATGATAGTTTTCGTATTTCCGCTGTTTCTCCTTGGCACGGTTACTCCGTCACTTGTAAAATATACGGTTGACAGTCTCGATGACAGCGGCAAAACCGTCGGAACTCTCGGTGCATTCAATACTATCGGTTCTATTATAGGTACTTTCGTTCCGACATTCGTTTCGATACCTGCCGTTGGCACAGCCGCCACATTCCTTATTTTTTCAGGAATCATGCTCATTCTCGCAGTCCTGTACTTTGCATTTGAACGCAGACGTTTTGTGAAAACAGGAATTGCTGTCGGACTTTTCATCGTATGCTGTTTTCTCTCGCCGTCAATGGGATTTGCTTTCTGGGAAAATGATCTTGCATATGAGGGTGAATCAATTTACAATTATTTACAGGTCAAAGATGATGAAAAGATGACTGCTCTTTCTACAAATGTACTGTTCGGCGTTCAGTCCGTTTATATGAAATCAGGCGAACTTTCAGGTCTTTATTATGATTATGCTATGGCAGCGCCGCTTATGAGCGATACCCAAAGCGAACAGAAAGATATCCTCGTTCTCGGCATGGGCACAGGAACTTACGCCAAACAGTGCATGAAATATTTTGATAATGTTACTGTTGAAGGCGTAGAAATAGACGATAAGATAACAGACCTTGCACATGATTATTTCAGCCTTCCTGATGATGTCAAGGTCACTTCATATGACGGCAGGGCTTTTCTCAATGTCTGCGACAAAAAATATGATGTAATAATGGTAGATGCCTATCAGGATATCACAATTCCATTTCAGATGTCATCCGTGGAATTTTTCCGTCTTGTGAAAAGCTGTCTCAAAGAAAACGGAGTTATGGTCGTAAATATGAACATGAAATCCGATAATGCTGACGGAATCAATTCATGGCTTTCAGATACTATTTCATCAGTTTTCAACACTGTTTACACAGTTGATGTTGACGGCTCGACAAACCGTGAACTTTTTGCCTCGAACAATGCCGATATGCTTGAATATATGGCATCATCAACTGCTGAACTGACCGAACCTGACCTGACATTCATGATGCTTGACGTATACCGCAACCTCACACCATATGAAAGCGGTGAACGTATCCTGACAGACGACAAAGCTCCGGTCGAACTGCTTGGAATGAACGTTATCGACGATATAATCCAGTCCGAACTTGACTACTATAAAAAGCAATTCAAGGAAAAAGGCATCAAAGGGTTGCTTGAATAAAATATAAAGCTGACTGTTTTGCTTGCAGTCAGCTTTTTTGATTGGCAGTTACAAATATAAGGGCATCTCTAAAAACCCGTTTTGAGTAAGAAAAAACAGATAGGTGCAGTAGATGCAAGAAAAGCCATCGAAAGCGTGCTTTCGCACTACAAGAGGGATTGACGCAGCAGATGCTGTGCATAGCTGTTTTTTCTCAGAAGGGGTTTTTAGAGGTGCCCTTGTATAAATGACCATAAATGTAGGGGACGCTATGCGTCCCTCGGCTGGTCTGAAATTAAAAGCAAAAGTCGGCAAAAAGAGGGCAGTCAAGGAAAGGGAGTGCAGAGGGGAAACCGATAGGAGGGGGAGAAATGCCGACTTTTACTGCGGTTTTATCGTTCTCCCCCTCCTGCAGGTTTCCCCTTTGCATATCTTGGAGATGTTAAAATATGCCTTTCATAGTATTTATCGTAAAAGAAAATCAAGTTTTATGAGTTTATTGATACTAAAAATCGCATATGCAAAATACATTAAAACCATTATTTCCCATGTCCTGAGACAATACCAAATGCACGATATATTGCGAATTTCATATACTTCATGCATTTTGCACAACAAGGAGAAAAAATTCAGTTGATATTTCTAACAATTTTTTTCGCCGTATTCACGAAATGTTCATATTTATATGATATAATAAAGATGCTGAAGGAGAAATCCTAAAGCTGATTTTCATGGTAATTTAATGTTTACCCCAACATTAAATTATTAAATCCCCAATAATCCCTATATCATGGCAGATGAGCTTCCTTAAACGGAGGCTCGTTTGTTACCCTAATCGCTTTAGCGGTTTAATGTGATACAGCAATATTCTATGATTTTTTCTTCGCTTTCTATTGACAAATTTCGTGGAAAGGTGTATAATATTTTCGTACCTTATCAAGAGTGGCGGAGGAAACAGGTCCTATGAAGCCCGGCAACCTGATCGATAGCGAACAAGGTGCTAATTCCTGCGGTTTATCCGGAAGATGAGGATTTTTATCAAAAAATCAATGCGTTCCGAATAGGAGCGCATTTTTTATTGGGAGGAATTTTTTTACATGAGCAAAGTTTTTTTTACATCCGAATCAGTTACTGAAGGACATCCTGATAAGATCTGCGATCAGATATCTGATGCTGTACTTGATGCTATTCTTGAACAGGATCCATATGGAAGAGTAGCCTGTGAAACAGCTGTGACCACAGGAATGGTTCTCTGCATGGGTGAAATCACTACTTCCGCAGACGTGGACATCCCGAAAATTGCACGTCAGGTAATCACCGATATCGGCTATGACCGTGCTAAATACGGATTTGACGGTCATACTTGTTCAATCCTTACATCTATTGACGAGCAGTCCCCTGATATCGCTATGGGCGTTAACGAAGCTATCGAATACAGAGAGGAAAACAAGGAGTCAGACGGTCTTTCAAACGGCGCAGGAGACCAGGGCATTATGTTCGGATATGCCTGCAATGAAACTCCTGAACTTATGCCGCTTCCTATCTCTCTGGCTCACAAGCTTTCGATGCGACTTACAGAAGTCCGCAAAGACGGCACTCTCCGCTATCTCCGTCCTGACGGAAAATCTCAGGTAACTGTTGAATATATTGACGGCAAGCCTGTTCGTATCGATGCTGTTGTAGTTTCTTCACAGCATTCTGCCGACGTTTCTCTTGAACAGGTTCGCAGCGATATTGAGGAACTTGTTGTCAAGGCTGTCATTCCGTCTGAACTTATGGATGAAAATACAAAGCTCTACATCAATCCTACAGGTCGTTTCGTTGTAGGCGGTCCTCAGGGCGACAGTGGTCTTACAGGCAGAAAGATCATCGTTGATACATACGGCGGATATTCACGTCACGGCGGCGGAGCATTCAGCGGAAAGGATCCGACAAAGGTTGACAGAAGCGCTGCTTATGCTGCCCGTTATATTGCAAAGAATATCGTTGCCGCAGGTCTTGCCGACAAGTGCGAGGTTCAGCTTTCATATGCTATCGGCGTTGCAAAGCCAATATCTATACTTGTTGATACTTTCGGCACAGGCAAGGTTTCAGAGGACAAGCTTTCAGAAGCTGTTTCAAAGGTATTTGACCTTCGCCCGACAGCAATTATCGAAATGCTTGAACTCAGAAAGCCGCAGTACAGAAAGCTTGCTGCATACGGTCACATGGGACGTGAGGAACTCGGCGTTGCATGGGAGAAAACTGACCGTGCCGATGCACTGAAGGCTGCAATTTCATAATCAGTTATTTATCATACAGCACCGTATATCTGTACGGTGCTGTAATATTGTTATATGGAGGTTTGGCATGAGAAAAAAAGATATACCTGAAATTCCTGTAATTATTGCCGAGGCCTCCCATGTTTTCGACAGATGCGAAAGAAAAAAGGGCATACTCGGCTTTCTTGCCATGCCATTTCAAAAAATAGCCAACAGTGAATTGTTTTTCAGACTCCAGACTTCTGTTTCTGCTAAAACCGTTATTATTGCTGTCGGTTGTCTTATTGCAGTTGGCTGCATAGGCGGCGCAGTACTGACTTATAACAATAATATCATATATCATGACATTATATCACAGCTTAATTCAGATAATTCTGAACTTCGTCAGATAAATGAGTTAAACATTAACGGTAAGTCTGTTGAAAGTTCATCAATTATCCTTTCATCAGGCGAAAAACCTGACCTTATTGATGTTCCTTTTTATTCACAGAAAGATTACCCCACAGGCTGTGAACTTGTCAGCACTTCCATGCTTCTTGCTTTCTATGGTGTGGACATGAATGCTGAACAGCTTATTTCAAACGGCTATGTTACGGCGAAAAAGGTCTATCTTAACAGATACGGAGATGCATGGGGACCTGATCCTAATATGTATTTCGTTGGTGATCCGCTTGACGATAAAGGTTATGGCTGTTACAGCGGCACAATTATTTCCGCACTGCAAAAGATTCTTCCCGAAGAATCCTATACTGTAGTTGACCTGAAAAAAAGCAGTCTTGAAGAAATCTGTGAGGATTATATTGACAAAGGCATACCGGTTCTTTTGTGGGGCAGTATCAATATGAAGCCTACATACGTTTATGACATCAACCATTGGGTGATAGATGAGGGCAATAAATACGGCACTGATTTCCATTGGCGTTCCAATGAGCATTGTCTCGTAATGACTGGTTACGACAACGGATATTATTACTTCAATGATCCGCTTGAAAAAGAAAGCGGCACGAAGTACCTGAAATGGCAGGTCGAAAAGCGTTACAGTGAACTTGGCATGATGGCTGTTGCCATTGAAAAAAATAAAGGCCATCTCTAACGGTAGTGCTAATATAGATGTTTTACTCTTTATCGGGGCAAACCTCTTTCAATAGGGTTTCCCTCAATAATAAGTACAAAACATCCATATTAGCACTACCATTAAAGACAGCAATGCGGTCTTTTGATTTATGCTGTTTTTTCAAGCGTAACGCCGTAGAGGACTACACTGTAATAGTTCTTTCCACCGACATCAACAACAAATTCCGCATTATTTTCATTGCCGTCAGACGCAAAATCGGCTTCAAACGATGTTTTGTCACCTGTACCGATAAATACACCGCTGTAAAAAATTTTAGATTTATCCGAACTGCTTCTTATTGTCAGAGGCAGTTCTTTGTCTTTATCGGCAGTACAGCTGAATGAAAGATGATACTTTCCACCTTTGCGCAGTTCAAAATCAGAAAGAAGCACACTGACATCATCCGGTTTTTCGCCGCCATTCCCTACACTTACCCAGTAAGACTTATCATACTCTGAATAGAAAACAGATGCGCCTGCACCTATTGATTCGTTTGCAGCAAAACTGTATACCGCATCTTTTGCCACATCAAGACCTATCTGGTCGGACTCTATGCCAAGTACCTGACATATCTTATCAGCAAGAGTATATGCCGATTTCTGCTGAGTTACGGGTGACGGATGCCAGTCAGAGCCAAGTCCGTCAGCCTGATTCTGTACTGCTGACAAATAGCATGATATCTTGCTGTCGTTATTTGCTTCGCTGAACTCCTTCACGGCATTTTCAAGATACGGATAAAGACTTTCAGCGCCTATAGTTCCCACTGTACAGATAATATATGCATCAGGATTGCACTTTCTGACCGTACCAAGGAATTTGACATATTCGCTTTGATATTCCAACATTTTCTTTGTATCAGTTCCTGTATAGCCTGAGTCATTCGTGCCAAGATTGATAACTACAACATCATTCTTATCAGCCGAAAAATCCCATGGCTTCGCATAATCTCCGAAATGCCCGATATTCTTATAAATCGGAGGAACAAGCGAATCCGAATTCTTCACGCCGCTGCCTGTATAGCCTGATACTATACCGTAGCCGCTGTAGCAGACTGCGCTGTAATCAGCATTGAGCTTTTCAGCTGTCAGATACGCATATGACTTCATGAAGTTCTCGGTAGTGGTCTTGAAGCTTTCGTTCTGGTTTGCGCCCTCAACGCCGTATGCACAAGTAATGGAATCGCCTATGAATTCAATTTTCAGGTCTTTTTTTGCTGTTGGTGTTATCGGAACGGCTGCATCAGAATTTGCGGTAATGCTCTTTACGCCTACTGCGCCGTTATTTGCCTCTGAAAGGTGTATCACCTTAACTTTGGCAGTCCGTGATTTATCTCCGCTGAAAAGCTCGATCTTACGCGATTTTGTGCTCATAGTATCATCAACAATAATTTCATCGTCAACCAGTACCGCAAATCTTGACTGATGATCCTTGCTGTTATTGATAGCGGAATCACCTGCAAGCTCTATTTCTGCAGATTTGCCAGTAATAATGAACTCAACAGCACTTCCACTCTGAACAAGCCATGTTATGCCGTCAGAGATATAATTCCTGCCGATAAGCTTTGCATAATTGCTGTTTGCAGGAACAGCCGTTTCAGCAAATTCACCGCTTGATTCCGTGAAAGTACTGCGCATTGCAATAAGGTCAAATACGTCTATTGTTTTGTCGCTGATTATGTCCTGTTCCTGTGTTATTGCGGCATTTCCGTGCAGTGAGCCTGCAAGTGCTTTCAGGTCATCTGCGGTATACTTCTGTGCGGCTGATGCCATTAGGGGGGAGATATTGTTTGTTAATGTTATAACAAACGTAAGTGCAGTTATAGTTGTTTTTTTCATGTTTATTCCTCCAAAACCGCCTGATCTGTCAGGCAGAGTATATATATTCCTGTATATCCGCCTTTTTCGGGGCAGACCATTCTGCGGAAAGGTCTGCCCACAATAAAAAGCGAAATTCATATACTGCAAATTTCTTTATTTCAGGTTTTCACAAAGACCTGATATCTGCTGATTTCTGATATCATCAGCAATAAGACCTGCAATGACTTTAGCACCGTACTCGCAGAAATGAGTGCCGTCAGTTGAACCGCTTACAGCGCCCATAAGATGATATTTCACAGCAGCATCATATCCGATCGAATTGTAATGATTTACCATGATAGAATTGAGGTCTATGCATGGAACGCTGTATTTTGAGGCAAGCTTCTTGCAGGCATCACAGTAATTTGTATAGCTGCCTGAGAAACGGCCGTTTGAATAAGCCTTCATGCCAAGAGTATTTGTAACGATTATAGGTGTTGCACCCTTTGATTTTGCATCAGTGATGAACTGTGTCATGTACCATTCATATGAACCTGATGACGGATTATCAACATTTCCGCAGGTTGGAGCATAACGGTCAGCATTTGTCGAACCTGCATCGTTTATTGCAAACTGAATGAGTATGAAATCTCCCTGTTTCAGGCTGTCTGAAATAGTCTTCCATCTGCCTTCGTCATAGAATTTCTTGGAACTTCTGCCTGCAATTGACTGGTTTGAAACTGTTACATTGCCGTTGAAGTAATCGCCCATATAATAGCCCCAGCCCTGTTGAGGAGCATATGAAGCACGGTAAGTCTGTGCAGTTGAGTCACCTGCGATATAAAGTGTACAGTTTCCTGAACTGCCTTGCTGCTGTTCCTGAGACGGATCGTATGTTTCAGCAAAAGGCTCATCAGTCAGCGTAAGATCGATATAGTCGAGGTTCGGGCCTCCCTCCGATGTGGCGGACTGGAATTTTATCACGTTTCTGCCTGCATTAAGTGGAAGAACTATGCCGAACTCTGTCCATTCAGTCCATGCACCTGTTGAGGTAAACGACTGGATCCAGTAATTCTGAGTGTCGCCATTGACATAGAGTTTCATTTTTCTGTCATTAGCCGAGCCGTTTGCAAATCTGATATGTGTCATATAGTTGCCTGCGGACGGCACATCAACAGTGAAATCCACATAACTGTCCGAGCTGTTGTCGAGATTGAGATAGCCACGCTGATCTGAATAGCCTGCATTGACTGTTTCTGTAATACCGCTGTTCCACTGCTGGTCAATAGCATAATACAGTGTTTTTACGGTAGTTGTCGCTGTTGTGGTGGTTTCAGCAGTTGTAGTAGTTGTTGTTGTTGAAGCAGTTGTTTCAGGCTCACCGTATGCAACAGGTTCAGGGAGCTGTACAAGGTCAAGGCAGTATTTCTGAATAAAGAGTGCATCAAGACCTGTAACACCGTCACCGCCTCCGATGCCGCCATTTGAATTGTCCACATCTGCATTGAGCATACCAAGCTTTGTAATGCCCTCAGGAGCACCAACGCCAAAAACATCAGGATTGACGATAGACTGCATTATCATAACAACATCAGCAAGATTTATCATGCCGTCGCAGTTTGCATCTCCCGGATTCGTCATAAACTGCGGCACAGGCGGTTCGGTAACAGTAGTTGTTGTAGTCGTTTCAGAAGTTGTCGTTGTTGTTGTGAGCGTCGTAGTTTCTGCGGAGAAATTCACCTTTTCAAGTATCCATTTCTGGCAGTCATGATTATTAACTTCCCACTGCTGAACGTTTGCGCCATTGCTTGTAAGAGCGCTGTCAACCTCAACTGCACGGGCATCACGGGATGCTCTGGTGAGGATAGTTACTGTATTGTCGCCGTTGTCCATGATTTTGAAAAACTGGTCGCTGTAGCCGTTTTTCTCGGCAATGACGATATTTCCGCCATTATCTCTGCTTCCGTTATCGACATACAGCATATATCTGCCGTCGCCGCCGATATTGGAGACAATGTAGTAATAATCGCCTGTAGCCTGTTTGAAAGTCCATGTATTATTAGCGGCAGGAGAATTTGCAGACCATTGCTGAACGTTTGCTCCCTCCTCAGCCCTGGCATCGGCAACATCCAGATAAAGACCGCTGTTTGCATTCTTTATCATGAAGCTTACGCCTGCCTCAGGAGCAATTGCAGTTTTTGCCTTTGTATCGAGAAGTGAAGCCATTATCTCGGCAAGCTTCACAGCGCCTTTTTTGCTTTGGTGGAGGTCATCTTCCGAACCATTTGCCTGAGTAGCATAGTATGAAGCCATACCGTCATATCCCACAGACAGACCAAAATTCTGCCACGGAGTAAAGAGGTCAATAACAGGCACATTTTCGGAACTGCCGATATTGTCAAGGTCTCCGCCGAACCATCTTCCTGTAAGGAGCGGACTTCTGCTGAGGTCGGAACGTCTGCCCTGTTGTTTTACGAGAAGAACGCTCATTCCCTTTGCCTTTGCCTTCTGTACCATATCAGTAACAGTGGAGATATACTCCTGTTCAGTGGTATAATTTTTGTTCGTATCGTTTATGCCTATGGCGATGATATAGATATCGCCCTGTTTTCCGTAGTATTCGATTGGCTTGAACTGACCGCTGTCAACAAATCCCTTTGCAAACTGACCGCTTGCGGCAAGGTTGCGTATCTCATAGGTGTTTTTGTCAACATAGTTTCCGAGGAATTGTCCCCAGCCGTGCTGAGAGGAATCACCTACATTATAGTAATTGGCAACGGTAGAGTCGCCGCATATCCAGATAGTAGGCTTCATTTCACCTGTTGTATTAAGCTGTTTTATCTCAAGGGCAGATATGGAATACTCACGGTTTGTCATGCCTGCAACAGCCTGAACGTTGAGCTGACCGTCAGTGACAGGTATCTGTACGGTTTCGACAGCATTGTTGCCCGTGAGATTTATCATCTGGAGCATTCCTTCAAGCTTTATGGTAGTTCTTGGGCTGTTTCCCGTTGTGACAGTAACCTGATACAGACCTTTCGGCAGGTCAACATTGAATGTATTATAGGCATCATCATTGTTGAATTTTACCGCATCACTGTTTGCGCCTGAACCGCCTGCGCTAACATTTGACACATTATAAGTCTGACCAAAGCCGTATCCTCTTGACGAGTTATAGCCGTCCGAAGCAGAAACGCCTGTATATCCCGATGCAGCGCCGTTTCCGCCAAAATCGAATTTCCAGTCACCCTGAGCCGCAGAAGCTGTGGGGACTGACGGGCTGATACCTGCAAAAGCTGAGAGAGACAGCAGTGCCGAGGTAAGTCCGCTTAGCATTTTTTTGAATTTCATAAATACCTCCTATATTTTGCATATTATACAAATCAAACATACACACTTCGTATAATATGACCATTATCATTATAAATATATATTAAGTATAGCACCTGTCAACCGTCAAGTCAATGGGGTATGTATGAACTTTTGTACTAATTTTATGTCATTTTGTATCATTTTATCAAATATGATAATAAGCAGTAATAAAAATGTATATGTAAATCGACTAAATGTGTAGAAATTTGTTTAAAAGTATGGTATAATAGTTTACAGGAGGTGATATTTTTGAAAAAGACTACTCACAGTGGTCACAGAAAGCGCCTCAGAGAGCGTTTTCTGCACGAAACTGTCTATGACCATGAACTGCTTGAACTCGCACTTTATTATGTCCGGCCACTTGTTAATACCAATTCAATGGCTCATGAACTTATCAGTAAATTCAAAAATATAAGCGGAGTACTGAATGCCGATATCAATGACCTTACAGCTGTTGACGGAATAGGAATTGAATCTGCGGTATATCTGAAAATTCTTCTTGAAGGTGTAAGACGTTATCTGGACACTTCTCCCAAAAACGTCATACTTTCGTCATATGATGAAATTGAAGAGTATTTCAGTAATTATTTCGCCGCTTCTCCGTCAGAAGTATGTATGCTGTTAAGTATCAGCTCATCGCTTGAACTTCTAAATACAGTAACTCTTACCAACAATCAGATCACAAATATCAGCATCACGCAGCGTGAACTTGTTGGAATATTGCTGAAAAACAAGATATATCGGCTGATTGTCGGAATCAATCACGCTGACAGCTCATTATTCCCCAAACCCACTGATTTCAGAACAGCAATGCTGTATTCAAAAATATGCAGAATGCTCGGCATAGACTTTGTGGATATGGTGATATGCAGCGGTAGCAAAGCATTTTCAATGCACAAAAACCGAGCATTCAAATTTTGAAAGCTGGTGACATATGAAGAACGACAAAATATCCGGACATATGCAAAAATTTCTGAAAAACGGCGGAGATTCATTGACAGACAAAGAATATCTTGAATTGCTAATGAGCTATTCTCCGCATTCTGATGCTGAAAAGCTGTACAATGACTACGGAAGCTTCAAGGCTGCGGCTGATGCCGATACCGAATTTCTGATAAGCTCAGGTACTGACCAGTCAACGGCTGTACTGCTGAAAATAGTCTCTGCCATGTCAGGCGTGTATCAGCGCAACTTCAATAAAATCAGCGATCTCAGAACATCAGAAAAAGCCGTAAATTTTTTCTCGCAGCTTTTTATCGGCGCTGAAAAAGAAAATTTCGTTATTGTTTCAGTCGGAAGCAAATTCAGGATCAAAGCTATCAGCGAAGCTGTAAAAGGAACGGCTATGAGCGTTGATCCGCCAAACCGCATGATAGCTGATTTTGTCATAAAATCCAAAGCTGACAAAGTATTTGTTGCTCACAATCATCCTATCGGAAAAGCCGAGCCTTCTTCTGATGATATAGTTTTCACAGAGAAAATTATATCAATGCTGAACGATATCGGAACTGTACTGATAGACCACATAATCATCGGCATGAACGACAGCTTTTCAATGCGTGGCAGTGATGTATGCCATGCACTTGATGAACTGCCCGATTTCGGATATAAATATTAAAAAAAGCACCGCACAAAGTACATCTGTTTACTCTGTGCGGTGCTGCCATTATTTTGCAATATGCTTTTCCAGCAGTTTTTCCGCTTCATCAATTACTGACGGAGCGGCTTTTTTTCTGAGCAGATCCCAGTTTGGTCTGCGGGTGTCTGTATTGTGACTGTCCGAACCGAAAATCACCGGATAGCCGTCCTTTATCATCTTCTTCACGAACCTTCGCTCGCTGAAACTGCCGAATGCTTCATTATTCACCTGAAAAATTGCTTTCATATTCAGTATATGTTCAAGCTGTTCCTTTGAATATTCCCTGATATAGCGGTGAATATGCGCTATCACGGGCTTTAATCCGTATGTTACGCCGATATTGTATATTTCATCCTCCATCCACGGAGCATAACCCGTATACGGAAATTCAAGGAGAATGAGGTCTGTATCCTGAACGGCAAGCTTTTCAATATCCTTCATCTGCGATATTCCACGCTCTATGGCAACTTCTGCGCCAAGAAGAATATTTTTCGGTGAACCAAGCATCTCATATGCCCTCTGCCTTTTTTCAAGGAAGTGTTCAACCGTTTTGGAACGGTGCGCATAAAAATGCGGAGTGGCAAAAATACGCTCAATCCCCTGCTCTTTAAGCATTTCCAGCATTTTCTCCGATGTTTCGGCGCTGTCGCTTCCGTCATCGATACCGGGAAGGATATGGATATGAAAATCAGTCATTTGAATCAGCCCTTTTGTTCGGCATTAACTTTGTATATCTTTGAATCATCGCTGTAATAATTGTATTTTCCATATTTGCCGTATTTTCCGTATCCCAGTCCCGATTTTCTCTTTATTCTGTTAAGAACAAAGCCAAGAAGTTCCATATGTGCCATTTCTGCCTTGGCAACAAGATTCTTGATATCCTCATCGGTTGTTACTCCGCATCTTACGACAGTAAGCAGTCCTGCAACATTGCGGCTGAGATTCAGTGTATCTGAAACCACATTTACAGGCGGAGAATCTATGATAATGATATCATACCGAGAACCAAGTTCTTCCATTATCTCGGATGTTATTGCCGAACTGAGAAGTTCCGAAGGATTCGGCGGTATCGGGCCGCTTGTCAGAATACTCAGATTATCCTTTGACGTTTTCTGAATACACTCATCAAGTTTTTTCATTTTTGAAAGTACGGAAGAAATTCCCTTTTCATTTTTAACCCCGAAAAGTTTATGCTGAACAGGCTTTCTCATATCAGCATCAATAAGAAGCACCTTCTGCCCTTCATCAGCCATGGTAATCGCAATATTTGCGGCTGTTGTGGACTTTCCCTCGTCAGGATTGGCACTTGAAACAATGAATGACTTTTTTTCTGATGTGGAAACTGCAAATGAAATATTGGTTCTCAGCGACTTACAGCTTTCAACCACATTGAATGGTATGTCATTTCTCAGAAGAGTGAAATGTTCATCATCACCCTTTTTGCTCTTTGAATCAGGAATTTCATCTATCTCGCCAAGAATAGCCTTGCCGAATCTCTTTGAAAGAGTTTCTGAATTTTTGATCGTATTGTCAAAGAAATCTATCATGAAAATTACCAGAGCAGATATCATCATAAGTGCAATACCGCCGAGAGCTGCATTTTTGGTTTTGTTAGGGCTTACAGGATTCGGGTAAACCTTTGCAACGTCAATTGACTTTATCTCTCCTACGCCGATAGCCTTCTGTGCAAAAACGTTTGCCTGTTTGCAGAGTTCATTGCAGACTGCCGCTGAAACCTCTGCATTTTTTGTAGTGGCTGTAATTGTGATGGCACTTGTATCCGTAACAGAATTAATCGTAAGGCATGAAGCAAGTGATGCCGGTTTTATGTTTCCGTCAGTGAGTGCAAAGCTTTCGGAAATAACAGAAGAATCAAACTGCTTTGAAATTGCCTTGCCAACAGATTCCATTACAGCATCGTCTTTCAGAACCTGAATATATGTATTGATAAGCTGTTTTGACTTGCTGATGTCGTTGTATGAATTCTGCGTATCGTTTATATCAAGATATGTCTGCACATACATTGAAATATGCGATGAATATTCAGGTGCAACTGCAAAATGCGTGTAGGCATATGCTCCGCAGCCGCCAATAATGAGTGAAATTATCAGCACCCACAAGTGCTGTAAATAGAGCTGAATAAGGTCTTTGATTGAAATTGCTGAATTGTCGTCCATCTTAAAAATACTCCTTTTATTTACGCTTTTACAAGCACTTTTTTGTTATATTCTTCCGGTGTTGTGAAAGTCGGCACCATGTCATGAAGTGCCTCAACTGCAATTGAAACATTATTTTCAAGTGCCGCATCACGAAGTTCTGCAAGCTTCTGCGGGAAAACAGATTCGTTTATTTCGATCTGTCTGCCAATGAATATGAGTTTATTGCTTGTTTTCTGAAGTCCTTCCTCATTCATAAGAAGTTCTTCCTTGATCTTCTCACCCGGTCTGAGACCTGTGAATTTTATCTCAACATCTTTGTAAGGAACTTTTCCGTACATTCTTATGAGATTTTCTGCAAGTGTGACAATTCTCACAGGCTTGCCCATATCAAGGACAAATATCTCGCCGCCACGGGCAATTGCCGCCGCTTCCATAACAAGGCTGACAGCTTCGGGTATCGTCATAAAATAGCGAATAATATCAGGATGAGTTACCGTAACAGGTCTGCCCTGTTCTATCTGACGCTTGAAAAGCGGTATTACAGAACCATTTGAGCCAAGCACATTGCCAAAACGTGTTGTGACGAATTCGGTCTTTCCCTCATGCTGCTGAGAAAGATACTGAACTATCATCTCACAGCATCGTTTTGAAGCACCCATGACATTTGTCGGATTAACTGCCTTATCAGTAGATATCATGACAAATTTTTCAACATTGTGGAACTGTGCAAGCGTTGCAACGTTGAATGTTCCGATAACGTTATTCTTTATAGCCTCCATTGGCGATACTTCCATAAGAGGAACGTGCTTATGAGCGGCTGCATGGAATACTATCTGCGGCTTATATTCGCTGAATATCTGGTTCATTCTGTGGTAGTCACGGACAGATGCTATGATCGTTATAAAATCAAGAGTCTCTCCGTGCTCCATTTTCAGTTCCTGTTGGATATCATAGGCATTATTCTCGTAAATATCTACGATTATTACCTGTTTCGGGCCGTATTTTGAGATCTGTCTAACAAGTTCAGAACCAATTGAACCGCCTCCGCCTGTGACCATGCATACTTTTCCGCCGATGAAGTTCTTGATATCCTGATTATCGAATTTTATAGGATCACGTCCAAGGAGGTCTTCAACCTTTATATCACGTATCTGATTGAGGAGCGTTGTTTTTTCCTCGTCAAAAATCAGTGAGCCTATGAACGGAAGTACTTTTACAGGCACATTTGTATCCGAACAGAGTTTCAGGATACGCTGTCTTTCCTCATCAATACATGAAGGGATTGCAAAAATTATCTGTTTGATATTGTATGCCTCAACATATTTCTTTATCTCATTTGTCCTGCCCACTATCATTACGTCCTCAATTGAACTGCCGATAATGCTGTCATTATCGTCAATAATGCAGACAGGATCATATATTGCCGATTTCTTTTCTTCTTCGATCTGCGACTTCTGAGCGTTATGTATCTCTCTTATCATCATTTTTGAAGCCATGCCGCCGCCGACGAACATCGTTCTTATAAGACTGCTGTCATGTTCACCGATCTTAGTCAGTTCAATGAACATCGTCTTGAAAATATAACGGAAAAGACATATTCCGATAATCGAGCCTGCCGCCTGAACGAGACTGTAATGAATAAGGAAGTCTCCCCTGGCAACGGTATATATCGTCGTACTGATTGCGATTCCGAGAATAATTCCGCATACACACGAAAGATAATCCGTTGATTTGAAATACCGCCATAGCTTGCTGTACGCTCCGCATATGAACAATGCAAGAAAACAGCATATAACGCTTATAACGACCGATACTATAAAAACTTCTTTTTTATAGTCAAAAAGAAAATTGGAAATAAGTGATGCTACCGTGATTATGAATGCATCCGCAACAGCAAGTGCGGCTTTTCTGAACTTGAAACTTTGAATCAGCTCTTTCATTTTTACTCTCCAATTTACGGCAGTTTCCCCGATGTCTGCCGATAATCAAATTAATTCTGCAAATAATGCCTTATTTTTGCACAAAATAACATTGCCGATGATTATGCAAAATAATTAAAAAATACTGCTTATGATAGTAATCCCTTTTTATCCCATATCGCAATATATAAATTTCCATACATTTAATATTATAGTACAGAATACATTGTTTTGTCAAGATGTTATAGCAGAAATATTACATTCTGTAGTGTTGCACTATTGCTCAATTTAATAAGCAGCGAATTATTATAACAAAAGTACAACAGAATTTAGTTTATTCATAAAACAAAAATGTTGTTGACAATATATATTGCGAATGATATAATGAAATAAAAAATGTGCGGAGGAAACAATGACTGAATTTAACAGATATGACAAGCTGAACTTTTTTGTTGACAAGCTTGGAAATGATAGGATATATCCGCTTTCAATAGCAGAAAAAATCCAGAGTGGTGAAATTTTTGCTGATAACGCTGAAAATCCGTCGGCTGTTCTTTTCTGGCATTACTGCGGCTTTGCATATATCTCAGGCAATTACACTGAGGATTTTGTCAATGACATTTTATCTTTGATGCGCTGTCCAACTTCAAATCACAGCGGCAGACTTGTTCTTCATACTCAGAATGATGCCGAATTATCTCGCCTTATCCTCAGAAACAGCGATATACAGCAAAAAGAGCGGTATTGCTTTGAGTTTGCAGAAAGAAAAACTCCTCTCCAGCCACTCAGCACTCCGCTCAGGCTTGTACGTATTGATGCACAGAATTATTATCTTCTTTGCGGCAGGATAACACCTGCATTTTCATGGAAATCAAAACAGGATTTTTTGCACAACGGCTTTGGCTGGTGTATTCTGAACGGCAGTGAATTTGCCGCCTGCGCCTTTTCTTCCGCAGTATCCTCGGAATTTGTGGATATCGGCGTTGAGACTGCACCTGCATATCAGGGAAAAGGACTTGGAAAAATCGTAGCATCTGCAATGATCGATGAGATACTGAAACGTGGGAAAGAACCGCTGTGGGAATGTAATTCCACAAATGAAGCCTCAAAGCGGCTTGCACTTTCAGTCGGATTCAGGATAAGCGGAACTCATCCGATGTTTACACTGTAAAATGGGAATGCCGTACCAGACAAGCTGATACGGCATTTTTTTAATGAAAGCGAAGTATTTGTCATATATAGTCAGACACGTTAAATGTTTTATATAGCAGTAATAATTATCTGCTCTAAATTTATTTTGTGTCTGTATTTCCATGTATTTATAATACCATATTCTTAATATTTTGTCAACATTCTATTAACAGAATAGTTATATTTTGTTTTTATGCAGACTTATCCATTATTGACAGGAGGACATAATGATAATAGATACACAAAGACTTTTTCTCAGAGAAATGAACCAGAATGACTTTGACGCATTATACCGCATTCTTTCCGATGCTGAAATAATGAGACATTATCCATATACATTTGACGAAAAAAGGATAATGAACTGGATTGAAAAGAACATCGAAAGATACCGTATTTTCGGTTTCGGGCTTTGGGCTGTCTGCCTTAGCAGAATACACAGGCAGTCTCACCTGATACGGATACAGCTATGATTACAAGTATGAAGTGGGAATGTTTTCTGAAAGAGGAAATGCACAACTTAATGCTGAGGTCAACGGAGTATGGCTGACTGTTGATGCGCAGAATGTTGACAGCGAAGTTCATGTAGGCTATTCCGTTAAGGATAATGACGGAATTACAGCCGAAAGCAGAACTATTGCACTTCCTGTCGTTTATGATATCAGTAAAGAATAATAATAAGCAGTTTTTCGGTCAGTTCATCGCTTTGCAGCCTGAATTAGTCTGAACGCCTGTTCGGCAGTGTCAGCAAGATTTTTCCATGCATTTTCTTTGTCCATAGCTTCTGCAAGAGATGTTATATTCCGCAGAATCGGAAAAAATGCATCTATCCCGTGCAGATTGCAAAGCTGTGCGCCGTCTCTGACAATGCCGCTGAATGCAATAACAGACTTGCTGTATTTTTTGGAAATCTGTGCAATACCCACTGGTGCTTTGCCCATTGCAGTCTGTGAATCAAGACATCCCTCCCCTGTTATCACAATATCCGAATCACGTATCTCGTTTTCAATGCCTGTTTCACGCATGACAAGGCTTATACCTGATTCAAGCTTTGCACCGAGAAAATACATCAGAGCAAATCCCATGCCTCCTGCCGCACCTGCACCTGCGGTATCAGCTTTGGCATCGGGATTTACTTTTTTCGCAAGTTCAGCGTAATGTATGAGATATTTGTCCATTTTGGGTATCATTTCTTCATTTGCGCCCTTTTGCGGAGCAAATACGGCACTGCATCCGTTTTCGCCGCACAGAGGATTATTCACATCACAAGCCACATAAAATTCACATTCGCCAAGTTCCGGAATAATATTTTCAGTACGTATTTCTGCAAGTTCCGAAACGCCCTCTGCTCCGTATTTAACTTGTTTTCCGTTTTTATTCAGCATATCAAAGCCAAGAGCCTGCAAACATCCGATACCGCCGTCATTTGTGGCACTTCCACCTATACCGATAATAAATCTGCGGCAGCCGTTTTCTATTGCATCACATATCATTTCACCTGTTCCGTATGTTGTGGTATGCATAGGATCACGTTCACTGTCACTTATCAGCGTTATCCCTGAAGCCGCCGCCATTTCGATAACTGCTGTTCTGTCAGGGAGAATTCCATATTCTGCGGTAATTTTTCTGCCGATCGGATCAGTGACGATGACTTTATGATATTTTCCGCTAAGCCCTGAAACAAGCGCCTCACACGTACCCTCTCCGCCGTCTGCAAGCGGCATAACAACTGTTTCTGCATCAGGATAAACACGCTTTATACCCTCTGCGGCGGCATTTCCTGCCTCAATTGAAGTGAGACTGCCCTTGAATGAATCTATAGCGATAACTGCTTTCATAATTCTCCTCCTTTAAGGGCATCTCTGAAAACCCGTTTTTCTCAGAAGTTTTTTAGAGGTGACCTTAGGCAATATATTTTTATTATACTCCAATGCAGATGATTTTTCAATACAGGGCATCTCTAAAAACCCGTTTTTTCTCAGAAGGGGTTTTTAGAGGTGCCCTACAGATAACAAAAGCAATAAATGAAAAAAAGTCCGCAATATTCAACTTGCATAAATGCTTCAAAAAATGTATTGTAAAGTTATGACAGATGTACAGTTGACATATATGCATAATATACATTATATTAAAGATAAAACGTACAAAGCCTTCAATTATGCTTTGTGCGGAAGTGTAAAAAGGAGGTTATTATGAAAAAAAGAATATTATCCGGCTTAATAGCTGCGGTTATGACAGCGTGTATCCTTCCGGCAACATCATTGGCGGCTTTTGCAGAGGAAAAATTAACCGATGCCGCACAGAATCAGGAAATTTATACCTTTGGCAATATCTATGGCAGTACATATAAAGATACATTTGAAAAATATTTCAATGTCGGCGGACTTATTGACGCATATTATCTGCCTGAAAGAAAGGATTATTTCCTTGAAAATTACAATTTGTTTGCTGAAAAAAATAATCTTAAACCTGAGAATCTGCTTGTTCAGGAAGATCTTCAGGCAGGCGGCAGTGAGACTGAAGTAACTGTTTCACTTGAAAAAGCGGCAGAAAGTCTGAAATTCTGCGAAGAAAACGGAATTCCGCTTTTCGGCGGCGTTTTTGTATTCTACAGTCAGACTCCTGACTGGTTTTTCCGTGAGGGATTCAAAGACGATGCCCCATATGTAAAAAAGAACGTAATGAACGAACGTCTTGAAAGCTTTATAAAGAATACTTTTACAGCTCTCAAAGAGGAATATCCTGACCTTGAAATAAAAGCTTATGAAGTGTGCAAGGAGATTTTTGTTAATGACGGTGGGGAACTGCGCCCTGCAAGCAACAATGCATGGATGAAAATTTACGAAGATGATTCATTTGTTATAAATGCATTTAAATATGCAAGACAATATGCTCCTAAAGGCACAAAGCTCTATTACAGCGATTATAATGAGTATATGCCGGAAAAGACTGCCGATATTTATAATATAGCAAAGAAAATCATGGCAAGCGGCGATTATATCGACGGTATCGGCATGGAGGCAGCCCTTGGAACAGATTATCCGACTGTTAATACTTTTGAATATGCATTAGATAAATTCAGCAGTTTAGGTCTTGATATTATGCTTACGGAATTCAGCGTTTCAGATCAGAAAAAATCTACAAAAACTGTTGAAGTTTATCGTGATATACTGCAATTATGTTTGTCTAAATATGAGAATATAGATTCAGTTATTTTTGATGATGTTTATGGCTGCGGCTGGGAACTGTACAATCCTCCGACAATGAAGGAATTGACGAAGAAAAAGGAAAAACTCGGTGTTTCATTGATAAGAGGCGATCTTAACAATGATGAGACATTTTCAATTGCTGATGTTGTCATGATGCAGAAATATCTGCTCAAAGCAACAGATGCTGAATTCTATGAACTCAGAAGCGGCGATTTCAATGATGACGGAGTTATCGATATTTTTGACCTTATCATTCTGAAAGAAGAACTGCTTAAATCCTGAATATGATAAGAACCGCACAAGGCTGCTGCCCTGTGCGGTTTGTTTTTTGAGATGCCATTTATGGGGAAATTATTCATTCGCTGTTTTCTTATGGGCATCTCTAAAAACCCGTTTTGAGTA
>JAZUGG010000099.1:0-4382 GCA_045641105.1 Ruminococcus sp. | reverse complement strand
TGAGGCTGTTCGCCATGGTTTATACGCTGTTTTGATAAATAACTGATTTTGTATGTCTTGTTTGTCAGCAGATCACCTTTATATACTTCGTTCTTTAACATTTTTGATATAAGCAAAGCTGACCATTTTTTGCCTGTCACTTCATTTGTTTCCATTGCATTCAAAGCATCGGTAATTTCCTTATACGACTTTATTTCTGAAGCCATTTGAAATGCAAGGCGTACCCGGCTTGCCTCTGGTTCATATATACTCCATACACGCTGCTTATCCTGTCTGTATCCGTATGCTGTTTTGCGTATTGGTTTTCCGAGCTGTGCAGCGTGTTCATGCGCCCATTTCATATTACGGCTCAGATGCCCTACTTCTTCCTGTGCCATTGATGCAAGAATTGACAGAAAAAGTTCTGCATTCCTGTCAAGCGAATAAATTTTCTCCTTCTCGAAAATCACCGGGATATTCATTTTTTTAAGATGATTTACAGCTTCCAGGCATTCTCCCATATTTCGTGAGAAACGTGATACCGAACGTGTGATGATAAGGTCAATTTTCCCGTCTTCGCAATCCTGCATCATACGCTGAAATTCCACACGTTTATCCATGTGCAGACCTGACATCTGATCAGCATAGATATCAACAAGCTCCTTGTCCGCAGCTTTTCCGATCAGTTGTCTGTAATATGCACACTGTGTATCGAATGAGGACTGCTGATCCTCACTCAGCGTTGAAACACGGCAGTAGGCTGCTGTCCGCAGAACTGCCTTATTTTCAGGTGCAGTGATCTCAGACTGATAATGAATTATTTCCATATTTATATCTTCCTCCTGGTCGTTTTTAAACCCTTGACATCATTATATTCGCTCTGAAACAGAATAATTGCAATAGCTGAAATGCAGAATTACAGGGCAGAATTTTGGCTTTGTCTGGTCAATTTATGAAAAGAAAATGGCGCACCTCCTTTACTTCTCGGACGGATTAGTGTATAATGAATATATATTGCAGAGGGCTTCTCTGCAAACATGAATTTAGGAGTGCTCTATGATTAGAATTCGATATACGAAGTCGGAAACAGGACTTGATAATATTTTTGATTTGTTCCATATAAACGACTATATTCCTATGCCATTGGCGGAACAACGAAACGAGGGAACTGAGCTGAAATTTTAGGGCATCTCTAAAAACCCGTTTTGAGTAAGAAAAAGCAGATAGGTACAGTAGATGCAAGAAAAGCCATCGAAGGCGTGCTTTCGCACTATGAGAGGGCTTGACGCAGCAGATGCTGTGCATAGCTGCTTTTTCTCAGAAGGGGTTTTTAGAGGTGCCCATAATAATTTTGATGATGAAAATACCTGCATTTTGCAGATAAAGCTTACAGAAGGCGTACTGACAGCCGATGGTGTACGCTATAAGATGGATTTTAAGGAATAATACTGCTCCGCTAACTAAACCTTGCCTTAAAGATTCAGTTTCTCTGCGTCTTTCTCCCCGAAATACAGTAATATTTCTTCGTCGTTTGGCAATGTTTATAGTGTACAAATCATATCAGAATAAGTTGTATAATATAACGATTATTATTTTGAATTATTGCGTTTTATACTTTTAAGCTGTATACTAAAGGCAGTGCTGCACATTTTTCGTGCGGTGTTGCCTTAAATTTTATCTTTAGGAGGAAAGTCCATGAAAAAAATCAGAGCACTTATGACAGCTTCGGCTGTATCCCTCTCAACGCTGCTTTCGACGGCATGGCAAATCCCGAATCTTGAAGCAGATGCAGCCGATATGGTCAACATTATGCCTATTGGCGACTCCATTACCTTTGGCCTCGGTGAGGACGGCGGCTACCGTAAATATCTTGACTATGCCCTGAGATCAAAGAACATATCATTTGATATGGTCGGCCCCGAAGGCAAGAATTCCGAAAGCTTCAGGTACAACGGTCAAAGTGTACAGTACGACGGCAACCACGCAGGCTACAGCGGATACACTATCAAACAGCAGTATCCTATTCCTGACTGGGGCGAAAACGGACTTCTTGAAAAGCTTCAGAAGAATGATGCCATCAAAAAGGCACAGCCTGATATCGTTCTGCTGATAATCGGTACGAACGATATGACCGCAAACCGCAATCTGAATGACTGCGAGAAAGACCTGCACTCTCTCATCGACTACATTCTTGACGATATGCCTGAAGACGGAGTTATCTTCATGGGTTCGATACCCGAATTTACGGCATACGGCGGCAATGCACAGCGTGTCGGGAACTACAATAACACGGTACAGAAAGTGGCTGAATCATACGGCGATAATGTTCAGTTCGCAGATGTACACGGCAGTCTGAACGGTATGGCTGATATGTCCTATGATAATCTCCATCCAAGCGGTGCAGGCTATGAAAAAATGGGCAAATTCTGGGCAGAAGTAATTGAAGAATACCTTGCAGGTTCAGGAGGACAGGGCGGCGATACGCCTGATGTTCCTGACAGCCCTGAGATACTCGGTTCCGACTTTGAAAGCGGTCTTTCAGGCTGGGAGGCTCGTGGAAGTGCAAGCGTAGAAGTATCAAAGACGGCGGCGGCAAGCGGTTCTGCTTCAGCATTTGTTTCAGGCAGAACTGCATCATGGAACGGCATTGCATATTCCCTCAGCAGCAAGCGCTGTCCCGCAGGCACTGACATAAGCGTTTCCGCAAAGGTAAAGCAGACAACAGGCAGTACAGTACACTTTAAGGTGACAATGCAGTATGAGGACGGAACGACGGTATACGATACATTTGCCGAGGCAGATGTGCCTTCTGACAAGTGGGTGACAATTTCCGTTCCAAGCTATAAGATGCCGGATGGTTCAAGTCCTGTGCTCTATATCGAGACAGATACGGACCTCTGCGATTTCTATCTTGATGATGTTGTTGTTATGAAGTCTGACGGTACTGTTCCGGCTGAAGCATTCAAGTCAGGCGATGCAGACCACAGCGGCACTGTTGATATTGATGATGCTTCAAAGCTCAGTGACTATCTTCTCGGCAAAGGAACGGAGATATATGCTGATACTGCTGACATTGACAGTGACGGTCAGCTTGATGTATTTGACCTTGCAATGCTCAGGCAGATGCTTCAGGATAACTCTGAACAGAGCAGTGAAGGCAGTCATAATAAGGAGTATATGTCAACTATCCGCAGTCTTATGACCACAAATGTTCCGTCATCTGCGCTTGCAAAGGCAGAGGGTACTGTGGAGCATATCACATACTTTTCCAAAAAAGCAAACCGTGACAAGGGCGCAAATGTATGGCTTCCGCCGTCATATGACAAAAGCAAAAAATATCCCGTACTCTATGTGAATCACGGCTACGGCGGCGATGAATCAGCAATGCTCGACGGTATGGGAGTGCGTGAGATAGCCTCAAATCTCATAAAAAGCGGCGAAGCAGAGCCTATGATAATCGTCTTTACAAATCAGTATACCAATGCCGCAAGAGCTTACGCAACCGGCAACGGTTCGGAAGATGTGCCGTATTATGATGCATTTGCGGAGGACCTCCCCGACAGTCTTATGCCGTATATCGAGTCACACTATCCTGTAAAGACGGGGCGTGAAAATACGGCAGTTGCAGGCTTTTCAATGGGCGGCAGAGAGTCGCTCTATATCGGCATGATGTGTAAGGACAAGGTAGGCTACATAGGCGCAGGCGCTCCTGCACCCGGCATTTTCCCGACAAAGGATCAGTTCATGGATCATCCGGGCTGCATGAGTAAGGATGATATCAGGATAGATGCGCCTTATGAGCCGTATATTCTGATGATCGCAGGCGGTACGAGCGACAATATGGTAGGCACATATCCCGAACAGTACCATGATCTTTTCACCGAGCACGGCACTGATAACATTTTCATTCCCGTTCCGGGCGGCGGACATGACAGCAGTACCGTTATTCCTCTGATGTATAACTTCATACGTTTCCTGTTCAAGGCATAACAGCGGCTCTCATATAGAAAGTCTGTACTATTTATCGGGGCAAACCTTTCTGAGGAAAGGTTCTTCCCCGAACCCCTTTCCAAAGACTTTTAATATTAAGGGCATCTCTAAAAACCCGTTTTGAGTAAGAAAAAGCAGATAGGTACAGTAGATGCAAGAAAAGCCATCGAAAGCGTGCTTTCGCACTCCGAGAGGGCTTGACGCAGCAGATGCTGTGCATAGCTGCTTTTTCTCAGAAGGGGTTTTTAGAGGTGCCCTTATTGCTTCCTCAACTAAATCTTGAATATTTTATGCGAAGTAATGAAGGAGAAAGTCAAGGAAGAAAGCCGCAGGAATACTTACGTATTTTAAGGTTTTCTGACGCAGAATTTCTTCTTCAGGACAAGCAGAAAAATTCAAGATTTAGTTGGTGG
>JAZUGG010000098.1:0-49009 GCA_045641105.1 Ruminococcus sp. | reverse complement strand
GCAAGGGAGCGAGCTTTTTCTCGGCTGTCGCCTCGGTCGGTGCTTCTGCTTCGCAGAGGTGTTCACCGAACACCCGCACCCCTTGACCCCGCAATATGCGGCTTCGCCGCTTGTATATTTTTTTAAATGCTGTTGCCGTGGTGCGGACAAATCAGAACGCCTGTGATATTCAGAATGATACCATGATGCCCTTTATCATGCCGTGGATTTGGTGTCATGCGGTTTGCCGAAAGGTAAGCCGCCGTTTTTTATATCACAATACAAAAAAGGACAGCTTTGAAACTGTCCCTTTATCTTTTCAATTATGAAGCGGCTTTTCCGTCCTCTTTCGGGGAAGCGGCTTTATCGGGGAAGCTGACCTTTTCGATATCTGCGCCAAGAGCACGGAGCTTGCCTTCCATGCAGTCATAGCCTCTTTCGATGTGGAAAATATCCTCTATCTCGGTGATCCCGCTTGCGGCAAGACCTGCGATTATAAGCGCTGCACCGGCTCTGAGGTCACACGCCTTGACAGGAGCACCCATGAGCTTGCCTGTACCCTCGATAAGAGCGACTTTGCCGTTTACAGTGATATCTGCGCCCATGCGTCTTAACTCGTCAACATAGCGGAAACGCTGTTCCCAGATGTTCTCCGTGATGATGCTTGTACCCTCGGCAAGTGTGAGGAGAGTTGCTATCTGCGACTGCATATCAGTCGGGAAACCCGGATGCGGAGCTGTCTTGACATTTGTCTTGACGAGCGGGCCGTCTACCCATACTCTCACGCTGTCATCGAACTGCTCGATATTCACGCCGATTTTTTCAAGCTTTTTGGTTATGGATTCAAGATGCTTCGGGATAACGTTCTTTATGAGTACATCGCCCTTTGTAGCGGCAACTGCAACCATGAAAGTGCCTGCCTCTATCTGGTCGGGGATAACGGAATATGTCGTACCGTGGAGCTTTTCAACGCCTCTTATCTTGATAACGTCAGTACCTGCGCCCATGATGTTTGCGCCCATTGAGTTGAGGAAGTTCGCAAGGTCAACGATATGCGGTTCTTTTGCGGCATTCTCGATAACTGTAAGTCCCTCTGCCTTAACGGCGGCGAGCATGGCATTCATGGTAGCGCCGACTGTTACAACGTCAAAGAATATCTGATTTCCGCTGAGTTTGTCTGCGGTGAGGTCTATCATGCCCTGACTGAGGGTATACTTTGCGCCAAGTGAGGCGAAAGCTTTGAGGTGCTGGTCGATAGGTCTGTCTCCGAGAGGACAGCCTCCCGGCATTGATACTCTTGCCTTGTTGAACTTGCCGAGCAGAGCGCCGAGGAAGTAGTATGATGCACGCATTTTGCGTGCGGTCTCGTAAGGAACGCAGAAATTATCGATTTTTGTGGGATCTATCCTGTATGCGTCGTGACCGATATTCGTGACCTCTGCGCCCATTTCCGTGAGTATGCGGAGGCTTATGGTAACGTCGCTTATTGATGGAACATTTTCTATAATGCATGGCTCATCCGAAAGTATAACAGCCGGAAGAATTGCTACTGCGGCATTCTTTGCGCCGCTTATGGTGACTTCGCCTTCAAGACGGCGGCCGCCTTTAATAACAAACTTATCCAAATGATTTCTCTCCTTAATTTTCCGGGATCTTCCCTATCTCTGTCCCGAACATCTTTCTTCTGTTCCCCGCAGAAGTGCGGTACACGATAAGCCTGAAAAATCACCCCAAATTATCAGGCGGTATATTATTCAGCAGTAGTTTCAGTTTCTTCTGAACCTGCCTTTGCAGTTGTAGTTTCTGCTGTGGTTTCTTCTGTTTCGTCAGGAGCGGCAGTTGTTTCCTCTGTGCTTTCAGCATCTTCTGCATCATCAGCACTGTCTGCGCTCGCTGCATCGTAATCGGAAAGTCTGAACTTTACGTCCTCACCTGCATACTGCTGAACCTTTACAGATTTGATTATTACGTCATCATTCGGCATATCATACTCATCTGTAGCGACATTCTGGATATCAAAGATGATATCAAGTCCGCTGAAAACCTGACCGAAAACGGTATAGTTTCCGTCAAGCCACGGAGTTCCGCCGACTGTTGAATAAATTTCCTTCTGGTCATCTGACAGCGGATAGCCGTTGTCTGTGAGTTCCTTTATCTCACTGTCGGTATAGACCTCGCCTGTAACGATATAGAACTGTGAACCGTTTGTAGATGTAGAGCCGCTGTTTGCATATGCAAGAGCACCTGCGGCATGGATAAGATGAGGATCTGTGCCGCCGTCAAATTTGCCGCCCCAGATACATTCACCGCCTGTGCCGTTGCCGTTCGGATCGCCGCCCTGAATCATGAAGTCCTTGATAACACGGTGGAAACGCAGACCGTCATAATAGCCGTCCTTTGCAAGCTCAACGAAATTGTCAACGCCCTTTGAAGCGTATTCAGGGAAAAGCTTGAACATAACAGGGTGGTCATAACCCTCGATATCCATAGAAACGATAGTTTCGCCCTCCTGCGGTTCAGTGAAGTTCATTACTTCGGCATCTGATGCAGTAGGAGTTTCGTCCTGATAGTCACGCATGAACCAGCGGATCTCCTCGCCGTTGTATTCACCGACTGTCATTGATTCGATTATGACGCTTTCATTCGGCATATCATTTGCGCCTGTAGCGACATTCTGGAGTTTGAAGATGATATCCAGACCGTCGATAACCTGTCCGAAAACGGTATATCCGCCGTCAAGCCACGGAGTACCGCCGACTGTTGTATATATTTCCTCTTGCTGAGGAGTGATATTCACGCCTTGCTGTCTGTAGTAATTGATATCATCCTTTGTGCAGATAGTACCTGTTACCACATAGAACTGTGAGCCGTCAGTAGCTGTAGAGCCGCTGTTTGCATAAGCAAGAGCACCTGCGGCATGGATAAGATGAGGATCTGTGCCGCCGTCAAATTCTCCGCCCCATACAGATTCACCGCCTGTACCGTTGCCGAGCGGATCGCCGCCCTGAATCATGAAGTCCTTGATAACACGGTGGAATGTAAGACCGTCATAGTAGCCCTTCTTTGCAAGCTCCACGAAATTTTCAACGCCCTTGTCAGCGTATTCAGGGAAAAGTCTGAACTTGACCTCGCCGTAGTCCTTGACTTTCATTATAATAATGGTATCGCCCTTCTGTGGCTCGGTAAAGTTTGCAATCTCAATATTCTGAGCGTCTGCCACTGTAGTAGCGGCAGTATCCGTATCTGATGAACTGTTTTCGTCTTTTCCGCATGATGCAAAACAGCCTGAAACTGCCGCAATACACAAAAGAAAAGCTAAAGATTTTCTGAACATATCAAGTCTCCTCAATCTTATATAAAGCAATAATAGTATATGCTTTTTTATCATAAATACAGATGTGCCGTGGATTTTTCCCACGTTCACACAACATACTAACCTATTATACACCAAAATCACTGATTTGTAAATAGTTTCCGCAAATTTTTGTGAAACTGGAACATATGGTTACTTAAAAGCCGTTGAATTATTGTAGATTGACTATCTGTAATGCGTAATTTCGGGGAATTTATTTTTTGTTTTGTCGGGGTGATTATTCCGTGTGCCGTGCCATAATGTAACCAATTATGTAGGGGCGCATTCCGTCCGCCGTGCCCCGAATGCTGATGATTTTTCCGTCGGACAAGCCGAGGGCTATGACTGCGGACAGTCCGTAAAACGTTGCTTCGCTCGGTTTACTGCTTCTTAGGGAGGCTCTGTGTCTCACCTGTCGGTTCGGTCGGTGCTTCTGCTTCGCAGAGGTGTCCACCGGACACCCGCACCCCTCGTACACCCTCCGCTGGGGAGTGAGCTACTCCCCAGACCCCCGCAGTATGCGGCTTCGCCGTTTTTTATATTTTTTAACAGGAGAACAATACAGGGGCAGCTGTTGACCGCCCCTGTGAATATTATCAGTTCCTCTTTATCTTCATAGATATGTCAAAACATTTTACGCTGTGTGTGAGTGCGCCGAGTGAAATTATATCAACGCCTGTTTCAGCGACCTGACGGATATTTTCGGCTGTAACATTGCCTGATGCTTCAAGGAGTGCCCTGCCGTCAGTAATTTCAACAGCCTGTTTCATCTCGTCACAGCTCATGTTGTCAAGCATGATTATCTCAACTCTGTTGTCAAGAGCCTCACGGAGTTCATCGAGAGTACGCACCTCGACCTCTATCTTTACCGTATGACCTATCTTCTCACGGAGAGCAGATACAGCCGCAGTAATGCCGCCGTAAGCGTCGATATGATTATCCTTCAGCATTGCGGCATCGGAGAGATTGAAACGGTGATTCTTGCCTCCGCCTACCGTAACAGCATACTTCTGGAGGGCACGGAGTCCCGGAAGTGTCTTTCGTGTATCGGTAACGGAAGCCTTTGTGCCTGCAACAAGCTCAACGCACTTATTCGTGGCAGTAGCAATGCCCGACATATGCTGTAAGATATTGAGAGCCGTGCGCTCGCCTTTGAGCAGAGTGAGGGTACTGCCTTCGAGTTCGGCTATGATATCGCCTTTTTTCACCTTTGTGCCGTCGTTCATGAGGATACGGAAATCAACATCTCCGCCTGCAAGGTCAAATACACGCTTTGCGGCTTCGATTCCGCACACAACGCCTGTGTCCTTTGCAACATAGTAGGCTGAACTTCTGTGTTCGGGCGGAATGAGATTATCTGCGGCGGCATCGATATAATTGATGTCCTCCATGAGGGCGGTCGTGATTATATTATCAATGTAACACTGTAAAAGCTTCATAAAAAATTATCCTTTCTCAAAAAATAAACATGATTTGCATGGGGCATTACGTGCGTCCGTACCATGTTAACGCATACCAAGCAGTTTCAGGAAAACGTCATCAAGCTTTTCCCAGCCTTCCTGTTTTGTGCCGTCAAGGGCATCTGCCTTATGCATGATGACTTCCGTTTCACGGTCAATGAAGCTGTTCAGTACATCTATACGCTTTCCTTTGCCAATTTCGGGAGTTTTCATCTTTGCTTCAATAAGTGCATTCACCGTCGGCTTTAATTCGTCCTCAAGCTCTGCGTCCATAAGCTCACTGAAAAGCATCGGCGGAGGTGTACCCTTATCCAGTATCCAGCGGCAGGCAAGCAGAGGACGCAGTACATAGAAGTACTTTTTCAGCTTGACCTCATCGCCACGCAGAAACTCATGGTTATTGTGCTTTGCGGTGCTGAGATAGTGGTATACGCCCGATTTTTGCAGGAAATAGTCGTTGATGATGAACCTTACCTGTTCCCATTCGGGAGTCGTTTTGTAGACTATCGGGGAGTTGTTCCATTCAAAAAGCGTGGGATTTGACTTGTGGAGAAGCTCCAGAGCCTTTCTGATATCCCAGCCGCTTATGTCGTAAACGTCATCAAGCTGCCATTCAATAGTATCCCTTGTCTTTTCGAGTTTAAGGTATTGTTCCGCAGGTCTGACATATATGAATCTTACATCAAAATCACTGTCAGGTGAGGCAAATCCCCATGCTCTGCTTCCCGATTCGACACAGTGGAGTATCTTGATATTTTCGGTTTTTTCTATTTCGTCAAGTTTCTGCTTAATGCTTTCCACAATTGCCTTTTCGTCCATATTTTCACCTCATTATTTGAGCACTTCGCCGAGGATTATGTATGCTACGGTAACTATCGATTTAGCAAGCACAAAGTCTGCATCAACGAAATATCCGCCGTTAAGAAGCTGTTCACGTATCTCGCTGACACGCTTGTAGCCTTCTGCGATAGCCTTTTTGTCAGGGATAACGAAATGGCTCTCCTGCATAATTTTTCTTGTTTCGGTGCGAATGCCCTTCGGGATACGGTCATGACCTGCATTCTCGCTGAACTGAACTTCCTCGAAATCTTTCGGAACATCAACAAGGCGTGAAGCTATGCAGTTTGCGGCATGGCGTGAGAATACGAGTGCTTCAAGGAGAGAATTGCTTGCAAGTCGGTTGCTTCCGTGAACTCCTGTGTGTGAGCATTCTCCGCAGGCAAAAAGGTTGTGCAGTGTAGTCTCGGAGTTGTTGTCAACGTCAATTCCTCCCATGAGATAGTGCTGACACGGATATATCGGAACAGGCTCTTTTGTAAGGTCATAGCCCTGTTCAAGCAGATTTTTGTATATCATCGGGAAGCGGTTTTTAAGGAATTCGCTGTCCTTGTAGCTTATGTCAAGATAGAAATCTGTTGAATTCTGCTTGCGTGATTCGAGGATAATAGCGTGTGATACAACATCTCTCGGAGCAAGTTCAAGACGCTCGTCATAGTTGTGCATGAAGCGTTCCTTATGGCAGTTGAGGAGGTATGCGCCCTCGCCCCTGACAGCCTCTGAAATAAGGAAGCACTCACGGGTTGCACGGTTATTGAATGCGGTAGGGTGGAACTGGACATAGCTGAGATTCTTTATCTTTGCGCCCATTTCATAAGCGAAAGTAATGCCGTCGCCTGTTGCGATAGCTGAGTTTGTGGTGAACTGGTATACTCTGCCGATACCGCCTGTAGCAAGTATCATGAAGTGAGCATTGACAGTCTCATATGTATCATCAGCAAGCTTCAGAAATGCCGAATAGCCTGTTGAAGTCTGCTTTGTTGCGCACATGAGGGTATTCTCCATGATATCCACATTGCTTAATGTCTTAACTTTTTCAAGGAGCTTGCCTGCGATCTCTGCGCCTGTGGAATCGGCGTGGTGGAATATACGGTGATGACCATGACCGCCTTCAAGTGTACGGTGGTAAGTTCCGTCGGGGTTCTTGTCAAAGTCAACGCCGAGGCTGATGATGTTTTCGATATCCTGAGCGGCTTCGCTTACGAGGGTATGTACGGCATCAACGTTGTTCTTGAAGCTTCCTGCGATGAGAGTATCGTTCTGGTGGTACTGTATATTGTCCGTCGGAGACTGGTAAACACCTGCAATGCCGCCCTGTGCGAGAGATGAGTTGCAGAGTTTCAGGTCACGCTTGCAGATGATGAGTATTTTAAGTTCGGAAGGAAGATTTATTGCTGCATAGAGACCTGCCGCTCCGCAGCCTGCGATTATAACGTCGTAATTACGAGACATAGATGTCACGTCCTTTTCAAAATTATTGCCGGTGAAGCGTTCACCGGTACTGCCTATAGGTCATCTCTGAAAACGTCTGACGGTTTGTGAGGTACTGCTTCAGAAATGCTTTATATACATTATAACACGTTTAATGTCGTTTGTCACTACCTTTGCAATGCATTAAAAGCACAATTTTCTTGACATTTTTTACTCCAAATGTGCATATAATGTGAAATAATTTCAAGTATAAAAGTTTCCGCTTGACTTTATGGAGAACAGTGTGTATAATATGGGTATATCAGATTGAAGACAGTGCCCTGTAATTTTTGTTATGTTTTATACTTGCTGTTTATTTATCAGTGTGCATAAAAAATCAGCCGTGCGGATATGGCTTGGAGGGGATTTTTTGTGCGATATCGACAAAGTCGGTTTTCGGGTGCTGTTCACATATTTTTACTGCGGTGCAGTACAGTTGCATGACAGAAAAATTGATGTGACTGTATATTTCTTAGTTGCACAGGGGGAAAAGGATGAAAAAGTATATGTCTGTTCTGGCAGCAGCTGCAATTGCCGCCATTATTACGGGCTGTGACGGAAAAAGCGATTCGTCTGTTGAGGTCGAGACTCCGGATACCACAGCAAAGCTTACAAGCGAAAAAAGTTCCGAGACCGTACAGCCTGATACTATAGTTACGCTTACTACGATAAGCATTAAGCCGGTGACTTCTTCAAAAACCGTCGTCACATCAGCCGTTTCAGAGCCTGAAAGACCTGAACCGCCGTCAATTGCGGAAAAGATAACAGTGACAAGCCACGTCTTTCATACGACCACGCTGGCGGAGACAGTGACTACCGAAACATCTGCCGAAACATTCTCAACCGTTTCGACAACATCAATAGTATCAACTACTGTCACAACACGCCCCATGCCGACGCATAACGACATCATCGAGGCTTATATCAACGCCGTTTCCGCAAAGATCGATTCGCTGACGGACATGGAATATGACAATGTGACGGTGTCCTATACGCTTTTCGACATGGACAGCAACGGAACACCCGAACTTATCGTCAAGTACGGTACCTGTGAGGACGACTTCCAGCACGCTTTCTATACATACGACGATTTCGGGATAAAGGTCATCTCTGACGGCACAGTCAGCAGCCATACGGGATTTGCCTGTGATACGGAGAAAAAACAGTTCGTTTCAGCTTATTCGGATATGGGCAGCGGCGTTCTTGAATGGCTCTGTCTGACAGGCAGCAATATTAATGTTGATAAGACTGAAGAATTTGAGTATGACAGCGATCTGACATTTGAACAGCAGCTTGTCGAATACGGCGTGGAAATGATTCCTTTTGCGCTTTACAGCAATTCGTTCGAGGAGACTACATGGATATACCGTGAAGTGAACCGCCGCCTTGAATTTGATGAGGTATCGGGCAGAGACTTCTCATTTATCGAGAACTACTGGTCATAAGCGGTAAGCCTGAATATGTTTATGGGGGATGTAATTGCAGCATCCCCTTTTTATGTCTGCATATTCTTCAGCAGTGCATTATAAGACAATGCCATAAAATCACCGCATCACATACTGCCGCTTTTTATTGATATTCTACACAAAATTACCACAGTCCATGAAAATTCACTCAATACTCTTGAAATTATGTGTCGGGTATGGTATAATAGATTGTAAGTGTGCATTAGCACAAAAATTTTGATAGACGCTCCGCCGACATAACGACATTCGGTGAAGCAGTAATGAAAAGAGGAAAAAAAATGTCTGCAAATATCGTTGTAGGAACTCAGTGGGGAGACGAAGGTAAAGGTAAGATAATCGACATCATTTCTTCCCGTGCTGACGTAGTTGTCCGTTCACAGGGCGGAAATAACGCAGGTCATACTGTTGTCAATAACGGCGAGGTCTATAAGCTTCACCTTATCCCGTCAGGTATTCTTTATCCGAATACACTCTGCCTTATCGGCGCAGGTGTCGTTCTCGATCCTAAGGACTTCATCGGCGAACTCGACAGCCTTGCTGAAAGAGGAATAAAGACCGAAGGTCACCTCAAGATAGATCCGAGAGCTCATATCGTTATGCCGTGGCACATCGCACTCGACGGCCTTTCAGAAGCTTTCAGGGGCGGCAAGGATATCGGTACTACAAAAAGAGGCATAGGCCCTACATATATGGACAAATATGAAAGATGCGGAATCAGAATGTACGACCTCGTTCACCCTGAAGTTCTCGCAGAAAAGATCCAGTCCACAGGCAAACTCAAAAACAAGATAATCACCGATGTTTACGGCGGCGAAGCATTTGACCTTGATGCCGTAACAAAGGAATATACAGAATACGGAAAGAGACTTCTCCCATACATGGACGATGTTTCCGTTCTCACATTCGAGGCTGACAAGGCAGGCAAGACCATCATGTTCGAGGGCGCTCAGGCTACTCTCCTTGACATCGATTTCGGTACTTACCCATATGTTACCTCATCTCATCCGCTCTCCGCAGGCGTTTGCGTAGGCACAGGCGTTGGCCCGAAGGTCATCACAAACATCATCGGTGTTGCAAAGGCTTATACTACCCGTGTAGGCAAAGGTCCGTTCCCGACTGAACTTGATGACGAAATAGGCGACAAGATCAGAAATGTCGGCGGCGAATTCGGTACTACCACAGGCAGACCAAGAAGAACAGGCTGGTTCGATGCTGTTATCGTCCGTCATTCAGTAAGAGTCAACGGTCTTGACAGCCTTGCTATCAACAAGCTTGATACTCTCGCAAACATCGACACTCTCAAAGTCTGCGTGGCTTATAAGAAGCCTGACGGAACTGTTACTGAACACTTCCCTGCAACTCTTGAAGAACTCGAAGGCTGCACACCTGTATACGAGGAGTTTGAAGGATTTAACGAGGATATCTCAAAATGCACAAGCTTTGACGAGCTTCCTGAAAACTGCCGCAAGTATATTGCACGTCTCGAAGAACTTGTCGGATGCCACGTAAGCATGGTAGGCATAGGCCCTGACAGAGCACAGATCCTCGAAAGATAAACACAAAGCCGCAATGCACACAGAATGTGCGTGCTGCATAACATTGATAACAACGGCGGCTGTAGTACACTCTATGGCTGCCGCTTTGACAATACGGACATTTTTTCAGTGACACCCGAAGGAGGGATACCTATGAATTTTCGCAGACTTACTTCATTTATTCTTTCAGCCGCTTTGCTGACAGCCGCTCTGCCTCTGAATATGAGCGCATCAGCTTCATTATCTGCGCCTGAATTAAGCTTTTCGGAAAAAGAAGTCAGCCTTTCTGAAATTGAAATAACGCCCGATACCGTTCAGGCTTCTTCACTTCAGGAGGCAGGTTCGCAGATGCGAAGTTATATGACAGAAAGAAAAACATCATTTACCATAAGTATCCCCCGAAATTCTGTTTCAGACCTCAATGATGCCCCGGGTAATGTCCTTGCCGAAGCCATGAAAGAGACATCAAAGGGCAATGAGGGCGACTATCTCCGCTATGGCTTAAAGAAATACAGCTGTAATTTCAGCGGTTCATCATCAGTCATAACGATGAACTTTACCATGGAATACTACACCTCGGCTCAGGACGAACAGAAAGTTGCCGCCGAATGCAGTTCTCTGCTCGCCTCCCTTGATCTCGGAGGAATGTCGGACTATGACAGGATAAAGACCATTTACCGCCATATTGCAAGTCATACAAGCTATGCGTCAAATACAAATGACAAACACGTATTCACCGCATACGGCGCTCTTATAGACCATGTTGCCGTCTGTCAGGGATATTCACAGCTTTTCTACAGACTTATGAAAGAGTCAGGCATTGACTGCCGCATAATCTCAGGCACGTCAGACAATGAAAATCATGCATGGAATATAGTGAAGCTTGACGATAAATATTATCTCATGGACGTTACATGGGATTCATCTCTCGGCGGTAATTCCATGATATATTTTTTAAGAGGAAGCAAGGATTTCGATGTGATACTGCCCGATTACACACACATCCCCGTGTATCAGAACAATATCATTTTCGAGGACTTCAATTCAGCTCAGTTCAAAGCCGCCTATCCGATAAGTGACTATAAGTACGATCCGTCAGCGGCGATGCTTCTTGGAGATGTCAGCGGCAACAGAATAATAGATGCCGTTGACTCATCTGCAATACTGAAATACTATGCCGAGACCTCCGCAGGTCACAGCGGAAATTTTACCGCAAACCAGAAAACTGCCGCAGACGTGAATAAAAACGGTACGATAGATGCCGTTGATGCATCATTTGTCCTTGCATATTATGCCGCATCTTCTGTAAGAAACGTCGGTTCACTGTCTGATTTCATCAGAAATATGAAATGAGGAAAACATCATGATATTTACCAGAATACTTTCAGTTATCCTTTCAGCATCACTTACAGCCGCCGTTATTCCGCATAATTTCAGCGCAAGAGGTGAATATTCCGTACCCGATATCACCGATGCCACAGTTCAGGCTGATACATTCGCTGAAGCCGCCGCAAAAATAAAAGCCGCTCTTTTATCAAGAACGGCAAAAGTAAGCGTTTCGATACCGTATAATTCAACTGCAAATCCAAGCTGTAACGATTATATCCTTCTGTCCGCCGCACTTCTTGATACCGATAACAGCTCGGAGGGTGACTATCTGCGTGGCTGCATTAACAACGTCTCTATCACAGGCAATGCAACATCAGATCCTACACTGTTCAATTACACTTTTGATTACTATACAACTGCTGATGAAGAAAAAAAGGTAAATTCAGAATGCCAGAAAATACTCACATCTCTCGGCACATCAAAAATGAACACCTACAACAAGATAAAGGCTATCTATCGCTATGTCGCAGACAATGTAACATACACCGAAAGCACTTCGGACAAGTATTATTCATCAGCATACGGTGCGCTTTTCAAGCATGCCGCAAATTCAAAAGGCATTTCTCAGCTTGTATATAAGCTTATGAAGGACGCAGGCTTACACTGCCGCATTGCACAGGGAAGTCTTAACAACAAAGAATACAGATGGAATATCGTCAGCATTGCTCCTATGTTCTATATGCTTGATGCTTCTGCTGATGCACAGCTTGGAAAAGGCTCATCGGAATTTTTCCTCAAAGGCAAAAATGATATTAATTCGGGCGGCAACAGATATTTCTTCTACTATGCATCAGACAGCTATGAAGGTGATATCCCGAACCACTCAAAACCCTCAACTCCGATATACGAAACGGATTACGATCCGTCTGTAAACATTCTCGGAGATGTCAACGGAAACGGTACTATCGATGCTGTTGATGCCTCTGCCGTACTGACCTACTATGCAGTAACTTCTGTCGGCAATAAGGGCAGTCTCACAAAGGTACAGCAGACTGCCGCAGATGTGAACAAAAACAAAGTAATAGATGCTGTTGATGCTTCTGTCATTCTCGGATACTATGCATATACTTCAGTCGGAAGTTCCTATACAGTAACAGGCTATATTAAAAATGTTATAAAATAAAGGAGGTGCTTTATATGATACCACGAAAAATACTTTCTGCTGTCCTTTCAGCAGCACTTGCAGCCGCTGCTGTTCCGTATAATTTCAGTGCAAAAGCCGCAGATGATAAACTGCCTGTCAATGCAGATGAATATGCAAAACTCTCATCAGTAGAGGAAGCCGGCGGATTTCTGCGTAACTGTCTGGAAAAAGGCAAGCCATCAATATTGATACGTTACCCACGTAAACTCTGGAATGATGATATATTTTATCAGGTAGTTGCCGAAGCCCTCAAAGAAACATCAAGCGGTTTCAACGGTGATTACTGGCGTTACTTTTACGACTCAATGGGCTATACCTGTTTATATAACGGGGATTATATTTATCTTGATATGAATTTGACGCTTTACAGCTCCCATGAGCATGATATTGAGCTTATAAAAAGATGCAACTATCTTAAAAGCAAAATAAATTCGGAAATAATCAATTTGAAAAATACCACCCCGACAGCAGACATTGATTTTGAAAAAATAAAAATAATCTATAACTACATAAAAGACAACGTAAAATTATATGAATCGCCCACAACTGTTTATGACACGGTTTATGACACAGCCTATGCGGCGGCTGTCAAGGGAACTGCGACCCCCAAGGGAATTGCACAGCTTTTCTATGTTTTTGCCAAAGAGGAAGGATTTGACTGCCGTATCATAAAAGGAGAACTGAACGAAAATTCAGGCGGTTATGTCAATAATTACTGGAATATCGTCGGAATTAACGGCAAGTACTACTATGTAGATGCTGCCCTTGATATGATGATAGGCACTAATTCAACCTATTACTTCCTGAACGGTGAAGACGACATCGACAACATATACAAAGATGTGCAGCATTATTACAGCAGTTTCAACAACTTTCTTGGTGAAGCATTCAAGGTCGATTACCTTTCAAAGGAGTTCAAAGCCGCATATCCGATATCCGATACAAGATATCCCGCAGTTGCATTTGATTACGGCGATGTCAACAGCAACAACAAAATTGATGCCGTTGACGCTTCATCTATCCTTATATATTACGCCGCAACCTCTGTCGGAAAAACGGTCAGCTTTTCTGATACACAGCGCCTTTCCGCAGACGTTAACCGCAACGGAAAGATAGATGCTGTTGATGCCTCTCTTGTTCTTTCATACTATGCCGCATCATCAGTCAAAAACGTCGGTACTATATCAGAATATATAAACAAATTAAAATAAGGAGACGCTGTATATGAAAGCAGGAAAACTGCTCACGGTCATTCTTTCAGCCGCACTGACTGCCGCTATGATGCCGGATACGCCTGTTTCTGCACAAGTAACATATTATCTGGAAGATGAGGGTATCTATCTCATTCTGGATGAAGATTTTCCGCACTGCACCACGATGGATGAAGTTGTCACCGAACTCCGTAAATCACTTGAAAAATCAGAGACCTGCAAATTATTTGTTACGTCGGAATTATATAAATCTATCGCATCAGATTATTACTCTGTCATTCACAAAGCCTTAAAGGAAACATCTTCTCCTTTTGACGGTGATTACCTCAGATACAAACTCAGCGATGCATATCTGGAGTCACGGAAAGTCAACAACGAATATGCAGTCTATATCGGCGGTACAAAGATAACAACTCCCGAACAGGAAAAAGAAGTAAATAAAAGATGCAGTTATATTTCAACTCTTTTAAAAACGCAAAAGTCAGAACGTCAGCAAAAAGGCAAAAAATTCACTGATTATGATACTGTAAAATTTATTTACGACTATCTTATAAAGAATGTAAACCTGTACAATGATTATGACATTACAAATGAATACAATACGGCATACGGCGCTCTTGTCAAAGGCGAAGCAACCGGTAAAGGCATAGCTCATGCATTCTACCGTCTTGTAAGAGAAGCAGGAATAAATTGCCGTATCATAGCAGGAAAGACTGCCAGCGGTTTGTCGGAAATGAGTTCAGCATGGAATATCGTACAGCTTGACGGAAAGTATTATTATGTTGATATCGCATCTGACAAATTATTCGGCGGAAATGTCCCGTTCTTTTTTCTCTGCGGTGAAAAAGAATTCCAGACCATGTGCATAGACTATGCCCATATCCGCAACCGTCGGAACGAACACATCGACATTGAATGTGATTACACTGCGGATGCATTCTACGCTGAATATCCCGTTGCTGATAACAGATATTCCGCTGCCGCATTTGAATACGGTGATGTCAACAGTGACGGAAAAGTCGATGCTGTTGATGCTTCGGCAGTCCTCAGATACTATGCCGAGACCTCGGCAGGCAGAACAGGCAGTATAACAGACAGTCACAAAGTTGCCGCAGATGTGACCAGAAACGGACATATAGACGCTGTTGATGCATCGAATATCCTTTCATACTATGCTGTCTCATCAACAAAAAACGTTGGCACTATAACAGAATATCTCAGCAGCAGAAAATAAAGAGGTATCTGATAAATTATTAATTCTATGAGGTGAACAATATGAACGAAGAAAATAACTATGGTCAGCAGACTCCTACAGCTCCCGTTCTTGACGATTTTGAGTACACAGCACCAGCCGCAAAGCGTGAAGGCCCACAGGGCGTGGCTGCACCTGTACTTGATGATATGGGATATACCGCACCGACTGCAAAACGTGACGGCCCGCAGGGCGTAGCCGCTCCCGTACTTGATGACATGAACGATTTTGTTCAGAAAAAGCCTGAAAAGCTTATACTTTCAGATGCAGACATAATCGCAGGTCTTACTCCTGAACTCAAACAGCAGTTCGATATGCTCCCGCCCGACAAACAGCAGCAGGTAATTGAAATGCGCCGTTCACAGCTTGGCGCAGAAGCACCAAGACCTGCGGTACAGGCTGCGATACTTGATGATGACAACTATGTTCCGCCAACAAAAAAAGAACCCGAACATCCGACTGCACCTGTTCAGGCTGCTATTCTTGATGATGAGCCTGCCGCTCCTCCAAAATCCGAACCTTCCGAATATGAAAAACAGGAGCTTGAAAGAATAAAACAGGAAGCCGCAAAAAAAGCAGTCTCCTCACAGCTTGTCTCAGAACAGAAGGACAAAAAGGAAAGCCTCAGAAAAATGCTTGAAATAAAAGAAGACCTCCGCAGACAACAGGCTGCAAAGGGCTTCAAACTGCTGATAGTTCTTGGAATTGTCGGATTTATCGGCGGAATTGCCTTCTATCTTCTCTATTCAGGTCAGCTCGGTCTTGACTATAAGAACGGACTTGAAGGCTTTGCAAAGGTTATCGAAAACTCGGCTATCTACATTACATTTGCAATGATAATCAGCATATTCCTCACACTTACAGGTGTCGGCGGTCTTAAAAGCCTTGCCTCACTGATATATCTGCTTGCAGGCATTATCCAGATATTCCCCGGAATCGTCATGATACCTCAGCACAGCGGCAATATGGGACTTGTTGCCCTTCTCTATGCAGTATCACTTATCGCTACCGTTGCAGTGTTCATCGTTCTTCAGAGCAGTGAGTGCATCGGTCAGTATTTCAGCAAACTCAACAGCAGAGATTATTAATAACAGCTTAAAGCGGCTCTGTACAGGTTTAATTCCGTACAGAGCCGCTTTTATTTTATAATTATGACTGTTCGCTGAGGAGGATAGAAACCTTGCTCTGGATTATTGATGCTGCATCCTTTGCGGACTTTTCACCCTTGAAGAATGCCACTATCTCGTCCTGAAGTATCTGGTTTATATCATCCGAGAATGAGTTGAATACTGTATTTGCATTTGATACGTAATTAACGATATATTCCTTTTCTTCCTTTGTAAGAGGATTTATCTTGATCTCCTTGCCGTTAATATAGAATGTATCATCAGTTTCGTGCTTTTCGCCTTTCTCGTCGATGTAATAAGGCTTGTTTGTAGCTTCATCAGCTTTTTTCTCAAATTCAGACTTTAATGACGGGAAGCCCCATACAGTCTGATCGTCATATTTTGTATTCAGGAAGAAATCCTTGATGAATGCCCAGCATTCTTCCTGATTTGGTGAACTGTTGAGAATAGCAAATGACTGCTCCGGAAGTATTCTTGCTCCTGTTCCGTTGTCGGATGGGAAGCCTACAAGAGTAATATCATCGCCGCCGAATGCGCCCTGTTTTGTCTGTGCATAGCCACGGAATTCAGAGAGATACAAATCATAGAGAAGTGCCTTCTCATCCATATTTGCAGTTTCAAGAGAATCATAGAACTTGGTCATTTCTTCATTGCTTGCGTTTTCCCAGTCCATAATATCTTCTTCATTCGGGAACTGATTGCAGAATTCAAGAAGATTTACAAATTCATCAGAATCAAAGCTGCAGGTTGCCTTTTCATAATCAACAAAATGGTCGGCAGAATAAATGAGAAGTGCGAAAACCTGTTCCTTGGAATCATATTTCATAAGGGACATTTTATCTTTGTTCTTTTCATAGGTCTCTTTCAAGTCATCAAATGTCCAGTTCTCCTTGTCACAGAATTTGGACTTTATTGCATATGTCATAAGTGTGAATGTAGGAGAAATGGAAAGAAGCTTGCCGTTGTGCTCGCCTATTGAAAGCATACTCGGAATGATATCGTCCTTTTTGAGTTCGCTGTCCTTTTCCATAAAGTCATAGAGGTCACAGTAAACATCTTTTCCTGAAAGGCTTGAAACAAGTGAAAGGTCATATGTTACTATCATATCAGGTGCTTTTCCTGAAATAATATCCATTTTAAGCTGCTGTGAGGCTGAATTGAGCATCTTCTGGTTTTCTTCGTCATATTCATCATACTTTGCATAGCTTATTGCCTTGAGACGGATATCATCATGTGACTTGTTGAATTCCTTTATTCTCTGGGATACTGTATAGTCATCATAAAGAGTGCCGATAGTGATTACCTTTGTATTTTCAAGTTCAGAAGCATCACGCTTTTCAAGACGATAGAAACCGCTGTTTCCGTCATAGTCATTGCTGTATACGAGGAATCCTTCATCAAGAGGAACGACATAGTTTGCACCGTTCTGTGAAAGGTCGGCATCTATGAAATTGATTATTTCATCAACTTCACCGTTCTCTTTGATTCCGATATAGGCACTGCCTGAACAAGCAAAAACAACATAGTCGCCTGTTCCCGGCAGGAATGCGGTCTGGCTGTAGTAATTGCCGTCAAAGTTTATCTTCTTTCCTGTAGGCTTCAATGTTTCTGTATCATAAAGAACGATATTCATACCGGCAGATGTTCCGCTTCCGCAGACAGCAAAACTTCCGTCAGCGCACATACCCATGCCCATTACATACGGGATCTCTTCAACATTCAGCTCGCCCTCGATCTTTCCTTCTGTATTGACGACAATTACGGATTCCTCCATGCCGCTGAGGTGAACTGCTATCTTGTTTTCTCCGCAGGTATAGATTCCGCCTGTATAAAATCCGCCTGATTCTTCATCAGCATATTTTTCATAATCCTTGATCTCGTTTTCTGAAATCTTCTTGCCTTCCTTGTCGAAACAATAAAGCTTATAGGTAGTGGTTCTTGCTTCATCCATAGCCTCATAGTCGAAGTTTTCATAATCAAAGTCAGGATCTTCATAGTCAGGAAGCTCAAAATCGCCGAAGTCAGAAATTGAAGCAAGCAGACAAATAGTACCGTCTGCTGTTACTGTAACAGAAAAATATACTTCTGTATTTTTGCCTTCTCCTCCAAGATCGGTTTCGATTTCTTTAATTTCTGTAAGGTCAAGATTTGAAATATAAACTGACGGAATACGTGACTCTCTGTCATATGAAGTGAAAACAAGGCTGTCAGTGCCGGGAATGCGGAAGAAATCGCTTACTTCTTCAATATCAGTATCAACATCTATCGGAACAGCCTTATATGAATTTGCAAGCAGTTCCTTTGCATCTGCGCCCTGTTGTGACTGTGAATTTGTCTTATTTTTGCCGCTGCTGCTTCCATTTTTTTCGCTGCTGCATGATGTAACAGCTGAAAATGTCATTGTAATTGCCGCAGCAAGTGCAGCAAAACGCATCATAGTGTTTTTTCTCATGATAAATTGATCCTTTCTGTTGTCGGTTTTGTTGTATTCTTATTTTTTTTCGGCAGTCGTTTGAGGATAAATGATAAGGCTGCCTTTTTTAATTCTGCCTTGTTCTTCTGCCAGAGTATGAAAAGTTTAATGCAGAGGAAAAGCAGTGTTGCTGTGGGGAGAAACAGCAGATATTTTCTTGCTGTATAGATATAGGAAAGCTTGAATTCAACTATCCTTGAAGCATTTTCCCATGCAGGATAACGAATGCCGTCATTATGGATAACTGTTTTCTCTATATTCTTCAGAGCTTTGCATCTTTTTTTCGGAGTGAACCGCTCTGAATTGCTGATAACGGAAACTTTGTCCTTATAACTGTCTCCGATTATCTTCTTGAAAGTTGTTGAGCCGAAATTCTCAACAGGTTCAGGCATTATGCACTCATAGGCTGTTACCTTGTCAAAGCCTGTACTGTATTCTGACATCTGCGCCGTACTGCCTGAAAGTTCCGAAGCCTTTTCATATGAGATATAGACTTTCGGAGTATCATCTGCACACAGCTTGTCAGCCTTTGTATCAGGATTTTCTATGACTCCCGAGATATAGAACTGAATATTGCCGATATAGAGGTTCATTCCTGCCACATCATCAGAACCGTAGAGAAGCCATGCGGTTTCCCTGTCGATGACAGCGCCGTCCTTTGACAGATCATCGTCGGAGATGTACGCCCCGTCTGCAAGCTCAAAGTCATGGAAGAAGAAGAAATCCCCTCCGACTGCGGTAATTTCGGCATTTGCCCTGCCGTTTATATCACTCCGCACCGTTTCTGTACCATAATAACCGCTGTATGCGTCGATGAACGGATGTGTATTGTCTGCGGTATCATAAGCCGCATCAGTAAGTGCCGAGATAAGCTGACTTCTTGCCGAGTTCACGCTGTTCTGCGCAAAGCCTGCGGATTCAGAGAAATAACAGCTTATCTGAGCGAAATCCTCTGTATTATCGCCCTTCCAGCGTTCATATGCAAGATTATAGTCCTGACTTTTCGCAAGACTGCCGCCGACTGCCGTAAGAACAATTGATGCAGCAATTGCTGCGGCATTGACAGAGGCAATGATAATATGGCTTATTTTGAATTTATACTTCATAGCCCCACCATCAGTTTTCTTTCATGCGAACCTGATCGCCGGCTTTTATCGGCTTGCTTGAAGCTGTAATTATGTAATCGCCTGCATAGATATTTCCGATAACGGCGCTTGACTGTTCATCGGAAACCTGTACGTCAACGCTTACTTTTTCAGCATAGTATCTGTTGCCGAGAGGAGAATTCTTTTCCTTTACAACAAGTACGAAATCGCCGTTGCTGTCCTTATATACAGCACTCTTTGGCACGATGGCATCATATGTGCCGCTTCCGCACGGAATAGAGAGGTCGATATATGAGCCTGATGTTACATCACCTTTAAGTGTGAAAACGATCGTGCGGTTATTTGAGCCGTTTGTCTTGTCGTTCTTTATCTCGGAAACAACAGCTTCGATTTCGCCGCCCCAGTGATTCATGATATCGGCTTCAGTGCCCTTTTTGACCTTTGAAGCTTTTTCAGCGGCTACAGAAATGCTTACGGTATAGCCTTCGTCAGCAATATCTATAACCGCAAGAGGTGTGCCGGGAGTTGTCATATCATTTGGCTGGATATTGATAGAACTTACAATTCCGCTGTATTTGGACTTGACTTCTATCTCGCCCGATTCTTTCTTCATTTTTTCAAGCTTTTCACGCTGTTTGGTTATTTCCTTCTGCTTTGCCTCAAGTTCAAGATTTGCTTTCTTAGCGTTGATGTCATTTGATGACTTTGTTTTATTCAGCGTATTTATGAGATCCTGCAAAGCTCTCTGTTTTTCGATAACAGCTTCTGAAGCCTGTTCATATGTCATTGATGATTGTGAACCGTTGAGTGATTCATATTCCTCAATTTTAAGATTAAGTTCCTTTACTTCGGCATTAAGTGCGCTTATCTGCTTTGCATAATCAGCACGTACCGTAGCTTTTGCTGTGTTGTATGCCGCATATGCTTCATCACGCACTGCCTGTTTGGCATCTGCATCAGCCTTTGCCGTTGAAGCATCGCCGCTGTTCTTGACAGCCTCGGAATAGAGTGCATAAGCCTCCATATATTCACTGTTTGCGGCTGAATAGGTATTATAGAGCATCGGAAGTTCACCGCTGTATTCAGGTTCAACGTCCTCATAGCTGTCGGAATCGATAGCGGCTACTGCGGCTTTAAGTGCGGCAAGAAGTTCTGATTTCTCTGAAAGTCTGCGTTTGTCTGCATTGTAAGCGTTTATAGTTTCCTGTGAACCGCTCTCATTGTTTGCGGCGGCATTCTGTGCGTCAATTGCACGGTTGAGGTCTTCACGGGCATTGATTATCGCCTGATTTTCCTCGGAATAGTCAAGCGGCTCTGTGAGGAGTGCAGTCTGATATTCAAGTTCAAGTGCGGCAAGAGCATCCTCTGCCTGTGAAAGCTGTTCATTTTCAACAGCATTGAGTGTAAAGAGCACATCGCCCTTCTTGACTTCCTTGCCTGTCTTGATGTTGATAGTATTTACGGTCTTGCTTTCGTCAACAGTAACTTCATACGACTGATTCGATTCAACAAGTCCGCTTCCACGGATATGCTCGGAAAGTTTGCCGGATGTAGCGCATTCCGTCGATATTTCAGGCAGATTCCTGTTCATAATGGTATTTGAACAGAATGTGAGTATGAGCATACCTGCAAGAAATATTATCAGGATAGTCTTTATTATTTCTCTCCTGCGCTTCGGATCTTTGATATCATTTATGTTATTTTCTTTTGTTTCGTTCATTGTTTTTATCTCCTTATCCCTTTATTCCGCCGGAATAGGTAATGCCCTCAACGAGGTAATCCTCTCCATACAGAAACATGAGTATTGTCGGTATCATATAAACTGTACCGACGGCAAATGCAAGTCCTATATCGCCTTTATTTATCTGTGACAGGAACACCGAAAGCGGATGCAGGTCTGAATCACGCAGAAGTACAAGCGGCTGTTCGACCATGTTCCAGTAGTCGATGAAAACAAGCATCGCAACAGAAGCAATTGCTCCCTTTGAAAGCGGTATGTATATCTTTGTCAGTATTTTTATTTCGCCCGCACCGTCAAGCTTTGCGGCTTCGACATAAGCAACGGGGATTCGCCTCATGACCTTTGTCAGCAGAAATACGCTGAAAGGCGAGAACACTGCCGGAAGTATTATCGACCAGCGTGTATCAAGAAGATGAAGCTTATCTGCAACGAGGAAATTCGGTACAAGAGTTACCTGATACGGCATGAGCATGAGAATGATGTAAATAAAGAATATCAGGCTCTTTATCTTGTTTGGATATCTTGAAAATCCGTATGAGGTGATTATTGCAAGTGCAACCTGAAAAACAGTTATCGGAACGGTAAGTATCACCGAATTCCAGAATTTCATGAGATAATCCGAATTTGTGATGAGGACTGATTTATACTGCGAAAGAGTTACCTTATCGGGAATGAATTTCAGGTTTACATTGCCTGAAATGAATGTTTTCTTGTCCTGTGTCATATTGTCGAGCATCGAGCCGTAGTTGGCAGATATCTCGTTTGATGTCATGAATGAGTTCGCAAGCGTCAGCACTGTCGGAAGAATGAACATGACTGCGGCAAAGCAGACAAAAACAGTGATGACAATATTCAGCGCCTTTTCTTTTTTTCGGTATGTCATCATCAGTTTTCCACATCCTTTCCGAATGCGTTTTCAGCAATGAGAAGTATTGCTATGACGACAACCATTACTATCGAAAATATTACCGCTGCTGCCGAAAGCTTCTGATAATCGAAATTATTGAAGGTGTTGTTCATGAAATGCTGGAGCATATACAGCTTATCAAGCGGATGGTCGCCTGTCAGGAGATATACCTCACGGAAAATCTTGAATGAATTGATAAGCGAAAGTATCAGCACGAAAACCATAGTCGGTGAAAGATACCTCAGCTTTATCTGGAAGAATTTATAGAAGCCGCCTGCGCCTTCAAGGTCAGCAACTTCGATTATATCCTGTGGGATATCGCACAGAGCCGACATGAAAAGTATCATATTGTAGCCGATATTTTTCCAGAGGAACATCAGTACAATGACTATCTGTCCCTGTCCTGAATTCATCCAGTCGATGCCCTTGCCGCCGAAAGTCTCGATTATCTGGTTGAGAGTGCCGTGATTATGGAAAAGCACCTGCCAAACAAGAACTACCGAAGCCGTCGGAACCATGAGCGGACTGAGGAAAAGTGTACGCAGAAGGCTCTTTTTCGGGATATTCCTTTCAAGCAGCATTGCAAGCCCCAGCGGTATGACTACAGCGAGCGGAACTGCTGTCAGCGAGAATACTGCCGTATTCTTTGCGGCTTTGAGGAAAGCGGCGTTGTGTATGAGTTTCTGATAATTCTCGATACCCCTGAATTCCCTTGCAACAGGATTGTTTATCAGCGAATAGAAAATTACGATACCAAACGGTATAACGAAGAAAAACAGTACCCCTACAAGGCTCGGTGCTATGCAGAAACTGCTAAAAAAGCGTTCAGACCGTCTGCCGCACTGGTCTTTTGTTTTGATTTTCATTTTATCACTACTTTCATTTTGCTGTCTGTAATTTTACAAAGCATTTTTCAATTTTTTATCAACACATTACAATAGTGAATTTAAAGCATGAAAAAGACGATAGCAGTATTTATTTTTTTCTTTTGACTATTCTTGTAAAATTACGTACTCACTTCTAAATTATATAACATTGTTAATGCAATGTCAATGGTTCAATTTAATTTTTTCAGTAAATCAATCCATATAAATAAATGAGTATAATATATCCTCCCTAATACTAATCGTATTATAACACAGTAATGTGACATCTATATGACTTTAAAATAACAATTTTGTCACACTATTTTTCATACTTTCAGCATTTTGTACTGTAGCGGCAATAAAGCAATTCGTATTTTGTGAAATTCGACTTTTTTGACGTAACCTATTGACAAGCATGATTTATTATGATATAATATTTTTTGTTGAAACGCCATGCGGGTGTAGTTCAATGGTAGAATTCCAGCCTTCCAAGCTGGTTACGTGGGTTCGATTCCCATCACCCGCTCCAATTTAACAGCAAAGCTGTTAAAATATAATGATGCGCCTTTAACTCAGCTGGATAGAGTAACTGCCTTCTAAGCAGTAAGCCGCTGGTTCGAATCCAGCAAGGCGCGCTTTTCTTTTAATTGAATATGGTGGGTGTAGCTTAGCTGGTTAAAGCGTCGGATTGTGGGCCCGAAGACCGTGGGTTCGAATCCCATCTCCCACCCTGAACACGAAAAATGCTTAGAGTATCATGTTTATACTCTAAGCATTTTTGTAATATAGGGCATCTCTAAAAGCCCATTTTGAGTAAGAAAAAACAGATAGGTACAGTAGATGCAAGAAAAGCCATTGAAGGTATGCTTTCGCACTACGAGAGGGATTTACGCAGCAGATGCTGTGCATAGCTGCTTTTTCTCAGAAGGAGTTTTTAGAGATGCCCATATATTAAAAACACCGCACAAAGCATCATGACGGCTTTGTGCGGTGTTACCTTAAATCAGTTCTGTTTCGTCATCATCGGCAAACCAGCTTGTAGTTATGACATCTGCATTCTCAAATTCTGAGATAATAAGTTCAGGTGTTTCATAAATTGTTTTCATCATTCGCCCCTCTTTATATTATGTTTCATCATCATCTTTTACCTGCATCTGATATTCTCCGGCCAATTCACCGTAAGTGTAAAGAGCGGTACAAACATCCTTGAGTGATGCATCTGTATTTTCAGAAGAAAGCACCTGTTTGATATAACTGAAAATCGAATAGCCGTTAATATCGGTATCAAACATCAGCGGTGAAATATCCTTTATTTCAAAGTAGTATAACTCAATGCCGTCTTTACAGCCGTTGAAAATTGATGTATCAGCACCACTCTCAGCCTTATAATAGCTGCGGAGAGCAAGCTTTGATTTCAGAAGCAGACTTGAACCCATATAGCGGTAATCGTCTGCGTTTGCGATAGCATCAGGAGTTACCTGTGCATTTTTCATATTATCTTTGTTAAGGATATCATCAGCAGACTGAGCAATTTCTGCAAGGCTGTCTGAGAAACCGTCTATCTTGTCAAGTTCAAAATCAGTAGTTGTGTCAAGATCAAAATATTTTTCAGCAGTATCACAGTAATTCAGAATTGAGGTTACAAATGCCTTGGTAGATGCAGGATATTTTTTGTTTGTATCATCTGCACTCTTATAAACTGCAACGAGGTAATCCTTTACAGAGGTTGTAAATTTCTTTGAGAGAAGTTTTTCGGAATCATTTTTGTCAACAGCACCTATCTCAATAGGTGCTGCTGCATCCTTTGCGGAGATGCCTTCAACAGTTACCTGATATGTTGTTCCGTCAACAAGTTCAGGCGTAAGAGATTTAGCTTCACCGCCGTTTACAGAAGCCATGATTGCTGTTTTATCCTTCAGATCATCAGGAATATCCATAAAGAAGTTCATATTAAGTGAATCATTTATTGTAACAGTGCTTCCGAGATTTTGAACAGGGACTTCTTTAATTTTTGGAGTAACGCCGAACATAAGCGTAGGAAAAACTGTATTGTGTTCCCAATTCGATAATACAATGTCTGCATTTTCAGCTTTACTGTTAAATTCGTCAACATAGTCATTAAGAAGGTCGATAAGATAATCGCCGTCTATTTTATCTGTTCCTTTAAGCTGATTAAAAGAAAGCGTTGTTCCCTTATTGTTTACATTATATAGCTCCGCTGTAAAACAGTTTTCTATTTTTCCTGAGCCATCACCAACGATACCGCCTTTGTTATAAGTAGATGAAGTGTTAAGTATTTCACCATAATTAATACAGTTATATATTTCTGAATTACTATCTTCTACATTTCCGCAGATACCTCCTGCTCGATTCGTCATCATTCCATCAGCATATGCAGCAACACTCTTCATGTTAATGCAGTTATATATATGTGAATTATAAACATCTCCACCAATGCCGCCTACATTAGCAGTTTCTGTTACTGCGTTCTTAATCACATTACAATCAATAATACAATTATAAACATCGCTGTTAAATACATCACCGGCAATACCGCCTATATTTGCCCATGAATCTGCATTGTATTCAATCTCACCGGTAACACGAACATTCTTAACAGTTGCTTCTTCTATAATGCCAAACAAGCCAGCGAGTTTATACTGATTAGATGTAATATTAAGATTAAGATTAATTGTATGTCCCTGACCGTCAAATGTACCTTTGAATGATTTACTTGCACCGATAATATTTGTGAAAGGGTTGTCTTCATCACCTATATCAGCATCAAGATAAACGGTCTTACCTTCAAAGGTTAAGTCTGCATCGTTTACAGCCCTTGCAAATTCATTAAGATCGGCAAGTGAAGCAATATGAAATTCTGTGTTCTCATAATCCGCTGCATACTTGTTTCCGCCTGCAAACGCTGTAAGTATACTTGAATGCTGTAATTTTACAAGAACGCCAAGCGGTGCAGCACTTCCAACAACTGCTAAAGCCATTGTTCCTGCGATAATTCTTTTGGTTAACTGATTCATTTTTAAATTCCTCCTTGCAGCTTGTTTGTATGTATTTGCTTTTACATCCTGTAAAAACAGCATACTTCTATTATACATATTTTTCTAAAAAAAGCAATAGAAACCAGTACTTTTGTATAATTGCACGACAAATCGGCTCTACTTTTGTCGAAATAGGCAGTCAATAATATACTTTCTGTAATATTAAAGAATAATATTACAGATTATTCAGTTTTTATAACTGAATTAATATTAAAGCAACACCGCACAAAAATTATGCGGTGCTGATATAAAAATTTTATAAGAAAAAAGGGGTAATCATCATGAATTCAGGTTTATCAACAGGACGCAAGATCGCCGCATTTCTGTTTCTGGCAATTTTTGCCGCAGGTGCATTCTTCTTCTGGAACAAAGGCAAAAAGTCCGAAAAAGAAATCAAATCGCTCAAAGTAATATCTACGGTGAACGATATGAAGTGCGCTCTTGAAGGCGCATCTGACACATATCTTATTGACAGTGCGGTTCTCAGCGGAGATGCTGTTAATGATCCTTTCGGCATTTTCTCTGCCGAAATGTTAAGCATTACTTCCAAAAAGGAAGTCTGCGACAAAAGAGTAACTACCACACGCAAAAACGGCAGAACCAAGACAAAAGTAAAATACAACTGGAACAGTGTTCAGAATGACCGTTCCAATGTCGTTTCGCAAAATATGTTTATCTATGATGATATCAGCTTTTCAGTTGACGGATTTGACATAAGCTATCCGAAAAATATATCATCATACTGCAAAGGATGCTGTTTGTCAAACAAAAATTATTATCCCGGCGGCAGTTCTTCAAATAAAGACGGAAATGTAAGATATCTGATAAACTGCATTCCAAACAATTCAAAAATATCATGCGTTGCTGAAGTCGGCGGTACTAAGGTTTCATCAAGCGTAGACATCAAAAGCGGCGCAAAACTCGTATTTGGCGGCAAAAATACACTTATAAAGGCATATTCAAGCGGTTTCAAAGTCGGAATGATCGTTATGATAGTATGCGCAGTTCTTATACCTCTGCTTATAATTATTGCAAGACCTCGTCAGCGCAGTAATTTCTGATTTGTCTGTAAGGACAAACGAGCATAATTATTCATAAATGGGCATCTCACTGTGAGATGCCCTTTGTTTGTTATTTATGGTATTTTCCTCCGCCGGCTATCTGGAATGCACGGTATATCTGTTCAAGGAGCATGACACGGGCAAGCTGATGCGGAAAAGTCATTTTCGACATGGAGAGTTTCAGGTGTCCCATAGCCTTTATCTCGTCATCAAGACCGAATGAGCTTCCGATTATAAATGTCACTGTGCTGAATCCTCCAACGCCTGCATCGGCTATTTTTTCGGACAATTCAGGACTTGTAAGCTGTCTGCCCTCGATGCACATGGGGATAATCATGCCCTTTGCATAGCGCTTTATCTGTTCCGCCTCTTTTTTCAGAGCGGCGGCTATCTCCTTTTCGGACGGCTCGTCGCTGAGACGGCACTCGTCAAGTTCATGCAGTTCAAAGGTGCAGAATCTTCCGAGGCGCTTGATATATTCCGCACAGGCGCTTCTGAGGTACTCCTCTTTGAGTTTGCCTATCACGATAAGATTGATATTCATCAGAAAATCACTGCTCCTCCCTGAGTTTCAACAGGCGCAACGCCAAGTAAATAGTCTTTTCCACGGGTAAACTGAACAAGGCTGTTCTGCACGGTACGATCTGCGATATGCGGCAGATTATTGTCCTGACTGAGATGACCGAGAATGAAATGCGTCGAACCACGGCTTATGAGTTTTCCTATCTGTTCGGCGCAGGAATTGTTTGACAGATGACCGTTGGGCGAGAGAATCCTCTCTTTGAGATAAAGCGGATAAGGCCCACGTCTGAGCATTTCCTCATCGTAATTAGCCTCTATAAGAACAAGACGGCATCCTGTGAGGGCGTTATCAACTTCGGGCGTGATGTGACCGAGGTCAGTGCATACAGCACAGTATTTATCATCGTCGGTATGTATGCGGTATCCGCAGCTCTGAATTGTATCATGCGGCGTATTGAAACAGCTTACCTCACTGCCTGCACAGGTGATATTCAGTCCCGTGATATCAATGACAGGCGATTCGGGCGATATCTTATCCTCATCGCACAGCCTTTGCAGAGTGCGCTTCTGACCATAGACAGGCAGACCTGTTTTCTTTGTCAGCATTTTCAGACCTGCAACGTGGTCGGAATGTTCGTGAGTGATGAACACCGCCTGAACAGCCGATAATGGTATTCTGTTGACTTCGAGAGCGGCGGAGAGCCTTTTGAAGCTTACGCCGCAGTCGATGAGTATTCCGCCTTTTTCAGTTCCGATAAAAGTCGAATTGCCCTTGCTGGAGCTGAAAAGAGGGTAAATTCTTGCCATTTTGTTTCACCTGAATTACAATTTATTTATCTCAGTGCCCTGACGGGTTTCCTTTACCTCATAGCCGAGAGCGGTTATTTTATTGCGTATCTCGTCAGCGAGAGCGAAATTCTTCTCCTTACGTGCAGCCTGACGCTGTTCAACAAGTTCAAGCACCTCGGCAGGAATGTCGGAAGATGCATTTTCAGCCTCTTCAGCCATTCTTACAGCATTCTTTTCAAGGTCAAGACCGAGAACCTTGTCAAATTCGTTGATAAGAGCAAGCTTTGTAGCGGCATTTGCATTTGATTTCAGCACATCATATACAGCCGTAACTGCAAGCGAAGTATTAAGGTCATTGTCAAGAGCATCAGTGAAAACGCCCATAAGACGGTCATATTCAGCCTTGTCAATATCGCCGCTTCTGTCTTTTGTAAGAGGTACTATCTTCTCAACGAGTTTATTGTATGAACCTGCGGCGTTGTCGAGATTTTCCCATGTGAAAACGAGGGACTTTCTGTAATGTGAAAGCAGACAGAAGAAACGGTAAACTACAGGCAGATAGCCTTTTTCTTCAAGGAGAGATACTGTGAGGAATTCGCCGCTTGACTTGCTCATCTTGCCGCTGTTTGTGTTGAGGTGGAGAACATGGAACCAGTAATTGCACCATTCATGACCGAGATAAGCTTCAGACTGTGCAATTTCGTTTGTATGGTGAGGGAATGCATTGTCGATGCCGCCGCAGTGGATATCGAGGTATTCGCCGAGATTCTTCATGCTGATGCATGAGCATTCGATATGCCATCCGGGATAGCCTACACCCCACGGGCTTTCCCATTTGAGTTCCTGATCGTCGAATTTGGACTTTGTGAACCAGAGAACGAAGTCTGCCTTATTGCGCTTGTTGCCGTCCTCCTCAACGCCCTCACGAACGCCTACTGCGAGATCTTCCTCTTTGAAGTCGTTGAAAACGTAGTATTTTTCAAGCTTTGATGTATCGAAATAGATATTGCCGCCAGCCTCATAAGCATAGCCTTTATCCATGAGTACGCTGATAACACGGATGAATTCGTCAATATAAGTAGTTGCAGGAACAACAACGTCAGGCTTTTTGATGTTGAGTTTATCACAGTCGCCAAAGAATGCATCAGTATAGAATTTTGCAATTTCCATTACAGTCTTGTGCTCACGCTTTGCGCCTTTGAGCATTTTGTCGTCGCCTGTATCGCCGTCGCTTGTGAGATGACCAACGTCAGTGATATTCATTACACGCTTTACGTCAAGACCTGTGAAGCGGAGATATTTTTCAAGGATATCCTCCATGATATAGCTTCTGAGGTTGCCGATATGAGCATAATGATATACTGTCGGGCCGCAGGTGTACATACTTACCTTGCCTGCCTCACGGGGGATGAATTCTTCTTTTTTGTGTGAAAGTGAATTATATAACTGCATTTTTATTACTCCTCTGTTTTGTTTTTCAAATTTTCAATTTCTTTTTTCAGTGCATCGACCTCTGCATTAAGGTGACATATCTCCTGCGATACAGGATCGGGAATATGTATCTGGTCAATGTCCTTTGTAACATTATGGTTTACTTTTTTTCCGTTCATGCGGACAATTCTTGCAGGTACGCCGACAGCCGTACAGTTATCGGGAATTGCGCTGAGGACTACCGCATTTGCGGCAATTTTCACATTATTTCCCACGGTGAACGGGCCGAGTATCTTTGCGCCCGAACCTACAAGCACGTTATTTCCGAGAGTAGGGTGACGCTTGCCCTTGTCCTTGCCCGTACCGCCGAGAGTTACTCCCTGATACAGCAGACAGTTGTCACCGATAACGGCAGTCTCACCGATGACCACGCCCATTCCGTGGTCTATGAAAAGTCCCTTGCCGATAGTAGCACCGGGATGAATTTCTATACCTGTCTTACTCCTTGCACGCTGTGAGATGATACGTGCGGCAGTGAACATATTATGCTTATAGAACCAGTGTGCAATTCTGTATGAGCGTATCGCCGTAAGACTCGGATACGTCAGCAGTATTTCGAGCGTATTCCGTGCCGCAGGATCTCGTTCTTTTATTATTCTGATATCCCTGATAATATGTTTCAGCATGACAAAACCTCCTTTTATAACAAAAGCCCCCGAGTTTCCTATATCTTTCTTTATATAAAACCTGCGCTGATTATCGGGGAAACCTTTCTGAGGAAAGGTTTTCCTCAATAAACAGTGTAAGTTTATGTAAGGGAAAAGATATAGAAAGCTCGGAGGCGCAATAGCACGGTTCCACTCCGTTTTCTAAGGCAGCAACGTGCAAAGTCGTAAGACGTGCTTTGTACGGTGTAGCCTTAACTCAAAGTCCTTAACGCAGACGAAACGTCGGGGAATAATTGGCATAAGCCGTTCCTCACCGAAGCTGACAGCCGCACTTCACAATTCCCGTCTGCGGACTTGCACCGACCGTCCGTTCTCTGAAAGACTGCGGAAAAGCTACTCTGACTGCTACGCTTTTTACCTTATATATTATATACTATAGACTTGCTTTTTGTCAATATTTTTTTTAGCAAGCCGCCAGCACCTTGCCGTCTGAACCACGAATCAATATTGCAGAATCAAAGTGATCCCATATCATATTGTAACGGATATCTACTCCATTTTCAAGGATTCCTACAGGCGCAGTTTTTATGATAGTTTTATAAATCCCCATAATTACTTCTTTATATCAATATTGCTGTTATTCCCTTACATCAATAACGCCGTTAGTCCACAGATTTCTGTAGAATATCATACGTGCCCTGTCACGGCATTCAGGCTTGACCATGTAGTACATATAATGCTCTGTGAGGTTGAACAGGTCAAGTGTACGTCCCTCTATCTTGAACTGATTGAATCCCATTGGAACGTATTTGTTCCAGATATCGTCAGGAGTAATGTGAGTACTGAGCTTCATGACATCAAAAAGTGACCTGTGTACGCACTGGCAGTCAAACTCAAACTGGCTGTCAGGATGCTCTGCGGTAAACTTGTCCGAGTCAAAAGGTGCATTCGGATATTTTCTCACATGATTTGCATATGCTATCTGTTCAAGACCTATAGTCTGATAGTGGTGAGAACGGTGCTCACAGTTAGGATTACAGCAAGCATTTACCAATATTTCACACTTTTCCTTATGCGGTATCTTTTCGAGAATATCAAATTTGTTGTTCAGGTCATAGTCAAGAACAACGAGACTGTAATCCTTTTCAAGCTCATCTTTCAGCGCTTCGATATCGGTGATACGTTTGCAGGTTGAGCTTGTCAGCTTGAAATTCGGATAATTCGTGCGGATATAATCTTCAAGAATCGGTGAAACTACGATACATTCATTCATGCCGTTGTCAGCAAGATGCATTACCATATTGCAGAATTCGTCGCTGAGATGCTTTTTCTCTATCATGGGATTTGTGAATGTGAAGCGGAGAGGAATGCCCTCTTTGTTGAATGCACTGACAACAGCCTTGACGAAATTCTTGTTGCAGACATCGCCCTGAAAGCGTCCGCCGTTCCAGAGTGACGGAGGAAAAACGCCGAAAACAGAGGCTATCTCAACGCCCTCACGGAAAAATTCGGGGCTGTTTTTAAGCATTGCCGCAAAAACCAGATTGAATTTGCCCATACCTGCAAAGTCGGGCAGATGAAATTTAACCTTCATGAATCTACTCCTTATCTGAATATCATTGTGCCTGAGTTTTCCATGGATTTCAGCAGTGTGAAACGTGCTTCGTCACGGCATTCAGGCTTTGCCATATAGTACATATATGTTTCAAGAACATTGACAGGACTTGCAGTTCTTCCTTCTATCTTGAACTGCTCAAAGCCCATTGGTACGTATTTCTCCCAGATATCATCAGGAGAAATATGTGTTCTGAGTTTTCTTATTTCAAATACGCCCCTCTGTGAGAACGGGCAGTCACGGAAATGCTCCGTATCATATTTATCCGCATCAAACGGCACATTCGGGTACTTTTTGATATGCTCGTTATAGGCTATCTGCTGTACACCGATTGAGTGATAATGCGCTGAACGGCGTGGACAATTCGGCTCACAGCAAGCATTTACCAGCAGTTCGCAGTCCTGTTTGCGTGGGAGTTTTTCCAGAACCTCGAAATTATTGTTGAAATCATAGTCCACAACAACGATGCTGTAATCTTTTTCAAGCTCCTCTCTGAGCTTTTCGGGATCGGTGATACGCTTGCAGGTTGAGCTTGTAAGCTTGTAATTCGGGTAATTTCTGCGGATATAGTCCTCAAGGAGAGGTGACATGACGATAGCCTCATTGAGTCCGTTGTCAGCCATGGACATTACCATATTGCAGAAATTATCGCTGAGATGCTTTTTTTCGAGCGCAGGGTTTGTGAATGTGAATCTGAGCGGAATGCCACGGTCATTGAAGGCTTTTATCACGCTTTTGACGAAAGTCTTATCAACAACGCCTCCCTGTGTTCTGCCGCCGTTCCATATTGAAGGCGGAAAAACTCCGTAGAATGATGCTATTTCAACTCCCTCACGGAAAAATTCAGGCTTATGTTTAAGCATTTCCGCAAAAAGAAGGTTCAGCTTAAAATTTCCCGAAAAATCGGGAAGATGAAATCTTACACGCATAATTTTCTCCTATAAAAAATAATAAAATGGCGAAGCCCGATATTGCGGGGTCAAGGGAGCAGCTTCGCTCCCCGACGGAGGGTGTACGAGGGGTGCGGGTGTCCGGTGGACACCTCTGCGAAGCAGAAGCACCGACCGAACCGACAGGTGAGACACAGAGCCTCCCTAAGAATCAGTAAAGCAAGCGAAGCAATGCTTTACGGACGGCTCGCAGTCGTAACTCTCGGCTTGACCGACGAAATTATATCAATACTTGTATCGTGTGGGCATTACTTTAAAGTACAGGCGCACGGAATGCGCCCCTACATATAAATGTTATACATATTCAACATAGTCCCCACGTTCAGAAACTGCCTGATAACCGATATCAGCAATGCTCTTTTTCAGCTTTTCGAGACATTCTGCGGCTTCCTCGCCTGATGAGAGCTTGTTGTCATAGAGGTCATACTTTTTCCGCACATTTTCAGGCGAAAGATTTGGCATAACTACGTTACAGCCAGTCATAAGCCCGAGTTCCCTGCCGTTCGGAGCGATAGTTCCAAGCGCAGTTGTCGCAGGCAGAAGCACCTTCGGAAACATCAGCCTGATTATGCCGAGCAGTCTGAGCGTTAATCCGAGCGTACCGCTTTTTTCGGCGGCAAACGGCGTGCTGTGGTGCGGTATGAATGGCCCTATGCCTATCATGTGAGGCTGTAATTCCTGCATAAATCTGAGGTCAGCCACGAGATGTTCAGCGGTCTGATACGGAGCGCCGACCATAAAACCTGCGCCTACCTGATAGCCAAGCTCTTTAAGGTCATACAGACAGCGTTTGCGGTTTTCAAGGCTCATTTCGGACGGGTGCAGTTTTGAATAAAGCTCCTGTGAAGCCGCCTCATGCCGCAGAAGATAGCGGTCTGCGCCTGCATTTTTCATAAGCCTGTAGCTCTCACGGGAGCGCTCTCCAAGCGAGAGAGTTATGGCGCATTCTGGATATTTTTCACGGATATCCGATATCAGCCTGCACATGAACCCGTCAGTGAAGAAGCTGTCCTCTCCGCCTTGCAGAACGAATGTACGAAACCCCAGTTTATAGCCGTTTTCACAGCATGACAATATATCCTCACGACTGAGACGATAGCGCTGTGCATCACGCATACTCCGGCGTATTCCGCAGTACAGGCAGTCGTTTTTGCAGTATGAGGATATTTCAGTCAGTCCACGCAGAAACACCTTGTTTCCGTAGTATTTCCGCCTTGTTTCGTCAGCGTGTCTGCGGATTATCTCCGAAACAGCGCTGTCATTATCCGTAATAAGTGCTGTCAGTTCATCGTCGGGCAGATTGCCGTCCCTGAACAGTTTTTCGGCAGTTTCCGTCATATCAGCCGCCCAGTCTTATCATTTCGTCAATACATTTTCTTGCATCTGCAATAAGCTTGTCGTCCATAAGAATTTCAAAAGCCTCGCCGTTATCCATGCCGAGAAGCGTATTGTAAACGTCAGGAAGGGTGGTGAGCTTCATGTTTTTACATACAAGGTCTTTCGTGACAGGATAGAATTTCCTGTACGGATACTCATACTGCAAATGCTCGGAAATAGAGGTTTCCGTACCGATTATGAATTCAGCACGGTCTGATTTCTTGACGTAATCCATGATACCTGACGTAGAACCTGAATAATCCGCAAGTGCAACAACATCAGGCACACATTCAGGATGCACCAGAAACAGGGCATCGGGATGTTCACTTTTTGCCTTCATTACGTCATTTACGGTAATTGCCGCATGGGCAGGACAGCCGCCTTTCAGTAGCATGATATCCTTTTCGGGGAGCTGATTCTTTACCCAGCCGCCAAGATTGCAGTCGGGAATAAAAAGTATCTTTTTGCTGTCAAGTGCCTGAACTATTCTGAGTGCGCTTGAAGATGTAACGCACACATCGCATACGGTTTTCAGCGATGCGGTGGTATTTATGTAGGCTACAACAGTCCTGTCAGGCTCTTGCTCCTTGATTTTTGCAATGTAGTCCCTGTCCATCTGCTCTGCCATAGGACAGCCTGCATTGCCGTTTGCAAGGAACACACGCTTCTGCGGAGAGAGCATTTTTGCGGTCTCTGCCATGAAATGCACGCCGCAGAAAAGTATATTGTCAGCATCGATTTTTGATGCGTCAACGCTTAATTTATAGCTGTCGCCCGTATAATCGGCGATCTCAACGATCTCTCTTGCCTGATAGCTATGGGCAAGAATCGCAGTATTTGTTTCTTTTTTCAGCTTGATGATTTTATCCTGTAATTCACGGATAGTCATTGTTGTTCTCCTTTCGGGGGATTATTTGCTTATAAGACTGTTCACGAATTGTTTTGCGGTACGTGGTGAACGTCCGTTTCCTGATGCCACAGCAAACTGTTCTGCTTTAAGAGCAAGTTCATTTTCGTCCATATCGATGCCCATGCTTTTTGCAAGTTTTGCGGCAATGTCAACATACGATTTTTTATCGGGGCGGCTGAAATTCACCCTCAGACCAAAACGTGCAGAAAGCGAAAGTGTCTCCTGCATGGTATCATTGCGGTGAACATCATCACCCTCACGGTCTGCGAAACTCTCCCTGACAAGGTGTCTGCGGTTGCTTGTCGCATATATCACCATATTATCGGCACGGGCAGAAACAGAGCCTTCAAGCGTTGCTTTGAGTGCTCCGAAACAGTCCTCGCCTGACGTAAAGCTGAGGTCATCTATGAAAATTATGAATTTCAGCGGATTACTGCTTATTTCATCAATAATTTCAGGTATATCGCAGAGCTGTTCCTTTGTTATCTCGATAAGGCGCAGTCCACGGTCACTAAGTTCATTCACGACAGCCTTGACCGTTGAGGATTTTCCCGTGCCTGCATCGCCGTAAAGCAGTACATTCTGTGCAGGTCTGCCGTTTATGAGGGCAAGTGTATTTTCAAGCACCTCACTGCGTTCACGCTCATAGCCGTAAAGTTCGGAAAGCCGCTGTTTATCGGGATATTTCACGGGTACGATACTGCCGTTCCTGAAAATGAACATATTGCTCACAGTCCATTTGCCATAGCCGAAACGTGTGACATTTTCAAGGCGGCGGCTGTATTCTGCGGAGAAGTCGGCAGAATGCGTCCTCCATTGCGGAAGATAGCCTTTATAGCCCGAATATTCGGCAAAATCATCCGAAGTAAGCTGTGAAAGGCGTTCAAGGATATGCAGTTCATTTTCTGCGGCACTGCTTATACAGCGGTCAATTTCAAGTCCCTGACCTTTTCTGACAATGCAGATATTCTCGTCCTCAAGAACGAGTTTCAGCAGATATTCCGTCAGATCGGCAGTATGCGCATAAAGCTCACGGACAAAAGCAGAATACCGCTTCAGAAATTCAGGCATATCGTCATCGGGAGCAGCTTCAATAAGCGAAATAAGCCCTGAAACCACGCTGTCTGACGGTATATTCCTGAAAACAGCAATGGTATTGAGTTCAAGACCAAGCTGTTTTATTTTATCATTCATTTATAAGACCTCGATTATTTTGTCTGTCATTTCCGTACATGAAAGCGGCTTGCCGTCTGTATTTCCCATGATATCGGCAGTTCTCCAGCCTGCGTTGAGGACAGTATCAACTGCATTTTCGATAGCATCGGCTTCCTTTGCAATTCCAAGAGAATAGCGGAGCATCATTGCGCCTGACAGAATTTCAGCGATAGGATCAGCCTTGTTCTGACTTGCGATATCGGGAGCGCTTCCGTGTACAGGCTCATACAGACCACGCTTTGAAGCACCGAGAGATGCTGACGGGAGCAGACCGATAGAACCTGTTATCTGTGCCGCCTCGTCCGAAAGGATATCGCCGAACATATTTGATGTAACGATAACATCAAACTGATGCGGATCACGCACTATCTGCATGGCGGCGTTGTCTATGTACATATCGTTGTATTCAACTTCGGGATATTCCTCCGATATCTTGTGCATGATAGTACGCCAGAGAATCGATGTTTCAAGCACATTTGCCTTATCCACGCTGCAAAGCTTCTTATTGCGCTTCATTGCGGCTTCAAAAGCGGCTCTGCCTATGCGGTCTATCTCGGTCGTGCTGTAAACTTCGGTATCATAAGCCTCACGTCCCATTTTTCCCTCACGATAGCCTCTTTCGCCGAAATAGATGCCTCCTGTAAGTTCACGGACTATGAGTATATCAAAGCCGCCGCCGATAACTTCATCTTTCAGCGGAGATGCACTTCGGAGCGCTGAATACAGCCTTGCAGGGCGGAGATTCGTATACAGTCCGAGTGCCGAGCGTATGCCGAGAAGTGCCTTTTCAGGACGGCGTTCACTTGGGAGACTGTCCCATTCAGGGCCTCCCACAGCGCCGAGCAGTACACAGTCAGCCGCAAGACATCCGTCAATAGTCTCCTGCGGGAGCGGCATACCTGTTTCGTTAATGGCACAGCCGCCTATCGGATAAGCCGTGAAATTGAAGGTATGACCGAATTTTTCAGCAGTTTTTTCCAGAACTCTTACAGCGCTGTCAACAATTTCAACGCCGATTCCGTCGCCTTTCAGCAGAGCAATATTAAATTCCATATAAATTCCTCTTTACTTGATCGCACCGTTAGCGATCGATTGGATAAGACCGCCGTTCATGATAATTTTTCTCACAAATTCAGGGAAAGGTGCGGTCTTATAAGTCTTTCCCGTTGTGAGATTTTTGATTATTCCGTGATCCATGTCAGCTTCAAGTCTGTCGCCCTCTTTTATATCGTCAACAGCTTCGGGACATTCAACTATGGCAAGGCCGATATTTATAGCATTGCGATAGAAGATACGGGCAAAGCTTTTTGCAATGACAAGGGATATTCCGCTTGCCTTTATCGCAATCGGAGCGTGTTCACGGGATGAACCGCAGCCAAAATTCAGACCTGCCGCAATGAAGTCGCCCTGATGCACACGTTCCGTAAAATCTGGATCAATGTCCTCCATGCAGTGCTGTGCAAGCTCGGCATGGTCGCTGGTATTGAGGTATCTTGCAGGGATGATAACGTCGGTATCAACGTTGTCGCCGTATTTCAGAACATTACCTGTGTACTTCATTCTTCATTACCTCCCACGGACTTGTTATTCTGCCTCTTACGGCGCTTGCTGCCGCAGTTGCAGGGCTTGCAAGGTATATTTCAGACTTGGGGTGTCCCATTCTTCCGACAAAGTTGCGGTTGGTTGTGGAGATTGCACGTTCGCCCTCTGCGAGAACGCCTGTATGACCTCCGAGACACGGGCCGCAGGTCGGTGTTGAGACAATAGCGCCGCATTCGATGAATGTGCGGAGGAGTCCCATTTCCATTGCTTCAAGATAGATGCGCTGTGTGGCAGGAATGACGATAACGCGCACATTCTTGGCAACCTGTCGTCCCTCCATGATCTCAGCGGCAGCCATAAGGTCTTCAAGTCTGCCGTTTGTGCATGAGCCGATAACCACCTGATCTATCGGAATATCGCCGATATCCTCAAATGTAAGGGCATTTTCGGGAAGATGCGGAAAAGCCACGGTCGGTTCTATTTCCGAGAGGTCAATGCTGAGTATCCTCTCATATTCTGCATCTTCATCAGCCTTGAAAATTTTCGGCTTTGCGGCATCATGCTCTTTCAGATATTCGAGAGTGATGTCATCAACTTCAAAAATACCGTTCTTTGCGCCTGCCTCGATAGCCATATTCGCCATGCAGAGGCGGTCGGACATATTCAGCGAGGCAAGGCCGTCGCCTGTAAATTCAATAGAACGGTAGAGAGCGCCGTCAACGCCTATTTCACCGATGATATTGAGGATAACGTCCTTTCCCGAAACGTATTTCCTGAGCTTGCCCGTAAGGTTTATTTTTATGGCGGAGGGAACTTTGAACCATGCCTTGCCTATCGCCATACCGCAAGCCATATCCGTTGAACCTACGCCTGTTGAGAAAGCGCCGAGTGCGCCGTATGTGCAGGTGTGAGAGTCGGCGCCGATAACGCAGTCGCCTGCGGTAACGAGACCTTTTTCGGGAACAAAAGCGTGTTCAATTCCCATTTCTCCGACATCATAGAAATTAGTGATATCCTTTGCACCGCAGAAATCACGGCACATTTTACATTGTTCTGCCGCTTTGATATCCTTATTCGGTGCAAAGTGATCCATTATCATGGTGATCTTTTCTTTGTTGAACACCTTGTTTTTGTTGAGCTTTGCGAACTCTTTTATGGCAACAGGTGAGGTTATATCGTTGCCGAGGACTAAATCAAGATCAGCGAGGATAAGCTGTCCTGCCGAAACTGATTTCTGACCTGAATGAGCCGCAAGAATTTTCTGTGTCATAGTCATACCCATTTTTTTCAGCTCCTTTAATATTCCGTATATGCAGGTACGGAATAAGCAAAATAAATCAAATCATCCTGACGCTACCTTGCGTCATAATAGAAACTGTCTGCCGCTTTGCGGTTTTTTCCTGAGAATATCTGCTTGACGAGCTTTCTGTTCTTCAGGAGATACCAGTCGCCGAACTGGTCGAATTTACGGCTTGAAGTTATGATATACGACTTTCTGAGAGTGCCGTATTTCTTGTTTCGGCTTTCACCGTATTTTTTCAGCCTTTTTGCAAAGTCTATATCCTCAAGGCTGACGAGTTTTTCATCAAATCCGCCGACTGCCATGAAATCTCTCTTATAAAACCAGAACATCGCTCCCGAAAGAAAAGCCCGTGCTCTGATTATCTCCGGCAGTATACAGATGAGGATATATACTGAGGAAAGTGCAATTCCAAGTGACATACGGTCAAACCGTGGGTTTGTTCCGCCGCCGATATATTTTCCGCATGACAGCATGGCACGTATCTCACGGAGAGAATTTTTAGACATGGTGCTGTCTGCATCGATAGTGACGACGATGTTTCCGAGTGCGGCTTTCACGCCTGTATTGCGGATCGAGGCGATGCATTTTTCGTCATTTGCAAGCACTTCTGCACCGTAATTCTTAGCGATTGCGGCAGTTCTGTCAGTGCATCTGTTGGCAACGACGATTATCTGTACTCTTTGCGGAGATACGGCTTTTGCGGCTTTTCTGACTGATTTCAGGCATTTGCCGATATAATCTTCCTCATTGTGTGCAGGAATTACAACTGAAAAATCATATTTACCCATAGCAGTACCTCCTCTATGTTATTTGTTGATTATAGCACCCTTGTCTGCGCTTGAGACCATGTCAGCATAGCGCTTGAGATAGCCTGTGATATTATCCTTTTTCTTTATCGGCATGGTTTTTCTGCGCTCTGCAAGCTCCTCGTCGGAAACTTCGAGGTTTATGCTGTAATTTGGGATATCGATCGAGATGATGTCTCCGTCCTTAACGTATGCGATAGTGCCGCCGCTGACAGCTTCAGGTGAAACGTGACCGATAGCCGCACCACGGGTAGCCCCGCTGAAACGTCCGTCAGTGATGAGCGCAACCGATGAGCCGAGACCTGCGCCCTGAATTGCAGAAGTAGGTGCGAGCATTTCTCTCATTCCCGGACCGCCGGCAGGGCCTTCATAGCGGATAACGATAACATCTCCCGGATTTATTCCGCCGCCGTAGATGACCTTGATAGCCTCCTCCTCGCTATCGAAAACACGGGCTTTTCCCTTATGAACGAGCATTTCGGGAGCAACTGCGCTTCTCTTTACGACACAGCGGTCAGGTGCAAGATTGCCTTTGAGGACAGCAATTCCGCCTGTTTCGCTGTATGGATTGTCAATCGGACGGATAATTTCGGGATCACGGTTGATACAGCCTGCAATATTTTCGCCGACAGTCTTTCCTGTACAGGTCATGCAGTCTGTGTAAATGAGATCTTTCTTTGCAAGTTCATTGAGAACAGCATAAACGCCGCCAGCCTCGTTGAGGTCCTCCATATAGGTTGGACCTGCAGGGGCAAGATGGCAGAGATTAGGTGTTTTTGCGCTTATCTCGTTAGCCATGTCGAGGTTTATCTCAATGCCGCATTCGTGGGCAATGGCAGGAAGATGAAGCATACTGTTCGTTGAACATCCGAGAGCCATATCAGCAGTAAGAGCATTGTGGAAAGCCTTTTCCGTCATGATATCAAGAGGACGGATATTCTTCCTGTAAAGCTCCATGACCTGCATACCTGCCATTTTAGCAAGCTTTATACGGTCGGAGTATACTGCAGGGATAGTGCCGTTGCCCTTCAGTCCCATACCGAGCACTTCCGTAAGGCAGTTCATGGAATTTGCGGTATACATACCCGAACATGAACCGCAGGTCGGACAGGTCTTTGTCTCGAATTCATCAAGTTCATCGGCATCTATCCTGCCTGCGTTATATGCGCCGACAGCCTCGAACATTGAGGAGAGACTTGTCTTTTTGCCTTTGACATGACCTGCAAGCATAGGGCCTCCGCTTACGAATACAGTCGGTACATTGATACGTGCGGCAGCCATGAGCAGACCAGGCACGTTCTTATCGCAGTTAGGCACCATAACAAGAGCGTCGAAATGATGTGCAAGAGCCATGCATTCGGTAGAATCGGCAATGAGGTCACGGGTAACGAGTGAATATTTCATGCCTGTATGTCCCATAGCTATGCCGTCGCAGACTGCAATTGCAGGGAAAACGACCGGAGTACCTCCGCCCATTGCTACACCTAATTTTACAGCGTCCACGATCTTGTCGATATTCATGTGACCGGGAACTATTTCGTTGTATGATGAAACGATGCCGACCAGAGGACGGTTCATTTCTTCTTTTGTATGTCCGAGAGCGTTGAAAAGTGAACGCTGTGAAGCCATTTCAGCTCCGTTGCAGAAAAAATTGCCGCTCATTGTATATTTCACCTCATGTTATATATTTATTTCAAGCAATAAAAAATCATTCATTTATACTGCATTTACGTAAAATTTCATCGATTTGCCTGTCACGTTCATCCATAAGCTCCTGACGTTTTTCCCTTGTGAGGATATAGTCATAATCGTCATCGGGATAATCAGGCAGTTCCTCGTCATCTTCATTTTCTTCCCTGCGCTTTCTGCGTCTGCGGAGGAAAATCGTTTTATTATCATATGACAGATAGAACATCGGTATGCTGAACAGAATGAGAAATCCGCCGATAAACAGCAGAGGAACGGTTTTAAGGCTTGTATCCTTTACTTTTTCGGTAAGCTCAATGTCCTGTTCAAGTTCCTCGGCTTCATTTTCCGCTGTTATTTCCTGAACAGGTGCGTTTTTGCTTTTTCGGGCATAAGAAGGCAGGGTACATACGCTGAAAAGCAGAATAAATCCCAGTATCATTGAAACAACTCCGCAAATTTTCAGCGGAGAGTGACGGTGCTGAAGAAAATCATTCATGTATATACCTCCTTTACCCAATAATTTGCAGAAAAATCCCTTGCCGAGCCACAGGCTTCTGCAAGGGACTCTCCCACTATTTATATTACCAGATTTATGTGATAGAATTGTGAAAGTGTGTTGAAACCGTGAGGAAAATATGAACCTCATATTAACAATTTTGTATCAATCTTGCGCTTTCACTGTAACATTGTACAGATATATCAACAGAATACTGTACAATATCACTACAATGCAATAAATCAGTTGTTGATAAACTTATCTTCCTCATTATTCCAGCTATAAAGCTTTCTGATCTCCTCGCCGACCTTCTCTGACGGATGCTCGGAAGCAAGCTTTCTCATAGCCTTGAAGTGAACCTGTGAGCCTGCATCAGACATATCAAGGAGGAATTCCTTAGCGAATGAACCGTCCTGAATGTTCTTGAGTATCTGCTTCATGGTCTTCTTTGTCTCGTCAGTGATTATCTTAGGGCCTGTTACATAGTCGCCGTATTCAGCAGTATTTGAAATTGAATATCTCATGCCTGCAAAGCCGCTCTGGTAGATGAGGTCAACGATGAGCTTCATCTCGTGGATACACTCAAAGTAAGCGTTTCTCGGATCATATCCTGCCTCGCAGAGAGTCTCGAAACCTGCCTGCATAAGAGCGCATACGCCGCCGCAGAGAACTGCCTGTTCACCGAAAAGGTCAGTTTCAGTCTCTGTTCTGAATGTAGTTTCAAGAACGCCTGCACGAGCGCCGCCGATCGCAAGACCATATGCAAGAGCCATTTCCTGAGCCTTGCCTGTAGCGTCCTGATGAACAGCAACGAGACACGGAACGCCCTTGCCAGCCTGATATTCTGAACGAACAGTATGACCAGGGCCCTTTGGAGCGATCATTGTAACGTCAACATCCTTAGGAGGTACGATACAGCCGAAGTGGATATTGAAGCCGTGAGCGAACATGAGCATATTTCCTGCCTCAAGGTTTGGTTCGATGTCCTCTTTATAGAGTTTAGCCTGTTTTTCGTCGTTTATGAGAATCATGATGATATCAGCCTGTTTAGCAGCTTCTGCGGCTGTATAAACGTCAAATCCCTGTTTTACAGCCTTATCCCATGATTTTGAGCCTTCATAGAGACCGATGATAACTCTGCCCTTGTCTCCGAGAGACTCCTTTGCGTTGAGGGCATGAGCGTGTCCCTGACTGCCGTAGCCGATAACGGCGATTGTCTTTCCGTAGAGAAGTGAAAGATCACAGTCCTGTTCATAAAAAACCTTTGCAGTATTTTCCATTGTTATTACTCCTTATGTAATTATTTAATCGGGATACGGAATATTCTGTATTCTGATTGTTTACTTGACTGTTTTGAGGCAGTTTTCGCCTCGTTCGATTGCCACGATACCTGTGCGGCACATCTCCATTATGCCGTATGGTTTGAGCAGTTCAATGAATGCATCTATTTTCGCAGTTTCGCCCGTCAGTTCACAGGTCAGCGATGTCGGGGAATAGTCCACTATCTTTGAGCGGAATATCTCGACTGCGGTCATGATATCCTGTCTTATTTCAGGCTTATTGCGTACTTTTATGAGGAGAAGGTCACGTATAACTGTATCGTGCTTGTCAAGAACTTCGACTTCACGCACATCATGAAGCTTCTGAAGCTGCTGGAGAATACGTTCCTTGATATCCTCATCGCCGTGGAAGGCTATTGTAATGCGGGAAAAACCGCTTGATTCGGTTTCTCCCACGGTAAGGCTGTCGATATTGAAGCCACGTCTTGTGAACATTCCGGAAACTCTCGAAAGAACGCCCGAAACGTTTGAAACTATTACGCCGATAACATACTGATCCATATACCGCACCTCACTTTATTTCTGTGATGATATCGTCGATAGAACCGCCCGGAGGAAGCATCGGAAGTACGAATTCATCGCTGTTTACTGCGCAGTCAATGACATATGTTCCGCCGTCTGCGAAAGCCTCGGAAGCCGCCTGTTCAAGTTCTGACGCTGTGGAAACACGAATTCCCTTTGCGCCGAAAGCCTCGGCAAGCTTAACAAAGTCAGTTCTGCGGTCAAGTGTTGTATTTGAATAATGCCTGTCAAAGAAAAGCGTCTGCCACTGGCGCACCATTCCAAGAACGCCGTTGTTCATGATAACAATGACAAGCGGAGTATTCTGTGAAACTGCGGTAGCAAGTTCATTGAGGTTCATGCCGAAACTGCCGTCGCCTGTGAAAAGTACGGAACGTCTGCCAGTAGCCGCAGATGCACCGATAGCCGCACCCATGCCGAATCCCATAGTACCGAGTCCGCCGCTTGAAAGGAAAGTCCTCGGCTTTGTGAACGGATAACGCTGTGCAGACCACATCTGATGCTGACCAACGTCGGTGACGATAGTGCAGTCATCTGCATGGCGGCTGATGATGTCGATTATGCTGTATGGTGTCAGCGTTTCATCGCTGTAATTGTTGTTTTTTCGGGTTATCTCTGCAGCGCTTTCGATACGTTTCTGCTCCTCCCGACGAAGTTCTGCAATACGTTCAGACCATGCAGGATGCTTTTTCTCGTCAACGATGGCGGTAAGTCTCTGGAGAGCGTCGTTGATATCGCCCCTTATAGCTAAATTCGCAGGAATATTCTTGTTAAGTTCCGCACCGTCTATATCGATGTGGATTATGCGGAAATTCTTTGCATAGCGGCTCTTGTTGCCTGTTGCACGGTCGGAAAATCTTGCTCCGAGAGTGATAACGAGGTCAGCCTCGTCCTGTGCAACGGATGATGCATAGTGACCGTGCATACCCTGCATACCGAGAAGTCTCGGATTATTGGTAGGAACGGCTGAAATGCCCATGAGTGAACAGCCCATTACAGCATCGGTCTTGTCTGCAAAAGCCATGAGTGCAGAGGAAGCCTTGCCGTTTATTATGCCGCCGCCGAAGTAGATATACGGTCTTTCAGCCTCGTTTATAAGTTCAGCCGCCTGACGGAGTTTATCCTCATCGGCAAAAATCAGCGGATACGGGATAACAGGCTGTTTATTCGGTTCATATTCGCAAAGTGCCTTCTGAACATCTTTTGGTATATCCACAAGGACAGGCCCCGGTCTGCCTGATTTTGCTATTTTGAAAGCCATGCGGAGAGTGTCCGCAAGCTCGTTGATATCCTTGACTATAAAGTTGTGCTTGGTGATAGGCATGGTCACGCCGACGATATCGACTTCCTGAAAGCTGTCACGTCCGATAAGTTCACACGGAACGTTTCCCGTAATAGCCACCATAGGTACGGAGTCGAGGTGTGCGGTCGCAATGCCTGTAACGAGATTTGTTGCACCCGGACCTGATGTTGCGATGACAACGCCGACCTTGCCTGTAGCTCTTGCATAGCCGTCAGCGGCATGAGCAGCGCCCTGTTCATGAGCAGTGAGAATATGGGTGATACGGTCACGGCACAGGTATAGTTCGTCGAAAAGGTTGATGACCTGACCTCCCGGATAGCCGAAAACCGTATCGCAGCCCTGTTCTATGAGGGTTTCAACAACGATTTTTGCACCTGATATTTTCATATTATCCAGATCCTTTATTTAATGTGATGTGTAATATTATTAACCATTTTCTATATTGTCAACGAGTTCAGAGGCACTGCTGTTAGCCTTTTCAGTGCTGTCATCTGATGCGGTAATAAGCTTGTTTACGGCAAAATATACGCCAAATCCCAGAACAGCAATAATGAAGATTGTTTTTATAAGACTTTTTAATCTCATGTTACAGACCTCCTGACAAAATAAAAACCTTCGGCATTTCCGCCGAAGGCAATAAAATACTCCACTAATCGGAAATCAATTCTTTTGGTTAAAATTTTTATCATAGGGATGATATACTGCATTTTCCCTGCATAATAATTATATTTATTGTACCACTTTATAAACGTAAAATCAATAAGAACGGCTGTTTTTAATCTCAATTTGTACACAGTGTATGCTTTCAACAGCACTATTTGTTGAGTTTTTCGGCAGTAAGCATATTATTAACTGCACTGACGAGAGCCTTTATTGAAGAAGTGATGATATCGTTATCGATACCTGTTCCCCAGAAACTGCTGCCGTCTGCGGAAATAATTTCCACATATGACACAGCCTTTGATGCCGAACCGACTTCAAGAGCGTGTTCGGTATAGGTATTGATATTGTAATCCACGCCGATATATGAGCGAATCGCATTGCTTACGGCATCAAGACGGCCGTTTCCTGTATCGGCAGCGGTAACTTTTCTGCCGTTGTATTCAAATGAGATAGTTGCCTCAATGCCGTCATGCTGAACGAAATGAGCAGAAGTCACATTTATCGGGCTGATTATGTCAACGTAGTTTTGTCTGAATATGCTGAAAACTTCGTCGGGGAGGAGTTCCTTGTGCTTGCGGTCGGATATGCCCTTGACGAGATAGCCGAAGCATTCACGCATTTTTTTCGGGAGAAGATAGCCGAAGCGTGTTTCGAGGATATATCCGATTCCGCCCTTGCCTGACTGACTGTTGATGCGGATAACATCTGACGAATATTCTCTGCCCACATCTTCGGGATCGATCGTAAGATACGGCACGTTCCAGACCACCGAATCATGCTCCTCACGCCACTTCATGCCCTTTGCGATAGCGTCCTGATGAGAGCCGCTGAATGCCGCAAATACAAGCTTTCCTGCATATGGCTGACGTTCATTGACCGCCATTCCGGTAAGGCGTGAATACTGCTCTGTGATATCGGGCATATTGCCGAATTCAAGATGAGGATCAATACCCTGTGAATACATATTCATTGCAAGCGTGATTATATCGACATTTCCTGTTCTTTCGCCGTTTCCGAAAAGAGTGCCCTCGACACGTTCCGCACCTGCAAGCAGTCCCATTTCAGTGTCCGCTACTGCACAGCCACGGTCATTATGCGGATGAAGTGAGACAATGACATTCTCACGGTATTTAAGATTTTCGCACATATATTCAATTTGATTTGCATAAATATGAGGCATGGAAAGCTGAACCGTAACAGGAAGATTTATTATCACCTTGTCATCAGCGGTCGGCTGCCATATATCAAGCACTGCGTTGCATATTTCAAGTGCAAATTCAGGCTCTGTACCCGTAAAGCTTTCGGGAGAATATTCAAAACGGAAATTGCCATCATATTTTTCACGGTACTCCATGCAGAGTTTTGCTCCGTATACGGCAATCTCCTTTATTTCCTCCTTAGTCTTGTGGAAAACCTGTTCACGCTGTGCGGCAGAGGTCGAATTATAGAGGTGAACAATGGCATTCTTACAGCCTTTGAGCGCCTCAAAGGTCTTTTGTATTATGTGCTCACGGGACTGCGTGAGCACCTGTATCGTGACATCATCGGGAATGAGATTTTGTTCAATGAGAGTGCGGCAGAAGTCATATTCTGTCTCCGATGCGGCAGGGAAGCCTATTTCTATCTCCTTGAATCCGATATCCACGAGCATCTGGAAAAATTCAAGTTTTTCGCCAAGTCCCATGGGGATTATGAGTGCCTGATTTCCGTCACGGAGATCAACACTGCACCACTGCGGAGCGTGGTCAATATATGATTTCTGTGCCCATTTCATTGAAGTTTTCGGTGCTTCAAAAAACTGTCTTGTATATTTTTCTGCGTTAAACATAGTATTCCTCCTTGTCTGTAGTTCTACCGGAGGAGAAAATAAAAAGTCTCCTCCATGCCTGTGCATGAAAGAGACGAAGATACAATAACACTCCGTGGTACCACTCTTTTTGATGTACAAATGTACACCCACTCATCTGCGTCACAAAACGCATATCTCTGTAACGGGAGAGTCCGTTCAAGCCTAATCGGGAATCTGTACGCAAGCCATGCACACGCCGCCATGTTTCATTACACACGCACTGCCTGTACCCGCATATACGCCGTCCGTGCAATACTGCACACGCCGCACCCTTTCAGACGACTGCTCGGGGAGGAGTTATGCCCTGTCGGAAACTGCTGTCTTTCACCAAATGACAGCTCTCTGTGTGTACCTTGCAGGATTTTTTTCCCTTCATAGCATTTGATGTTATTATGTATATTATATACCATAAATGGGAAAATGTCAAGTGTGAATGGAAATCATTTTCATGGCAACAGCATTTACTTTTATAGATTAAAGCTTTTTCGTCGGTCAAGCCGAGGTATATGACTGCGGACAGTCCGTAAACCGTTGCTTCGCTCGGTTTACTGCTTCTTAGGGGGACTCTGTCCCCCTCGTACACCCCC
>JAZUGG010000097.1:0-4788 GCA_045641105.1 Ruminococcus sp. | reverse complement strand
TTTTTGCCGTCTTTTGCTTTTAATTCAGAACCAGCCGTTGGAGCACGGGGCGTGCTCCCCTACATTTTCGGTCATATCCACAAATATTGCGCTGACACTTTATCACAATTCCCACATTGTATGAGAGCAAACACGTAAGTGTTTTGCGGAGCACGGTCAAAATCTGACAAAGGGTATGGAAAAAAGGGTTGAGGGAAGGGAGAGTCCAGAGAGGGGAAGCGCAGAGTCTGCGCTCACAGTCACGCTGTCAATCTGTACGGAACTGAACGTCTGCTTTCGCTCACGGAAGTTTTTCTGCAAACCAAACAGGGGAGAGGGAAATGTCAGATTTTGTACCAGTTTTGCGTTGCCCTCTCCCTTTTGCCCAAGAGGTGCCCCTCTTTGGTGGACAACTGACAGCATCGTAAAAAATAACAATAGAAAAGCAAAATATTCGTTACGGCACGAACAAACAGAATATGACAGAGAGCTGTCAACATAACATAACATAAAGGAGAATTCATCTCTATGGAATTACTCAAATCTGATTTTTACTATGACCTGCCCGAGGAGCTTATTGCACAAACTCCCGTCGAGCCGAGAAATGCCTCACGCATGATGTGCGTTGACCGCAGGACCGGCGCTGTCACTCATGACCATTTCTATAATCTATGCGGCCACCTCAAAGAAGGTGACTTGCTCGTCATGAATGATTCCCGTGTTATCCCTGCACGTCTCTACGGCGAAAAGATAGGCAACGGCACGTTCATTGAGTTTCTTCTCCTCGAACAGAAGGGCGACAAGCTCTGGGAGATAATCTGCCGACCGGGCAAAAAGGCTAAAGTCGGCACTAAGTTCAGCTTCGGAAACGGCAGACTTACCGCAGAAGTCGTTGAGGTCAAAGACGACGGAAACCGTATCGTTCAGTTTCAGTGCGAGGGCAATTTCTTCACTGCACTTGAAGATGTCGGACAAATGCCCCTGCCCCCGTATATCAAGGCTAAACTTGAAAACAAGGAGCGCTATCAGACTGTATACTCAAAGGAACTCGGCTCTGCCGCCGCACCTACCGCAGGTCTGCACTTCACACCCGAAATGCTCGATGACCTCCGCAAACGTGGCATAAAGACCGCCTTTGTTACCCTGCACGTCGGTCTGGGTACGTTCCGTCCCGTCAAGGAGGACAATGTCCTTGACCACAAAATGCACAGCGAGCACTACTATCTCCCGAAGGAGACAGCCGACCTTATCAATGAGACAAAACAAAACGGCGGACGTGTAATTGCCGTTGGTACTACTACCTGCCGTACCCTTGAAAGCGTTGCGACATTCTATGGTGACATCTCTGAACATGAAGGATATACAGACATTTTCATCTATCCGTCATATGAGTTCAAATGCATTGACGGTCTCATCACGAATTTTCATCTGCCCGAAAGTACCCTGATAATGCTTGTTTCGGCATTCATGGGCTACGACAATACCATGAACGCATACAGGACTGCTGTTGAGGAAAAGTACAGATTTTTCAGCTTCGGTGACAGTATGTGCATAACATGAGATAAGATAAGAAAAGGAGAATATAAAACCATGGATAAAAACATTTTTAAGTACATCGTTGACAATGCCGATACGCCTGTTGTTGTCATTGACCTTGACTACACTATCATTTATATGAACAAATCAGCCACAGCATCATATTCCCATGGAAGGGATATGATAGACAAGAATATCGAGCTTTTCATGTCCGAGGAAACACGCTCAAAAATCGTCATGACCGTTGAATGGTTCAAGGAAGATAAAAAGAACAACAGCATCTTTGCATATCATGATGAAAAAAACAACTGCGACATATACATGATAGCCATAAGAGACAATGACGGCGAACTCGTCGGTGCGTGCAGCCATGTTGACAGCCGTATCCCTGACAAAGCAGAACCATTTGATATTGACTGATCGGAGACTTTATGTTCACACTTTTCAAAACAGACAACAAGGCAAGACGTGGTCAGTTTGAGACTGTACACGGCACTTTCCAGACCCCGTGCTTTATGAACGTGGGTACTGCCGCCGCAATCAAGGGCGGTATATCATCCGTAGACCTCAAAGGTCTGAAAACGCAGGTAGAACTCTGCAATACATATCATCTGCATCTCCGACCGGGCGACCATATCATAAAGCAAATGGGCGGTCTGCATAAGTTCATGAACTGGGACAAGCCCATACTCACGGACAGCGGCGGATTTCAGGTATTCTCCCTCGCCAAGCTCCGCAAGATAAAGGAGGAGGGCGTTTACTTCGCATCACACATTGACGGCAGACGCATCTTCATGGGGCCGGAGGAGAGTATGCAGATACAGTCGAACCTCGGTTCTACCATTGCCATGGCTTTCGATGAATGTATCGAGAACCCTTCGCCGTACAAATATGCCGCAGATTCTATCGAGCGCACTACACGCTGGCTGATACGCTGTAAAGACGAAATGGCAAGACTGAACAGCCTGCCCGATACAGTCAACCCGAAACAAATGCTTTTCGGCATAAATCAGGGTTCGACCTTTGATGACCTGCGCATAAAGCACATGGAGGATATCGCAAAGCTTGACCTTGACGGCTATGCAATAGGCGGTCTCGCAGTCGGTGAGGCTACCGAGGAAATGTACCGTATAATAGACGTTGTTGAGCCGTTCATGCCCGTAAATAAGCCACGCTATCTCATGGGTGTTGGTACTCCGTCAAATATCATCGAGGCTGTCGCAAGGGGCGTGGATATGTTCGACTGCGTTATGCCGAGCCGCAACGCACGTCATGCTACTGTTTTCACATGGCAGGGCATCATGCATCTGGGAAATAAATGCTATGAGACCGACCCCCGTCCTGTTGATGAGGAATGTGACTGCCCGACCTGCCGCAATTTCTCCCGTGCGTATATACGTCATCTTTTCAAGGCGAATGAACAGCTTGCTGGCAGACTTGCCGTACAGCACAATCTCTATTTCTACAACACGCTCACCGAGAAGATACGTCAGGCTATCGATGAGGACAGGTTCGAGCCGTTCCGCAGGAAATATTCCGAGGTGCTTGCAAAGAGGATATGAAAGTCGCTGTTTTTGATTTTGACGGTACTCTTGCGGATACTCTCCGTGACCTTGCTGATGCCGTAAACCACGGTCTTTCGGTGCTTGGCTGTCCTCTGCATGAGTATGATGCATACAAAAAATTTGTCGGCAACGGTGCAATGAAGCTGTGCGAACGTGCCCTGCCTGATGACCGTAAAATGCTTTGCGGAGAATTGCATGAACTGTTTGGCGCATATTATGGTCAGCATTTTCTTGATAAGACGGTGCTCTATGACGGTATGCGTGAGACACTGGATATTCTGCGTGATATGGGCGTATGCCTTGCCATAGCGACTAACAAGCCCGAACAGTTTGCCGTGAAGATGACCGAAGCTCTCATGCCTGAATATTATTTTGTAAAGGTGCTCGGAGGTGTGGACTATCGCCCGAAAAAGCCCGACAGAGCCATAATCGATGAGATACTGAAAGCCGTTCCCGATGCGGATACGGTGTTCATGACAGGTGACAGCAATGTTGATATACAGACAGGCAAAAATTGCGGTGCGGTGACTATCGGCTGTACATGGGGATTCCGTGAACGTGATGAACTCATTGCCGAGGGTGCGGACTATATTGCAGAATCTCCGAAGGATATTGCGGAGATAATTCGTAAATATTATCAATAGAAAGTACGGGCGGCTGTTGACCGCCCTTTTTTACTGTATTGTCAGTGCTGTACCGAAACAGTATAATGAAACAATTGCAGGGGCTGCCAATGTATGGCACTGGCTCACGGAATGCGCCCCTGCATTATGTGTATGGATATGGTAAATGAAGATGCCACGCAAGGCGACACTATCTCTATAAATGGAATCTTGTCGCCTTGTCATCTTGCTTATGTGGTACTGCGGTCAGGCAGTTTCCAGTACCATGCATTGTCCTTTTTTCTTGTAAGTATGCCGCACTTTTTCCTTGCTCTTTGTACCGAGCGTTCGGAAAATCCGAATTCAGCGGCTCTGGATAAAATCTCTGATGACCTTCTTTCACCGTCAGCCAGTTCTTCACGGAGAAAATCATCTATAAGCTTCTGATTGCTTGTTGAAGCAATGCCGAGAAGAATAGCTTCCGTATCACATTCATATTCACCAATTATCTCGAAACCCTTGTCGCAGTTAAGCCTGAAAGCCATTGGTTTGCCTTCGGGAGCGAGACTGCTTTTTACCTGAATGATAACACGTATATCGGGATTCTGCTTGTCTCTTGCAACTATGAGAACGCTTCTTGCGGCGGCAGTAATATCGATAGAGCCAAGTCCACGGTAGTTCGATTTCATAGCGCAGTTCTTGTTCATATGACCTATCAGAACTATCGCACAGCCGTAGTATTCGGCAAGTGCCGCAAGTCTCGACATAACGGGACGTATCTCATTTGCACGGTGCATATCCACATCAGCGCCGAGAAAAGCCTGTAAAGGATCAAGTATTACAAGCTTTGCATTCGTATAGGCTATAGCCTGTTCAAGCCTTTCGTCATTAATGAAAAGCTGTTTGTATGTATCGTCGATAACGGCTATTTTTCCGCAGTCTGCACCTACCTTTCTAAGTCTTGGCTTAACAGTATCACACAAGCCGTCCTCGGCAGTCTGATAGATGACGTTCATAGGCTCAAACTTCCCGTCATTCTGGGGAAGTATCCCACGGCTCATAACAGCGGCAATTGCAAGCATAAGCGTAGTCTTGCCCTCTCCGGG
>JAZUGG010000096.1:0-32446 GCA_045641105.1 Ruminococcus sp. | reverse complement strand
GGTGTACGAGGGGGACAGAGTCCCCCTAAGAAGCAGTAAACCGAGCGAAGCAACGGTTTACGGACTGTCCGCAGTCATATACCTCGGCTTGACCGACGAAAAAGCTTTAATCTATAAAAGTAAATGCTGTTGCCATGTGCCCATTCCAGATTTCTATTGAAATTAATGCAGTTTTATGTTAAAATAGTATTTATGAAATGAAGAAAGAAGGAATAAAGGTGGACAAATTCGGCATACTAAAGGAATACTTTGGTCATGACTCGTTCCGCACAGGACAGGAGGAACTTATCGACAATATCCTGAGCGGAAGGGATGTTCTCGGCATCATGCCCACAGGTGCAGGCAAATCCGTCTGCTATCAGATACCCGCTGTTCTTATGAACGGGCTGACGATAGTTATCTCCCCTCTCATCTCCCTGATGAAAGATCAGGTCAGCGCCCTCAATTCCGCAGGCATAAACGCCGTATGCATCAACAGTTCACTCAGCGCAGAGGAGTACCGTTATGCATTTTCTGCTCTCTATAACGGAATGTGCAGAATACTGTATATCGCTCCCGAACGCCTTGATACACCTGAATTTGTCTCTTTTGCCTCAAAAACAAAGATCGCTATGGTGACTGTTGATGAAGCGCACTGCGTCTCACAATGGGGACAGGATTTTCGTTCAAGCTACCTCAGAATCGCCGATTTTATCGCAGGTCTGCCAGCCCGTCCCGTAGTGAGCGCATTCACTGCAACTGCAACAAATGAAGTGCAGAAGGATATCGTTTCTTTGCTTGGACTGAATGAGCCGTTTACCGTTACTACAGGATATGACAGAAGCAACCTGTTCTTCTCAGTTCAGCACCCTGACAACAAATACAAGGCGCTTGTGAAACTCCTTGAAGGATACAGCGGAAAAAGCGGCATAGTCTACTGCCTGTCCCGAAAAAATGTTGAAACAGTCTGCGAAAAGCTATGCAGTGACGGCTATTCTGCATCACGCTACCATGCAGGTCTCCCCGATTCGGAACGCAGACAGAATCAGGAGGACTTCATCTTTGACCGCAAACAGATAATGGTCGCTACCAACGCTTTCGGCATGGGAATCGACAAATCCAACGTTTCTTTCGTTATACATTATAATATGCCGAAAGATCCGGAAAGCTACTATCAGGAGGCAGGCCGTGCAGGACGTGACGGCGAACCTGCGGAATGTACGCTTCTCTACAGCGCATCGGATGTCCGCACAAACCGCTTCATGATAGAAAATTCCCGTGAGGAAAATGAGGAGCTTTCCGACAGCGAACGCAAAGCTATGCTTGAAAAAGACCTCGAGCGTCTGAAACAAATGACTTTCTACTGCACCACAACTGACTGTCTCAGAGGTTTCATGCTGAAATACTTCGGTGAAAAACCGTCTAATTTCTGCGGAAAATGCTCAAACTGCACCGACGGTTTCGAGACCGTTGACATCACTGTTGATGCACAGAAAATTCTGTCATGCATCTACCGTATCCATCAGGCTTCCGGACGTGACTACGGCAAGGTCATGATAACCGAGATACTCCGTGGAAGCAAAAATGAAAAACTGCTGAATCTTGGCTTTGAAAAGCTTTCAACATATGGTATAATGGCAGAGACCACACCGAAGAAACTGCGTTCGGAACTTGACTATCTTGCTGAAAACGGCTATATTTCCGTAACAGAGGGCGAATTTCCACAGGTAAGGCTTACGGCTAAATCAGCAGAAATTCTCCGTGACAAAAAGGAAATAACCATGAAACTTCCCAAAGAAAAAAAGCCTGCCGCAAAAAAATCAGCCGCCGCCGAGGACGATTTCCTTTTCATGGAGCTCAAACGCCTCAGAAGTTCTATCGCATCAAAGGAACTTGTGCCTGCATATATCGTTTTCTCGGATTCTGCTCTCAGGGATATGTGCCGCATAAAGCCTACCACAATACCGCAGTTCATGAAAGTCGCAGGTGTCGGAAAAGTCAAAGCGGAGAAATACGGCGAGCAGTTTTGCAGGCGCATTGCTGATTACTTATTGGAAAATCCTCAGCAAAATAGTTAATTCCTTTTACGGATTTACAAATATTTAATGAAATGTATCTTAATTAATAACACGAATGAGCGGCAAATATGGTAAGATTAATATGAGGTATTGTAACAACCTTTCAAAATCAGCTTTGTAAATTGCTGAAAAAGTATTACTCTCAGTACATACAGACAGAAGGGGGTGGGAGAATGAAAAATTTCACCAACAATTCCAAAGATATTATAAATGTAGTAGAAGAATACAATTACGATACCCAGGGCGAGATATATAACATGAATTTCAAAAGATGGCGTAAAAATAAACAAAATCCATACGCCTTCAACTTTGAAGTGAACAAAAAGGAAAGCGTTTATATCGAAAGCAAAGGTTTCAAAGCCCCTAACCTTGAAGATGCCGAAGCCGAAACTCTCGGCAAGATAGCAAGAATAATCGGAATAGCCATGCTGATATGGATATCTATTGACACTGTTATCAGTCAGCTCGGAATCCAGCTTTTCGATTACCTCGGCTTCAATATTTTCAGCACATTTTTCGATGCCCCGCTCAGCGGCGGAAGCAAAGAGATCGTTATTGCACTTATTATAACTTCTTTCCTGAAAACAATAATCCCTGCCATATACCTGAAAAAGGAACTGCGTCTCCCAAGCGATTCACGAGTCATGCATACCATGATACACCCGGGCGACCTTGTTCGTTCAATATGCCTGTGTCTTGCTGTCAGCACGGTAGTCTCCCTGCCGAATATCTATTCAGACAGCACTGTTCAGCTGTTCAGCTACTTCTCAAAGCTTGATGCAGACGTTTCCGCATGGGGACAAACCGAATTTGTGGTATATACGATCTATGACATAATCATCATGTCGATATTCTCGGAACTGCTTTTCCGTGGTGCGATATTCACCGCTCTGCGGCAGTTCGGCGACCGCTTTGCGATCGGTGTGACCGCCGTTATATCGGGACTTCTTGTTCAGGATTTCACCGAAATGCCTGCCGTAATACTTATTTCACTGGTCGCAGGTGCAGGAATGGTTCGCTCAGGTTCAGTCTATACCGCTATTTTTGTTCAGATGATATATAAGATATATCGCCTTACTCTCGTTATTATTGAAACCACCCTGAAACGTGATGTCTTTCTTGAAAGAAATATGTTCATGCTTGCCGTATTCGTTCTCAGCGTAGTGATAATTATTTCAATGAGTCTGCTCAGAGAACGGATAGAATATTACTCGGAGTATGAATCGGAAGTTCCGTCATATAAACGTGCATTTTTCCTCATCAAGGCATATCCTCTCCCTGTTGTGGCATTTATCTGTATTCTTGCCGCCACATTGAAAGCGGTGTTCTGATATGGAAAAATATATGGAACGTGCCCTTGAACTTGCAAGAGAAGCATTTGATGACGGAGAAGTTCCCGTCGGCGCCGTGGTAGTAAAAAAAACTACGGGCGAGATAGTCGGTGAGGGACGAAACAGACGTGAAACAGCTAAAAATGCCCTTGCTCACGCTGAACTGATAGCCATAGATGATGCCTGCCGCAGACTTGGCGGCTGGAGACTTCCTGAATGTGCAATATATGTTACTCTTGAACCCTGCCCGATGTGCTGCGGTGCGATCATCAATTCACGCATCGATGACGTTATCTTCGGCGCTTATGACTATAAAAGCGGCTCGGCTGTGTCAGTCCAGAAAATGTTTGATCTGCCATACAATTACCGCCCGACAGTCACAGGCGGCGTTCTTGAAGAAAAATGCTCGGATATCCTCTCTGAATTTTTCAAAGAACTGCGGTTAAAACGTAAAAAAATAAAGCATGGTACTTATTGATGCTGATATAGAAATTTTGTGCTTATTATTGAGGGAAACCCTTTTGAAAAAGGGTTCTCCCTCAAACTCCCTTCCTAAAACTTTGGGGTGTTTTAGCGTATCTTATACAGGACATATGTCCTGTATAAGATACGCCATAATACTGAAAGTCTTTGGAAAGGGGTTCGGGGAAGAACCTTTCCTCAGAAAGGTTTGCCCCGATAAAGAGCAAAAGCTTCTGCATCAGCATCGTTAAGCGCCATGCTTTTCTCATTATTCAGGAAGTTTTTCAATCAGTTCAAGGAGATATTTCTGTATTGCAAGTGCATCGTTAAGAGTTACGCCGTCACTTGAACCTGAACAGTCCGCATTCTTCCAGCCCTGCGCCGTGATATGACTGCTGTCACTGCCGACTCTGCCGAAAACATCAGGATTTACAAGTGCCTGCATTATCATGACCGTATCCGCAATATTGACCTTGCTGTCACAGTTTGAATCGCCGCACAGCGTAACATTCAGTTCAGGTACAGAAGTTCCCTGCGGTTTATTTTCACTCAGATAATTGTCAAGGACTGCCGCCCAGTAAAGTCCCATTTTCTCATAGCCCTCCTCACTTGGATGAATGCCGTCGTGGAGGTCTTTTTCGGGATCAATAACGCTGTGTATATCAACGTATACCACGTTTTTGCCTGCGCTTTTATACTTATCGGCTGTACTTTTCACTATCTTGTTGTATGCATCGAAATCAACCTGTGTATTGTTTCCCATCATACCGACAGAATCGCTTATATCGGGTATTGTTGAAAGGAAAATTACTCCGCTGCTGCTCATTTTTTCAAGAAGATAGTCAAGCAGTTCATTCAGCCTCTGCTCTGAACCGTCAATATATCCGTTAAAAATGTCATTTGTACCTATTTGCAGGAGAACTATATCAGGAGCATATTTTTCCATATATCCGCCGTTCTGCAAAGTCTCAGTGATTCCGTTCAGTTTGCCGAAAAATCCGTTGCTGATATCTTTTATGGTATAGCCGCTGTAGCCTGCATGATTGTTGTCGTACTCAAAATTTTTGCCTTTATAGCTGAATACTGCCTTATCACTTCCCTGCGGGCCGACAAAATCTATTCCGCTGTAGCCTTCTTCCGTCAGCTTATAGTCAAGGTATTTTCTGTATCCGCCGGCTGTCCAGAAACCGTCTGTGATAGAGTCTCCGAGCGGCATTATTTTCACTTTCTGAGCTTTATAGCTTTCAAGTTCGGGCGACTTTGAACCCATAAGGAGCAAGCCTGCCATTGCGGCTGAAATAATAACTGTTTTTTTCATATTATCCCTCCAAAACAGTTTCAGCACTATCCGTTCCGTGCTGTCATGAATCATCCATACCTATATTTTAACATAAAAAAACAGCCAGCACAAGAGATTTCTCAAATTATGCTGACTGAATATTTCATTATTCTGCTGTCTGAGGTTCGGCATTCTTCTTTTTCAGCAGCCTGTAAATCACATAACAGCCGCCGCCGAGAACGATAGTAGTAAAGATGCTGCCCTCCATTCCGAAATCGCCGCCTGTCAGGAAAGTGCTGTCAGATACATGAACTGAACGGAATACTGTATCCATTTTTTCCATACCGCTGACACTGATGCCGTAGAAATTTCCCTGAACGCAGTTCCATACCGAATGTATCGCACATACGCCCCAGATATTGTCGGTGAGCAGCATATACAGTCCTGCGAACAGACCGAAAAGCGCAAGATTGAACAGAACCAGAAGATTAAATCCCGGATTTATGCTGTGGGCAAGGGCAAAACCGAGCGAGCTTACAATAAGTGCAGTTGTCGGGGAATGCTTTCCGCCTACAGTCGTCATGAGATAGCCACGGAATGTGAACTCCTCACTCATGCCCTGAAGAAACCAGCACGGAATAAAAATCAGTATCGCTTTCCAGTTGATATCATCACAGAGTTCCAGCCTCTGAACGCCCGTAACAGCACTTATAAGCACTATCAGGCTGAAAACCGCCATGCCGATAAACATTCCCAGAAGATAACTCGGTACTGCTTTTTTCTTTGTCACGCCCATTGAAGCCAAGGAACGTATCTCTATGCAGCGACAGTAAAACATACTTATCAGCGTAGCGGATATTGTACCTAAAAGCGAAATTTCAAGTACTCCCGGTACAGCATTGAACTGCTTTGAACGTTCCATCGATTCTTTTAACGAAAACTCTCCGCTGTAGTCTTTCAGGTATATCTCCTTCAATGTGTCGAATTTGGCTATAGTTGGCACAAGTGACTCAACCAGCGCTATTATCAGAAAGACTATGATAAAGTATAATATCATTTTCCACAATTCGGGAGCGGCGTGTGATTTTGAAGATTTTTCAAGCATTTCAGATTTGATTTTCATTATTATTCCCTCCTGTAAATCAAAAAAATATGCATATTCAGACTATTTATATTTTACTTTAACACTCATTATTTGTCAAGTAATTTCAGAATATGTTCTGCATACTGCCAAACAGTTTTTAAAAAGTTAAAATTAAAAACTCATTTTTTGTGACAAGATATGACGTTTTCCGTGCATTGAGCAAAATGCACTAAATAGCAGTAACTTCAACCTGTATATTTTATCACATATTTCTCAATAAAGTCTGTGCCTCACCACTTGACAAAGCAGTAAAAATAATATATAATTGTAATGTATATAATTGTCGGGAATAATATGTTCATCGTTTTCCTCGTGAAATCATGGAAATCAAGCCGTTTTACGCTTTTTTCCCGTTGGAATTCACATGGAAAGGATTGAAAATATGACCAGAAACGATTTTTCTGATATGCTGCCTGAAATCGAAAAGCTCGCTGAAAAAGCTTCCGACGGCTACAGAATTGACCCTGAACTATACACTCAGTATGATGTCAAGCGTGGTCTGCGTGATATAAACGGCAAAGGCGTTGTCGCAGGTCTCACTAACATCAGCACAATAAACGTAAACGATAACGGCGACGGAAAACTCTATTACCGTGGCATCGATGTCGAGGACATCGTATCAGGCTTTATCAAGGAAAAACGTTTCGGCTTTGAGGAAACCGTCTACCTTCTGCTTTTCGGCGCTATGCCAACAGAAAGCGAACTCAGCGATTTCCGCAGGATACTCGCAGGCTACCGCACTCTGCCTCCCGCTTTCACACGGGATATCATCATGAAAGCTCCAAGCGACAATATGATGAACTCACTCGCAAAAAGCGTCCTTGCGCTCTATTCCTATGACGAAAAAGCCAACGACATCTCTATCGGAAATGTTCTCAGACAGTGCATCCAGCTGACCACTCTTTTCCCGCTCCTTGCTGTTTACGGCTATAATGCCTATAAATATTCAAGCAGCGGCGGCAGCTTATTTATACATGATCCGAATCCTGAACTTTCGATCGCAGAAAATCTCCTGTATATGCTCCGTCCCAACAAGCATTACTCAGAACTTGAGGCTCGTATCCTTGACCTCGCTCTCGTTCTTCATGCTGAACACGGCGGCGGCAATAACTCGACTTTTACCGTTCATGTCGTTTCTTCTTCGGGCACTGACACATATTCCGCAATTGCCGCAGCCCTCGGCTCTCTCAAAGGCCCTAAGCACGGCGGCGCAAATATCAAGGTCGCCATGATGTTCGAGGATATGAAATCAAGCGTCGGTGACTGGACTAATGAGGATGAAGTAAAGGAATATCTCCGCAGACTTCTAAGAAAAGAAGCCTTCGACAGAGCCGGTCTCATTTATGGTATGGGACACGCTGTCTACTCACATTCAGATCCCAGAGCTAAAGTATTCAAGAAATTCGTCGAAAAACTCTCCGCCGAAAAAGGCAGGGATGAGGAATTTCAGCTTTATTCACTGGTTGAAAAACTCGCTCCCCAGGTCATCGCTGAGGAACGCAGAATATATAAGGGCGTTTGTGCCAATGTGGATTTCTACAGCGGCTTTGTTTACAAAATGCTCGGTATCCCTGATGAACTTTTTACTCCGCTGTTCGCTACAGCGAGAATCGCAGGCTGGTCTGCTCACCGTATTGAAGAGCTTATAAACTCCAATAAAATAATCCGTCCCGCTTATAAGGCAATTTCGCCTATGCGTGAGTATACGGACATGGAAAACAGAATAGACTGACAACTTCTCTTGCAGGCAGTTTTCTGCCTGATTACAAGACAATAATATAACGACTTTTTTTGGAAGGAATGAAAATAATATGAATAATTCAACTGAGCTTTTCAATTACAACGGAATTAATTGCGTAAAGCTTATTGCAGGCGGTTATGAAGCCTGGATAGCCTATGAGATAGGCTCAAATGTTGTCCGTCTGAGAGATAACGCCAACGGATTGGAGTTCTTCCGCTTCAACCCTGATAATACTGCCGAAATAATCAAGCAGTCACCTGAAGTATGGGGACTTCCCACACTCTATCTTCCGAACCGTTTTGCCAACGGTGTATTGAAAACCTCTGACACAGTATATAACCTTCCGATAAATGAGGGACTGCCGTACAATAACCACATTCACGGCTTCCTCCACAAGAGAGCACATGAACTTGTTGAGCATAATGCCGACAGCAACTGTGTGTGGGTAAAAACACGTTATGTCTATGATGAAAACGATGAATTTTTCAGCTATTTTCCGGTAAAATTCACCGCTGAATATACATTCACACTTTCCGAACAGGGACTTGAACAGAACATCAGATTTACCAATTATTCAAATGTTGCTATGCCTATGTCCCTTGCTTCACATACTGCTATCAGTGCTCCTTTCGTTGACGGCGGCAAGGAAGAGGATATCCGCCTTACTGTTCCGATCAGCAAAAAATGTGAGCTTAACAACAGATGTCTCCCGACAGAACGCCTGAAATCACTCACCATGTATGACCTTGAATATAAGAACGGCGCTAAATGCCCTGTTCTTCAGGTCTGCGACAATGATATGTATGTCGCTGAAACAGGTGAACTTGACGGAGAAAAATTCCACGGCTTCGTTGCTGAGGATGCTGCAAGCGGCAAAAAACTCTGCTGTGAGGTTTCAAACGAGTATAAGTTCTGGATCATCTGGAATGACAGAGGTTTCAACCATTACTTCTGCCCTGAGCCGATGACCGCTATGATCGACGCTCCTAACCTCTCTCTTGATAAGGATATCACAGGTTATACGGAAGTTAAGCCGGGCGATACCTTTGAGTCACATCAGAGATTTTTCACAAAGCTTCCTGTATCGGAAGGCTAAACTTTCCGCTTTGTCCAAAAAAGTCGCTCTATTCCCTGTTTCTTCCCGAAACAGGGAATTTTTATTCTTTATATCATATTAAAAAATACACAAATTAATCCGCTGAAATTTTAGGTTTTGTGTATTATCTACAAATATCACCATAAAAATAATACATTTTAATTTTTCGTTTTCTATTGTATTATGCGTCAAATTATGGTATAATAAAACAAATGCGGCGTAATGCTGTCGCTCTTACGGAATTTTGTGTGATTTATTGAGGAAAACCCTTTTGAAAAAGGGTTGGCTGATGCCCGCCCCCCTCTGTCACAGGGTGACACCTCCCCACCCCGTGGGGAGTCACCCTCAAACTCCCTTCCTAAAACTTTCGGTGTTAGTGTATCTGATATGGGATATTTGTCCCATATCAGATACACCATAATACTAAAAGTCTTTGGAAAGGGGTTCGGGGAAGAACCTTTCCTCAGAAAGGTTTGCCCCGATAAATGACAAAAGTTTCTATAAAAGCAACAGTATTGCCATGACCGTTTTTGATATGGCAGCACTGCACAAAGATTGTGCGGCAGAAACGCAGTCAGATTTTCGTCAGAGTGCATAGAAATACCGCAGGCATACTTTCGTATGTCAAGGGCTTTCTGTGTACTATGACGGAAAAGAGCGCCCGAAGGAAGTGCCCTTGGGGTACAAGTTTATGACGTACAAAGTTATCAGACGTGCTTTGTGCAGTGTTGCCGCAAATATTAAATTAAGGAGAAATATTATGAAGTTCGGTTACTTTGACGACGTAAATAAGGAATATGTTATCAATTCCCCAAGAACACCATATCCATGGATCAACTACCTCGGAACACAGGGATTCTTCTCCCTTATTTCCAACACAGCCGGAGGCTACTCTTTCTATAAGGATGCACGTCTCCGCAGAATCACACGTTACCGCTACAACAACGTTCCTATCGATATGGGCGGACGCTATTTCTATATCAACGACAACGGCACAATCTGGAACCCAGGCTGGTCTCCTGTAAAGACAGAGCTTGACTCCTATGAATGCCGCCACGGTATGGGCTATACCGTTATCACAGGTAAGAAGAATGACCTCAAGGCTGAGGCTACTTTCTTCGTTCCTCAGAACTATGACGGTGAAGTTCAGCAAGTTGTCCTCACTAATGAAGGAAATGCTCCAAAGACATTCTCTTTCTTCTCATTCGCTGAATGGTGCTTATGGGATGCTCAGGACGACTGCACAAACTTCCAGAGAAACTTCTCTACAGGCCGTGTTGAGATCGCAGGCTCTACTATCTACCACAAGACTGAGTACAGAGACAGACGTAACCACTTCGCTTTCTATACTGTAAATGATTCTATTGACGGCTATGATACAGACCGTGATGCTTTCATCGGTCTCTATAACGGCTTCAATAACCCACAGGTTGTTGAGGCAGGCACAGCAAGCAATTCTTTCGCTGACGGCTGGTCACCTATCGCTTCACACTACAAGAAGATAACTCTCGCTCCTGGCGAATCCAAGACTCTCATCTTCATTCTCGGCTATGTTGAAATGCCTGTTGCTGAAAAGTTCGAGGCTGACGGCAAGACCATCAACAAGGTTAAAGCTCTTGCTATGATGGACAAGTACAACACTCCTGAAAAGGTTGCCGCAGGTCTTGCTGAACTCAAGGCTACATGGGATGAGCTTCTCGGCATACTCAATGTAAATACTCCTGATGACAAGGTTAACCGTATGGTCAACATCTGGAATCAGTATCAGTGTATGGTAACATTCAACCTCTCACGTTCTGCTTCATACTTTGAAAGCGGTATCGGTCGTGGAATGGGCTTCAGAGACTCCAACCAGGACGTTCTCGGCTTCGTTCACCAGATTCCTGACAGAGCAAGAGAGAGAATCATCGACATCGCTTCAACTCAGTTCCCTGACGGCGGATGCTATCACCAGTATCAGCCTCTCACAAAGAAGGGCAATGCCGATATCGGCGGCGATTTCTCAGACGATCCGCTGTGGCTCATTCTTTCAGTTGCCGCTTACATCAAGGAAACAGGCGACTGGGGACTTCTCGATGAAATGGTACCTTACGACAACGACATGAGCAAGGCTCAGACTATGCTCGAACACCTCAACGTTTCATTCTATCATATCGTAAACAACCTCGGACCTCACGGTCTCCCGCTTGCTATGAGAGCTGACTGGAACGACTGTATCAACCTCTCATGTTTCTCAGATACTCCCGGTGAGAGCTTCCAGACATACACCAATCCTAAGTTTGCTGCTGAGGGCGGCTACTCAAAGGTTGCTGAGTCTGTAATGGTTGCTTCACTGTTCACATACGCAGGTCCTGCATACGTTGGTATCCTCAAGCACCTCGGCAAGGATGATGAGGCTGCTAAGGCTCAGGCTGAGATCGACAAGATGAAGGCTAACGTTATGGAATCCGCTTGGGACGGCGACTGGTTCATCAGAGCTTATGACGCTAACGGCGAAAAAATGGGCTCAAAGGAATGCGAAGAAGGTCAGATATTCATCGAACCACAGGGATTCGCTATCATGTCAGAAATAGGCAAGGATCAGGGCGCTGACCTCAAGACTCTCGCTGCTATCGACGAAAGACTCAACACTAAGTTCGGTCTCGTTCTCAATAACCCTGCATTCACAAAGTACTACGTTCAGTACGGCGAAATTTCCACATATCCTGGCGGATACAAGGAGAACGCAGGTATCTTCACTCACAACAACGCTTGGATAATCTGCGCTGCTGCTTATGCAGGTCAGGGCGATCAGGCATTCAAGTACTACTCAGAGATCGCTCCTGCATTCACTGAGGATACTTCCGATATCCACAAGACTGAACCTTACGTATACGGTCAGATGATCGGCGGTAAGGATGCAGGTTCTGATATTGGTCAGACAGGCAAGAACTTCGGTCAGGGCAAGAACTCATGGCTCACAGGTACTGCCGCTTGGAATATGGTTGCTATTTCCCAGTATATTCTCGGTGTACAGCCTGATTTCGACGGTCTGAAGGTTGATCCTTCTATTCCTCACGAATGGGACGGCTTCACTGCTGTTCGTAAGTTCAGAGGCGCACAGTTCAACATCACTGTCAAGAACCCTGAGCACGTTTGCAAGGGCGTTAAGTCAATGACTGTTGACGGACAGGCTGTTTCAGGAAATGTTATCCCTGCCGCTAATGACAACGGCATACACGAAGTCGTTATCACTCTCGGCAAGTAATTGCATAAATTTAAGGCGTATCCGATTGGGTACGCCTTTTTATATGTTATGATGAAATGTGCAGAGTACCTGAATATTGCCGAAACTGAATGAAATCAGCTTTTTTTGTTGCCAACAGTTGTCATAATTTACCATTGCACCTTACCGCAAACTGTGATATAATTGATAAATGTTAAAGGAAGTGATGCAATGTCTGTGAATGCAAAGAACAATCCAACAGAAAAAATGCGGTATATCGTCCTTACAGGACTATTTTCCGCAATGATCTTCATATTCACAGCCTGCCTGCATATCCCGTCAGGTTCAGGCTTTACTCACGCAGGTGACGGTATTCTCTATCTTGCCGCCTGTATTCTGCCTGCACCTTATGCTGTCACCGCAGGTATTATCGGCGGTACTCTTGCTGACGGACTGTCAGGATTTCCTGTATGGATTCCTGCCACTATCGCTGTCAAAGCTCTGACTGCGCTGTTTTTCACGAATAAATCGGCAAAAATTCTGACTTTCCGCAATATCTGCGGCATTGTCCCCTCACTTGCAGTTTGCATTGCAGGCTACACGCTTTATGAAGGCACTGTCCTTGCTAAAGGCTTCTCTGCCTCATCAATTATTGCGGCGGCGGCACAGATTCCCTCATACTGTGTGCAGATTCTGGCAAGTACTGTTTTATTTGTAATTACTGCGGCGGCGCTTGATAAAGCTGATTTCCGCCATAAATTCAGGTTATAGAATGTCTTGAACGGCATCCTTGATGTACCCAAAACCAATTTTTCTACAATCTTAGACATCCTCGTGATGTCTTTTTTCTTTTTATGTGAATATACTTTCTAAAGGGCATCTCTAAAAAAGAAAGTAGGTCTGCTATGAAAAAAATATTCACTGTTATCGCATTTTCCGCATTACTGCTTGGCGGCTGTTCCGCCGAAACTCTGCCTGTACCAAATATCACACCTCAACCAACAACTGCCGCAGAAGAACATGAAGTAATCGTCACAAAAGCCTATGATCCGCTGAATTTTGACTATCAGCAAGGCGAATGGATACCATATTTTGATTTTGAGAATTATTTATACGGCAAAAACGAAGATGAATTCCGTCAGGCTGTCCGTCAGCGCTTCACAAATTCAAAGGCAAACGGCATAAACACGGTATATCTGCATATCCACCCAAGCGGTGACGCATACTACCGCTCACAGTTATACCCTAAAGGTACTTTCTGGGACGGCGAATATGATCCTCTTGAAATTATGCTTGATGAGGCTCACAAACTCGGTCTTTCGGCGCATGGCTGGATAAATCCCCTGCGTTTGCAGTATACTGACGAATTTGAAAATATTCCTGACAGTTATATCACAAAGCAATGGTTCAGCACACCAGACAGCCCGAATATTGGTGAAGTCAGCGGCAGAATGTACCTGAAACCGGATTCACCTGAAGTTATTACTCTGATAACGGATACTGTCGCAGAAATAATCGAAAATTACAATGTTGACGGCATCCATATCGATGACTATTTTTACCCGACAACTGCGCCTGAATTTGACAGCCGTGAATTTGCAGAAAGCAGTGAAAATGACCTTGCAAAATGGCGCACAGACAACATCTCACGACTCGTTCAGGCTATTTACCGCACTGTCAAAAATGCTGACGAACGCCTTCTTTTCGGGATAAGTCCGCAGGGGAATATCAATGCCGACTATGATTCACAGTTTGCCGACGTAAAACGCTGGCTTGCAGAAAACGGATTCTGCGACTATATGATACCCCAGATATACTACGGCTTTGAGCATGAAACTCTCCCGTTTCAGGCAACTCTTGAACAATGGGAAAGCCTGCCGAGAGATGAAAATGTACGGCTCATTATCGGTCTCGGAGCATACAAGCTCGGCAAAAATGACGCATGGGCAGGCGCATCTGCCGAGACCGAATGGATTGAAAACCCTGACATCATCATCAGACAAATCGATACTGTAAGAAACTCATCAGCCGACGGATATGCCCTGTTTTACTAAAAAAGGGACAGCCTGAACTGTCCCCTGAAATCATATCTCTGCCATAAGAACTACCGCATGGGCGGCAATTCCGAGTTTTTCGCCTGTAAATCCGAGTTTCTCCTCTGTTGTAGCCTTAACGCTTATCTGTGTGATATCACAGCCGCATACCCTTGCGATATTCTCACGCATTGCATTGATATGCGGTGCAAGCTTAGGTGCCTGAGCTATTACAGTTGCATCAACATTTCCAATAGTATAGCCATTTTCACGGCATACTCGCACTACCTCCGCCATAAGCACAAGGCTGTCTGCGCCCTTGAATCTATCGTCTGTATCAGGGAAAAGATGTCCTATATCCCCAAGTGCAAGCGCTCCAAGCATAGCATCCATAACCGCATGGACAAGAACATCTGCATCTGAATGACCAAGCAGACCAACTGTATGCGGTATATCCACGCCTCCGAGTATCAGCTTTCTGCCTTCAACAAGCTTATGTACGTCATAACCATGACCTATTCTGAACATATTATACATTCCTTTCTGCCAAAGCATCACATATTCATCAGTATTTCGGCAATTTTTATATCTTCGGGAGTTGTTATCTTGATATTTGTATAGTCGCCCACAGTCATTGCAACCTTGCCGCCGATAGCCTCCACAAGCTGACAGTCGTCCGTAAAGTCAAGACCATGTTCAAGAGCAAAATCCACGCCCTCAAAATACAGACTGCGCTTGAATATCTGCGGAGTCTGGGTTATATAGAGAAGCTTTCTCGGCGGAGTATCGGTGATAAGACCGTCCTCCACTGTCTTTATTGTATCCTTGACGGGCACTCCAAGAGTTGCACCGCCGAAAACAGATGCATCCTTTATTACTTTTTCAATGTGTTCAGGCTTTACAAGCGGTCTTGCTCCGTCATGGACAGCCACAAGCTCCGTTTCCTTTGATATGCGGCGTATTCCGTTTATTACGCTCTCCTGACGTGTTGCGCCGCCTGTGACACAGTCTGCAAGCTTTGTGATGCCTGCGGCTTCCGCCTCCTCACGTATCGTGGGAATATCATCCTCACGGGCTACGATTATTATTTCCGTGATGCTCTCACATTTCTGGAAAGCCTGCATTGTGACACCTATAACTCTGCGTTCTCCAAGCGGAAGAAGTATCTTGTTTACTCCGCCCATTCTTGTTGAACTGCCTGCACAGACGATTACGGCTGATGTTTTCATATATCCACTCCGTTCAAAATTTGGTATATCTTTATTATAGTATATTTAGTATGATATGTCAACGATATATTGACAGCCCCATTTACAATCAAAAAAACGGGACAGCCGAAACTGTCCCATGATACATATTCTTACTTATTGCCGTTCGGCTTTCCGTTATTCGGAACATTAGGCATACCGCCCTGTAATGTACTGCTGAGTTTGCCCTTGACTACCTTGATGCTCTGGAGGTTGCGTGAGTAATAATTCTCTGTGTCATTGAGCATCTTTGCAACGGCTACTGCGGCATTCTGCTGTAAATTCTTTGAGGCTGTCTGAGCCTTTGTGAGCATATCCAGAGCCTTCTTGCGTGCTTCGGTAACAATTGCTTCATGAGAAACAAGCTGTGCGGCTCTTTCTTCTGCCTGACGAATAATTGACTCGCCGTTCAGCTTTGCCTCATTGATGATGCGCTGACAGTCAAATTCGATCTTCTTGGCTTCTTTAAGTTCCTGCGGCATATTAAGACGCACGTCGTTGATAAGTTCACGCAGACGGTCACCGTCAATGATCTTGCTGTGTCCGGCAAGCGGAACGGAATGTGCTTTATCAAGCAGTTCATCCATTTCTTCAAGTATCTCATCAATGCTCATAACAATTACCTCTCTTTAATAAGTCTTTCTTTTATATCATCAAGTATACATTCCGGAACGAAATGGCTTATGTCTCCGCCAAAATATGCTATCTGCTTTACTACGCTTGAACTGAGATACATATTTTCTGCGGCAGTCGTAAGGAATACAGTCTCAGCACCCGAATACAGCTTCTTGTTTGCAAGCGCCATCTGGAATTCATATTCAAAGTCACTGACAGCACGAAGTCCCTTTACAATGGCTATCGCACCGACTTCTTCAACATAATCCGCAAGGAGACCGTCAAGAATGTCTATTACTACATTGTCAAGTTCTTTGGTTGCCTGTTCTATCATGAGCATACGTTCTGTCGCAGTAAAGCTTGGCTGTGCCTTCCCTGCATTTCGTGAGATAAGAACTATGACCTTATCAAACAATTTTGATGCTCTGGTGATTATGTCAAGATGTCCGAGCGTAACCGGATCAAAGCTGCCCGGACATACGGCTATTCTTCTCATTCCTCCGCCTCCTCATCATTCGGATCAGGTTTGCAGAGAATAGTGACGTTTATCTTGCCGTAGTGATATGTTTTTCTCAGAACAAGACCGTCAGGAACAGCCGGTTCATCAGCCTCAGCCTCATACTCACATATCACACAGCCGCCGTCCCTGAGCTTTTTCGCCGCAAACGGAAGGATATTCGCTACATGATTGTATCTGTATGGCGGATCGAGAATGATGATATCGAACATCTTTGAAGTTGACTTGATATAGTCATAGCTGTCACGGTTTATGACCTCGCTGCAGCGTTCAAATCCTGTATTCCTGAGATTTTCGTGAACGCATCTCAGCGCACGGTTGGAACTGTCAACAAAGACGGCGTGTTTTGCTCCACGGCTCACAGCTTCAATGCCCATCTGACCGCTGCCTGCGAAAAGGTCAAGCACCTCTGCATCATCAAGCTGAAACTGTATAGCGGAGAAGATTCCCTCCTTGACTTTGTCGGCAGTTGGTCTTACATCAAGTCCCTCGGGAGCGACAAGCCGCCTGCCTCTTGCAATACCTGTAATAACTCTCATCAAATAAGCTCCGTAGCCGTACCGAGTACGGTTATCCGCATTTTTACGGCATACGGAAGCCGTAATAATTCTGTATATAATTCAATACATTATATTATAACTTATTTTCAGGAACTTGTCTATATCATTCTGAAAAGATAGGCGATTTTTCACAAAAAAATCTTCTTTGCCTTGTATATATTGTTCTCCCGACTAAACCTTTTCGTCATTATTCGTTAAAAAGTCTCTAAAAAAGGCAGCACCACACAATCTTTGTACGGTGCTGCCTGAAGTTTTTTATTCGTTGTCCTCGTAATAGACCATGGCAATGATAGTGATATTATCCTTGCAGCCTTTTTCAAGCGATCTTGTAACGAGTTTTGCAATTCTGCTTTTCAGCGGCTCGGCATATTCAAGTATCTCCTCTATATCCAGCGGCGAAACATAGTCCGAAAGTCCGTCGGTACACAGCAGAAAAACATCACCGTATTCCATGCTGTCAAGTTCAATGATATCAGGCTTAGGCGTTGCGCTTAGATTTCCGAGCACGGGGAATATTATGTTCCTGTGTACGTGGGTTTTCTTTTCTTCAAGAGTAATGCTGCCCTCGTCATAAAGCATCTGCACGAGCGACTGGTCACGTGATATCTGTTTCAGCTTGCCCTGTCGGAAACGATAAAGCCGTGAATCACCGACATTGAATGATTTTATGTTGAATTCCTCATCTACCGCAATTCCGCACAGAGTTGCCTGCATATTATGTGTTTCAGGATCGGAGCGGCTGTAGTCAGCAAGCTTATTGTGTATCTCCATGATGCGTTCTTCAAGCTGAACGTCGCCGTCATAGCGCAGATCACGTATCATTTCAAGGCTCATGACTGAGGCAAGTTCACCTGAACGTTCACCCGAAACGCCGTCGGAAACAGCCAGAATAAAGGGAGCGTGTATTGTCTGGTCAGAACTGCCTGAATCCAGAACGTTTCTGTTTATCAGCATTGCATCCTCATTATGCGGCATTATTCCCTTTTCGGTTATACCGAAACAATAAAACATACTCTCCCTCCGTTAATATTAGTTTATTCCATAGAATTCCATGCCGTTGCGGCAGGTAATGTCAAGAAGTTCCTGAACCGCAATGCCCTTTACCTCTGCGGCTTTTTCGGCAGTATATGCGATCATGGAACTGTCGCACCGCTGACCTCTGAACGGCACAGGTGACATATACGGACAGTCAGTTTCAAGAAGAAGCCTGTCAAGCGGTACTTCTTCAAGTGCTTTTATTGCTTTTTTTGCATTTTTGAATGTCAGCACACCTGTGAAGCCGATATACATTCCAAGCTTTATGACTTCCTTTGCCGTTTCGGCAGAACCGCTGAAACAGTGTACAACGCCTCTCGGACGATGCTTTTTCAGAATAGCCATTGTATCTTCAACGGCATCACGGCTGTGTATGATAACTGGCAGTTCAAGCTGTTTTGCAAGGTCAAGCTGTTCTTCAAATATTTTTATCTGCTTGTCCCTGTCATAGCCTTCATAGTGATAGTCAAGACCAATTTCTCCGACTGCCTTTTCTTTTTTATGCGATCTTATTGTATCGCAGACCGTATCAAGATAATCATCAGGACAGCTGTCTGCATATTCAGGGTGGACACCTGCCGCCGCATAGATATAACCATACTTTTCAGAAAGTTCTGCATTGGCTGTCGTATCCTCAATGCATGACGAGGCGAGAGTGACATACTTTATACCGCATTCAGGCAGTTTTTCAAGCAGACTGTCTCTGTCCCCGTCAAATGCGCTGTCCGTATAATGTGCATGAGTATCGAAAATATTCGTATACATATTACTTGCTTTCTTTTTCGTTTGTGAAATAATGTCTTGTGATGTCGCTTATGAACTTATCACTCGGCAGGAAGTCGCTGTCAGCATCAGTACCGTCAAGAGTAAGTGAAGCTGCAATTGATGAACCGCCTTCAAACATGGTCTTTATTGCGGTTTTATGGTTTTTATAGTCAACGCTTGTAACTGTTGTATCGCTTGTCATGTTGATTATGCTTGTGAAGCTGTTGTCAAAGTTGTCAGCGATACGCTTTCCGTCTGCCTGATTTATCATAGCTGCAAGGATAGCGGCTGCCTGAAGCGCACGTTCTCTCTCGCCGTCACGGAACATTGAATATGTGACGAATTTGTCTATCTGCTGGGCATTCATATACTGAGGGCCGCCGTCAGGATCAATTCCCGCCATATCAATATTTACTTCATAGCTTACACCGCCGAAGATATCACAGAGTTTCTGGAATGATGCGGAATCAAACTTCATATATCTGTCAACAGTGATATCGAAAGCCTTCTGTACAAAATCAACAGCGGAAGTACTGCCGCCTCTGTCATAGCATTCTTTGAGTCCCTGCTGCTGACCGTCAATAAGTGATATCATATTTGTCGGCAGGCCAATGAAAAGAAGTTCCTTTTTGATCGGAATCGACCTCATAAGGATAAATGTGGAAGGACATCTCTGTTCGGGTTCTTCAAGAATAAAGAGGATAGTGTGGTTGTCCTCAGCAGAAACCGTCTGTCCTGTACGTGGCGTAGGCAGCGGTGGTTTGTCGGAGTTTCCGAATCCGAAATAATTATAGAACCAGAGCGCCGTACCCCCGACGACAATGAGTGATATGAAAACTGTTACGAGAAAAGGAACTGCAATAGATCCTGATTTCTTTTTAGCCATAGTAAGTGGCTCCTTTCATTTTTATAATAATGGTATAAGAAATACCTAATTAAACTATGAGTATAAAGTCAAACCATAAAAATATACGTCGGAAAATGAATAAAAAAGTTTTCCAGAACGTTTGGTTAAAAACTTTTGTGCAAATATCCGCTTGTCCACAAAGTTTTCCACATTTTCAACATCTGCATATCCACACCATGTTTAAACATAGAATTCAACAAGCTGTTGAAAAGTAAAAAATGTGTATCCGGGATATTGCAAAATCTGTCTTTTGTGATATAATATATAAAGACACTTTCAGAAAATATTGTCAAGCGCAGCAATTGCAGACTTGATTTTTTCAAAGTCACTGTTACATCTGCCGATAATGCCATAAACATCATTCAGCCCGAAACAGCGTATTTTTCGTTGCTTCATTCCTGCGTATGACACGGTCTGCGATGTACCCGAAAACTGACTGTGCCCGTCAAAAAATCCAATGACAGCAGATGAATTGTCAATCATAAAATAATTCCTTACTCTGTAAAGACTGCTTGAAGTGCCTGCCTCTTTTTTGCGCCCATATGTTATATCAGGCGAATCATTAAGAAGCACCACTCTGTCTGCACCGTTTTCGACTTTACAGATAAGCCGCTTTGTATCAGCAGCGGCAAACGTTGAATGCTTCAGAAACGGCATTGCTCCGATAAGGCGTATATTGCTGTTCATATTCTTTTTTATGAGAATATATTCAGCCGCCCAGAGGTCAGTCCCCTCGGCAAGTCCGCTGAAAAAATCAGTGTAGCCTTTTTCAAGAGCCATATCGATATATCTGTATAACATCATCCTTACAACCGAACGTGTGAGATGCAGATATGAACTGTCATTCATGTATGGAATTATCGATTTTTCCCGATGCCCTGTAATACATACTGTTTTTTCGGGAAAGAATTCAACATCATCGGGAGCACTCAGAAGTATTCCCGAATCAAGAGAGGTCAGCATGGTACACCTCCGTTTCGTCAGATTGACAATTTAACCTACAATACCATACGGTATCATTTTGATTATAACATATATTCTTATATATTTCAAGTTATTTTTTCAAAGAAAGGAAGATAAATAATGAAACCTTACCTGAAAAGAGCGTGGGCAGAAATATCCCTCGAAAAGCTCAGAAAAAACACGGAGATAATCCGAAGCCTCAACTCCGCAAAAACAGATATAATGGCGGTTGTCAAGGCGGACGCATACGGTCACGGCGATTCACATATCGTACACAGTCTTGTGAATGACTGCAATATCAGGTATTTCGCAGTCTCAAACCTTGATGAAGCTATATCGGTAAGAGATTTTGCTCCGAATGCGGAAATTCTCATTCTCGGCTACACTCCGCCTGAATATGCACATGAAATATCAATGTACAACATCATTCAGGGCGTTGTATCAACTGAATATGCCGAGGCTCTTGTAAAAAATACCATGCTCCCTATCCGCTGTCACGTCAAAATAGATACCGGTATGGGCAGAATAGGTCTGAAACATGATACACCTGAACAGTGCGCCGCTGAAATTGCCGATATGATGAAGATAGAAAAGCTTTCAGTTGAGGGCATCTACACCCATTTTGCCGTTGCTGACAGCGATTCCCCCGAAAATATAGCATATACCGACAAACAGGAAAAATTCATCACTGATACATATGATGTTCTCGTTTCAAATGGCATTAAACTCCAGCACCTCCATTTCATGAACAGTGCGGCTACCTGTTACAGAAACAGCCCGAAAAGCACCCTTTCCCGTGCAGGTATCATTCTCTATGGTCTGCACCCCGATGTGAGCCTTGATATTCCCGAAGGACTTGAACCGCTCATGGAACTCAAAGCCGTCATTTCACACGTCAAGACCGTCAACGCAGGCGACTGCATAAGCTATGGCAGAACTTTCGTCGCTGACCGTGAAATGCGCATAGCTACGGTAACTATCGGATATGCCGACGGCTATCCGAGAGCACTCAGCTCAAAAGGTGAGATACTCGTTCACGGCAAACGCTGTAAGATAGTAGGACGTGTCTGCATGGACCAGCTCATGATAGATGTAACCGATGTTCCCGACGCTGTTTCAGGCGATATCGTTACTCTCATGGGACGTGAGGGCGATGACATCATTACTGCCGATGACCTTGCTGTTCTCTGCAATACTATCGGTTATGAGATAGTCTGCGGAATTTCAAAGCGTGTACCAAGAATTTACGTTGATTAAGGAGAGACATTATGGCTAAAGCAATGACGATTTCCTATGAAGTGGGAAACAATCTTTATTTAAATATTACAAATAAGTGTCCGTGTTCCTGTACATTCTGCATAAGGAACAATGCTGACGGTGCTTACGGCTCTGATCCGCTGTGGCTCGAACATGAGCCTTCAATTGACGAAATTAAGGCTGATATCGACAGACGTGACCTTTCAAAGTATGACGATATCGTATTCTGCGGCTACGGCGAGCCTACCGAGAGGCTTGACGTTCTCCTCGAAACTGCGGCATATCTCCGCACAAAGGAAAAATGTCCGAAACTTCGCCTCAATACAAACGGTCTCGGAGAGCTTGTGAACGGTACATCAGGCGAAACTGCCGCTAAACTCAGCGAGGCTCTTGATGTTATCTCCGTCAGCCTTAACGCTCCCACCGAGGAGGACTACATGAAGGTGACACGTCCGAAATTTGCCGACGCATTCGCAAAAATGCAGGAATTTACAGAAGACTGCGTAAAATCAGGCAAGGTCGAGGTCATGATGTCAGTTGTTGATGTTATCCCCGAAGAACAGATAAATGCATCACGGGAACTTGCTGAAAAGCTTGGTGCTAAACTCCGTGTACGCAAATATGACGGTTAAATATGCACAAAAAACAGCAGATATATTTGTGAAATGTTTTGCTTGTACGCTATGGAAATTTGTGGCGTATTATGGTATAATTATTGTATACATCATTTTGTAAAAAATGAAAATCGATTTTGAAGAGGAGAATATCTATGAGTAAGAAGAAAGCCATCGTAACAGCCTCTGCCGCTGCGATATGTGCCGTAGGTATAACCGCAGCTACTATCATAGTCTGCAAAAGACTCTTTCAAAAAAATTACTTCACTGTAAGTAATGAAAACAATTAAAAGAAGGTTGAATGAAATGGAAATCAAATTCTCAAAAGCAGAAACCTTAAAGGCTAAGCCACAGCCCGGCGATAAGCTCGGTTTTGGTCACATCTTTACTGACTATATGCTTATTATGCCATATGATGAGGGACAGGGCTGGCATGATCCTGAAATTCGTCCATATGCTCCTATTGAGCTTTCACCTGCCGCTATGTGCTTCCACTACGGTCAGACCGTTTTCGAGGGCATGAAGGCTTACAGAACTGCTGACGGCAATGTTCAGCTTTTCCGTCCTATGGAAAACTTCAAGAGACTCAACAAGTCAAACGAAAGACTTGTTATCCCTGAACTCCCTGAAGAACTCGGTATGCAGTGCCTTATGGAACTCCTCAAGATCGAGAAGGACTGGGTTCCTGAGAAAGACGGCGAATCACTCTATATCCGTCCGTTCATCATCGCTATCGATCCGTTCCTCGGTGTTAAGCCTGGCGCACAGTACTACTTCATGATAATCCTTTCACCATCAGGTGCTTACTATGAGACAGGTCTCAACCCTGTAAACATCTATGTTGAAAGCAAGTATGTCCGTGCTGTAAGAGGCGGTATGGGCTTTGCAAAAACAGGCGGCAACTACGCTGCATCTCTCATCGGTCAGGACGAGGCTCACAAGCAGAACTATTCACACGTTCTCTCGCTCGACGGCGTTGAGCAGAAGTACATAGAAGAAGTAGGCGCTATGAACATCTTCTTCGTTATCGACGGCAAGGTAGTTACTCCTATGCTTCAGGGCTCAATTCTCCCTGGTATCACAAGAAAGTCCGCTATCGAAGTATGCAAGAGCAAGGGCATTGAAGTTGAGGAAAGACGTATCGATATTCAGGAAATTGCTGATGCTTATGATGCAGGCAAGCTTGATGAAGTATTCGGTACAGGTACAGCCGCTGTTATCTCACCTGTTGGTCATCTCAAGTGGAATGACAAGGTTATGGAGATCAACGGCAACAAGATCGGCAAGATCTCACAGATGCTCTATGATACAATGACTGGCATTCAGTGGGGCAAGATCGAGGATACTTTCAACTGGATCGTTCCTGTTGAATAATTTACAATAATATTAAAGACAGCTTAACATTTATGTCAGGCTGTCTTTTTTTGTTATACCGCACAAAGAGCATCAGCATACTTTGTGCGGTTTTACTTTATTTCAGGCTGATCTTAAAGCGTTTCAGCCAGTAGTCAAGCTGAATGAAGTAGGCTATTGTCTGCGGCAGATTCATAAGCTGACCGTACCACTGCACATTTTCTCCGTGCATGAGCAGTTTTTCAAGTTCTTCACGCTTTACAAGGTCAGTCAGCGGTGTCTTTGTATCAAGGACATTTCTTAGCCGCTCGGTAACAGCTTCAAGAAATGCAGGATTATGTGTCTTGGGATACGGGCTTTTCTTACGCCACAGCACTTTTTCAGGCAGATATTCCTTCATAGCTTCACGAAGCAGTCCCTTCTCACGTCCCTGATAATCCTTGTATTCCCATTTCACATTATAAAGATACTCCGCAATCCGATGGTCGCAGAACGGCACACGAACTTCCAGTCCGCTGTACATGGACATTCTGTCTTTGCGCTCCAGCAAATTCTGCATGAACCAATAGAAATTCAACTCCGTCATTTCTCTCATGCGGCTGTCAACTGCGCTGTCTGACGGCAGTTTCATGGCATGGTCGGCTGTACGCCTGTATGCGCTGTAAACATAATCATCAGCATCTATTTTCTGCGCATATTCATCACACAGAAAATGCTTTCGATATGCTGTACTCTGCGCCCACGGGAAACCGTCGGTCATGCGGATATCCTCGTCACGATACCACGGATAGCCGCCGAAAAGCTCGTCAGCACATTCTCCCGAAATTGCGACTGTGCCGTATTTCTTGATATCACGGCAAAAAATCAGCATCGATGCATCAACATCAGCCATGCCCGGAAGTCCCCTCGCCTCAACAGCATCATCAAGAGCATCGACAAGTTCACCAGTATCAATTACTGTCCAGTGGTGATTTGTACCAAGGAATTCAGCCATGCACATGATATACTCGGGATCGCTGTTCGGCTGAAAATGGCTCTTTTGGAAATAGCGGTCATTGTCCTTGTAATCCACGGAAAAAGTGTCGAGAACCTTGCCGTGCTTTTTCATTTCAGCCGCCGCAACTGCCGAAATTATGCTTGAATCCAGTCCTCCCGAAAGGAATGTACACACAGGCACATCAGAAACAAGCTGTCGGCGTATCGAATCAAGCACAAGTTCACGAACGTGCTCGGCAGTCTGCTCAAATGTCTCGTTCAGTTCATACGCTTTCAGCCGCCAGTACTCCCGAATATGAAGTCCGTCAGCATCATAGACTGCACAACAGCCAGATTTAAGCTCGTTCACGCCGCATATCACGCCGCAGCCTGCCGTCCTCGCAGGAGAAATGAGCAGTAATTCAGCCGCACCTGTGCTGTCTATCTCATGCGGTACTTCAGGATGTTCAAGCAATGCCGAAAGTTCCGAGGCGAAAATCAGTTTATTTTTTGCTTCATAATAAAAAAGCGGTTTAACTCCAATTCGGTCACGGGCGAAAAACACTCTGTGACGCTCGCTGTCATAGACCACAAATGCGAATATACCATTGAAATGCTCAACGCAATCCTCTCCCCATTTCGCATAGCTTTTCAGCACAACTTCGGTATCAGAATGAGTTGTGAATTCAAATTCATCCGCAAGTTCCTTCCTTACTTCGTCAGTATTGTACAATTCACCGTTATAAACTATGGTAAATCTGCCGAAAGACATTGGCTGTCTGCCGCCTGAAATATCAATGACCGCAAGCCTTGTATGTATAAGCGCCGCCTCTTTTGTAAGTACAATCCCCCTCTGGTCAGGCCCACGCCTGATGAGAGCCGTCTGCATCTTCTCATAGATTTTCATATCCTCACGCATATCCTCAGTAAAACTGATAGCACCTGCAATTCCGCACATAATTTTCTCCGCCGCTTTTCGGCATACGGTACGCCGTAGTGCTGTATTATATGCCTGATTATTGTGCATGGTTACAAATTTTTCTGCATATAATTGAACGAACCGCACAAAGCAAGGAGGGATGATCTTGAAAACACTGCCCGACAAACGTGCCATAATTCTGGGACAGTACATCGTCGAAAATAAAGCAACGGTTCGTTCAACAGCAAAGAAATTCGGTATCAGCAAAAGTACCGTGCATAAGGATGTGAGTGAGCGGCTTAAAGGCGAAAATCCATCACTTTACGCTCAGGTGAAGGAGATTCTTGAGGTCAACAAACAGGAAAGACATATACGTGGCGGTCTTGCCACGAAAATGAAATACATTGAAATTGCGGCGAAAAAACAAGGATATATCTGAAAATCGCAAAAAACGGGCAGACCTTTCAATGAAAGATTTGCCCGTTATTCATTAGTATATAGATTATTATATCAAATATCTGCCGCCAATTAGTTATATCTTCCAGATATTCTCTGCATAGTCAGCAATGGTGCGGTCAGAGCTGAATTTACCTGCATTGCACATATTCAGCCATTGTTTCCTTGCAAAACCAATTCGGTCTGCACTGAAATCCCTGAGACACTGCAATTTTTTCTCAACATAGTCCTCAATATCGCCGATAAGGTAATAGTGATCGGGAGTATGCCAGCTTGCGCCGTCGAGAAGTGCGGTATAAAGCTCACGGAAATCGCCGCTTCCACCGTCGGAAACAGTGCCGTCGATAAGCGAAGAAACCACCTTTTTTATCATAGGCACAGCTGAAAACTTCTCACGGCTGTCGTATTCAGGCACAATTTCGGCAAGTTCTTCGACTTTTGCGCCGAAAATGTAGTTATTCGCTTCGCCTGCCTCCTGAACGATTTCAATATTTGCGCCGTCATAAGTTCCAAGGGTTACTGCGCCGTTGAGCATCAGTTTCATATTGCCTGTGCCGCTTGCTTCTGTACCGGCAGTAGATATCTGCTCCGAAATATCGGCGGCGGCCACCAGTTTTTCGGCACTTGAAACATTGTAGTTCTGCACGAATACAACTTTCAGTAAATCTTTGGTCTGTTCATCCTCTGAAACAACTCGTCCGATTTCATTGATATATTTGATTATAGCCTTTGCCCTGCGGTATCCCGGAGCGGATTTTGCCGCAAAAATGAAGGTAGTCGGCGGAAAATCGGTGATTGAACCGTCTTTTATTCCATAATATATCCACAAAATCGAGAACGCATTAAGAAGCTGTCTCTTGTACTCATGAAGGCGCTTTATCTGGATATCGAAAATCTGTGAATTATCGACCTCCACGCCGTCATTAGCCATGATAAACTGCGAAAGCTGTTCCTTTTTTTGCTGCTTGATATCGATAAAACAACGCATAATATTCTCGTCATTGGCATATTTTTCAAGCTGTTTGAGCATATCAAGGTCAGTAATCCACTTGTCAGAGCCGAGAAGTTCGGTAATTAGCGCCGAAAGTTCCCTGTTGCAGAGCGCAAGCCACCTTCTCTGCGTAATGCCGTTCGTTTCGTTGAGGAATTTGTCGGGATACAGGCTATACCAGACCGCAAGCACCGAATCCTTCAGAATCTGTGTGTGAATTTCGGCAACGCCATTAATGTGGCTTGAAACATAGCAAGCCATATCAGCCATGTGAACCATGCCGTCTTTGATGATTTTTATATTACTGATAGTTTCTTTCTGTACGTCATTCACGTACATTTCAGCGATAAGTGCTTCATTTATCTGTACTATGATACTGTAAATTCTCGGAAGAACTTCTTCAATAAGTTCGCAGTTCCACTTTTCAAGTGCCTCCTGCATAACAGTATGGTTTGTATAGTTGAATACTTTTTTAGCAGTATCAAGCGCTTTTTCAAATTCCCAGCCCTCATTGTCCACAAGCTGACGGATAAGTTCAGGTATCGAAATGACAGGATGCGTATCATTGAGCTGAACTGAAATATAATCGGCAAGATTATCAAGTGTACCAAAACGAGCTTTATGTTTACGAATAATGTCCGTAAGTGATGCACAGCTAAAGAAGTACTGCTGTTTAATTCGGAGCATTTTTCCTTCGTCAGTATCGTCATTTGGATAGAGCACACGAGAAATATCCTCTGCGTAAATTTTCTCCTTAGATGCTTCAAGATAATTCTGCTGGTTGAACAAATCAAAATCAAATTCACAAAGCGGTTCAGCCTGCCAAAGCCTGAGAGTACCAATATTCTCCGTCATACAGCCAAATATCGGCATATCATACGGCACGGCTTTAACTGTCTGTCCGTTATATTCAACAAAAACACTTTCCTCATCACAGCGTTTTGACCAACAGTCGCCATATCTTGTCCAGTCATCAATTTGTTCTTTCTGGAAACCGTCAACTATGCTCTGTTTGAAAAGTCCGAATTTATAGCGTATGCCGTAGCCGTCAAGCGGAAGTCCGAGAGTTGCCGCAGAATCGAGGAAACAAGCCGCAAGTCTGCCAAGACCGCCGTTTCCGAGTGCGGCATCTTCAATAACTTCAAGGTCAGCAAGGTCAAGTCCAAGTTCACCGAAAACCTCATTCACCTCGTCGTAAATGCCGAGACACAGCAGATTATTATAGACCGCACGTCCGACTAAAAACTCCATTGAAAGATATGCGGCACGTCTGCCTGAAAGATGTGTCTGACGAGAATTATCCCATTTTTCGGCATATATCTCCATAATTGCATCACCGAGTGCATTGTGAATCTGCTGAGGCGATGCCGATTTTATGTCTTTCGGAAGTCTGCCCGTGAATTTTTCTTTAAAAATGTTCTTATCCATAGTTCACTCCATTAATTATCTGTTATACATTCTGTTTAATTTCTTTATTTTCTTCGCAAGTTCAGGGGTAAAATCTTCTGCCTGCGTGCGGAACTGCCAGTTATTACCGAGAGTTGACGGCGTATTCATACGGTCACTTTTCGGGCTGTCAAGGAAATCCTGTATCTGAGCCGCCGCAACCATTGCCACACTTGCCCACGCCTCACGGACAACTGCCATTGGAATCTCGCTCTTTTTCTTTACATTGAGATATTTTTTGGCGAATTTCAGGCTGTTTTTGTCCATTACACTCACCCAGCCGTTGAGAGTTTCGTTGTCGTGAGTGCCCGTATATGCAAAACAGTTCGTTGTCGCAAAATTATGCGGCAGATGCTCATTCTTGCCGTCACTGAAGCCGAACTGGAGCACCTTCATGCCTGGATAGCCGCATTTATCAAGCATTTCACGCACTTCAGGCGTGATGAATCCTAAATCCTCGGCAATGATATTCAGCCTGCCGAGTTTCTCCTCTGCAAGCTTGAAAAGCTCATAATTCGGGCCTTTCTTCCACTCGCCAACCGTTGCATCTTCGTTGCCATAGGGGATAGCATAGTAGCTTTCAAAGCCACGGAAATGGTCAATACGCACAATATCATAAAGCTTGGAAGCGGCGTAAATACGGTCTATCCACCACTCAAAGCCCGTCTTTTTGTGATAATCCCAGTTATAGAGCGGATTGCCCCAAAGCTGACCTTTCGGTGAAAAATCATCAGGCGGACAACCTGCCACAGCCGTGGGCATATGCTTCTTGTCAAACTGAAAAAGCTTAGGCATCGTCCACGCCTCAACGCTGTCCAAAGCGCAGTAAATCGGGATATCTCCTATTATTTCGATACCATTGTCATTAGCGTATTTTTTCAGTTCTGCCCACTGATGACTGAACTCATACTGAACGAACTTGTAAAATGCGATTTCATTTTTCAGCTCTTTTTTAGCCGCAGAAACCGCCTTTGCCTTGTGCATTGCAAGTTCCTCATCCCACTCATACCACGCTTTTCCGTCATTTTTGTCTTTCAAAGCCATGAACAGGGCATAATCATCAAGCCACGCCTTGTTTTCTGTGCAGAATGCCCTATAATCAGCACATTTTGCGGCTTTGAAACGGCTGAATGCTATACGAAGAACTTCATAACAATTAGTATAAATAATGCTGTAATCCACCTTTTCGGCATCGTTTTCCCATTTGAACGATGCAAATTCGTGATGTTCAAGCAGTCCGTCAGCTTCAAGGATATCGAAATCTATGAAGTACGGATTTCCTGCATGAACGGAAAATGACTGATAAGGCGAATCACCATAGCTTGTCGGAGAAAGCGGAAGTATCTGCCAGCATTTCGTCTCGCTTTTTCGCAGAAAATCCACAAAATCAAAGGCGTGGCGTCCCATTTTTCCGATGCCGTATTCCGACGGCAGACTTGAAATATGCATTAAAATGCAACTTTTACGCATAACTATCACCTCTTGTATATTTTTATTGAATAGTGTTAAGAATAAATTTGGATTTTATATTTACCCGAAGGAGGCTGCCATGAAAACTTCACAGCGTATTATTTCTTTTCTTATGGGATACTTTCTGTATTGTTTATTTGAGATCGTCACCCGTGGATATACTCACTGGACAATGGGGATTACAGGCGGTATTGTTCTGACCGTGCTTTATGAAGTGAACCGCCGTAACGGTATGACGCTTCTGAAAAGCTGCTATATCGGGGCATTGCTCATCACCGCCCTTGAACTCGCAGTCGGGATATTTGACAATATTATTATGCACTGGCAGGTCTGGGATTACTCCGATATGCCGCTGAATTTTCTTGGTCAGATATGCCTGCCGTTTTCGTGCCTGTGGTTCATACTCTGCGTGCCTGTCTATTTCATCTGCAAAATGCTGAGGAATATGTTCAGTCAGCGTGGAATTGAGTGAACTGCCTTAATATCCGCACTTTTTCAGATTGCTTACAATATCAACATAAACCTCACGCACGTCAAATCCCTCGATATTCTCACGCATCAGGTCAATAACATCGCCGTGGCTGATACCACGCTTCTGCTTTGTGGTGAAATTATGAAAATCACCGTGTTTAGCCGATTCTATCCACACAAGACCGTCATTATCACCGTTAAGCTTTTTGATGAGCATATAGCCGATATTAAGCGGAAAACCTGCCGAACCTGCACTGCTCATGGTTGACATATAGCTTTTGTAGACTACGTTCGGTGAGTCTTCCATAAGAGGATTATCACGCTTTCTTGTCTTGGCGCTGAGGTCGATAACGCCTGCCATAAAATCAGGTGAAGTATCGCCCAGCTTCGAGAAAATCGCATTATAGCGCTTTTCAATAAACTTTTTCAATCCGTCAGGAAGCTTTTCAAGGAGAAAATCGACCATATCACAGCCTTCATGAGGAGTATTGATAGTTGTGAGTGTGGCAACATATTTATCCATACCCAGACAGCTTATCGCATAACGTGAGTCAAGACCGCCCTTTGAGTGAGCGATGATGTTGACCTTTTCTGCACCTGTTTCTTTAAGCACGTTGAGAATGGTCTGCTTCAGTTCCTCTGCACTCTTTGCGACTGCAAGTGATGACTGCTGTTTGCCGTAGAATACGGATGCACCGTTCTTTATGAGTATTGCAGGTATTCTGCCCCAGTAGTTTATAAGCTGCCAGTCACGGAAGAAAATGCCGTGAACAAGGAGTATCGGGTATTTTGTTTTGCATATTTCATTTTCGGCACGAGCATTATCAAGCTCTATCCTGTCAGACTCGATGATATATTCACGTCTTGCGGTTTTATAGAATTTGCGTATCATGAAAATATTGACAACAGGTACCCACCAGAACATCAGCATGAGGATATAGTCTGAAATTTTGACCTGTTTTGCATTAAAGCAGATTTTTAGTACACCCATAAATACAGCTATACCAATAACTATCACAGAAACTACAGGCGAAACGATTTTCGCCCATAATGCAGCATCCGACTTTACTATCCAGATGATAACAGCAATTATCTCAATAACAGCCGCAATGCCGCTTATCAAAATCATATCTGCGCCACGCCGCATACGTCTTAGCTGAGAATTAAGTGCATTTTTGTTTCCTTTGCGGAAAAGGATCACAGCGTATGCAATGAAAAGGAATATCGTACACAGCACCTTGACTGCCGTACCGCACGGAACTTCCACCCAAAGTGTAATAATTGCCGCAAACATGGCAAGGAGAATTATCTCAGGCAGAATGAATGATTTTTTCATAAATATCCTCCAAAAAGAAACGGGCTGTTTTCATTAACGGCGGTACTAATATAGAAGTTTTTACTCTTTATCGGGGCAAACCTTTCTGAGGAAAGGTTCTTCCCCGAACCCCTTTCCAAAGACTTTCAGTATTATGGCGTATCTTATACAGGACATATGTCCTGTATAAGATACGCTAAAACACCCCAAAGTTTTAGGAAG
>JAZUGG010000095.1:0-32219 GCA_045641105.1 Ruminococcus sp. | reverse complement strand
ATTTAACGAATTTTATGAAGAATGTTCTTTTTTCTATAAAAAAGAACAAACTGATGATTGTCAAAAAAGGGCTGAATAAATCATATATTACAGGCACAAAACTGCTTATGACAGAACTAATATGGACCTGCGGCTACTGGCTCTGTTTCGGTGTTACATATCTGTATGCGGAGATATACTGGGATAATTCGATAATGGAACATCTTGGTACTGCCGTACTGATGCCTTATATTTTTGGTGTATTTCTGCTTTCTGCAATGATTTTCTTCGCTTCATTCTCAAACAGTGTAATTGCAGTTATGATAGGTACAGGTGCAGTATATCTTGTATTTACACTTTTATCATTAAGCTCTGACTTGAAAACATATTTGCCAACATTTCTGACGAACAGTTCATCTCTTTTTACAGGTGAAAATACCTTATCTGACTTCACTCCTTCAATTGCTGTTACAATAGTTCTGACAGTTATTTTTACTGTAGGTGCATTTGTTTGCGGCAGAAAAAAAGTAAGCTGAAAAAAGAACTGTAATAAGGACAAATTTTCAAACCATGTAAACCGGTAAAAAAACAAAAATGCCTGATTTCAGTTTTGACATCTGAAATCAGGTATTTTCTTTTTCATATTTCAAATAAAGGCAACTGACACCTTTTAAGAGGTAACAGCTGCCTTTACTTTTTTATGCTTTTTTACAACACTAGAATTTACTTAGAATACAACCTGAGAATGACTATAGATGTAAAATTCTTCCTGACTTGGCATTTCAAGCTTTTCCTTTGGTGGAAATGTCGCATCAAAAGCTTCAACAGCCGCAGTATCATTACATGGTTCAGCAGCATTGCTTTCGTGGAATATCCATTTTCTCCCATCAAAAAATCCTTCTGTAAGTTCCTTTACAAGCAAAGCTGTCGGATAGATGCAGCTTTCGCCAATATCGAGGCATACATTGTATTTTTTGCAACTCTTGTAACCACGAGCCATATAATTTCCGGGATTACCAAAATGTACTACAGCACCATAGCCCATTTCAATGACCTTTTTGAAAGAGTGCTCAATTAGAGCCTTGCCATACCCCATTCGCTGAAACTCAGGCAATATACCAAGCGGACCGAAGCTGACAATTTCTCTTTCTTCGCCGTTTTCGTCAACAAGCTTTGATTTTGTATACATAATGTTTCCGATTATCCTGCCGTCTTTTTCAATAACGAAAGCAAGCTCAGGTATGAAATCCTTATGGTCTCTCATAACGTGAACGAAAAAATGCTCATCAGCACCGGGTTTATAAACATTCCAGAAAGCTTCTCTTGTCATATTTTCAACTTCACGATAATCGTCCTTGGTTTCTAAACGTATAATAAAATCATTGTTATTCATTATTTAATTCCTCCAGATAAATTGTTTATTTCCAAAACATCAGGAGGTTCGGCTGATAGTTTTGCGCAAACCGCCCGATTTACGCTGCTATCTCCTTATTAGTTGTAATGTTCTTCAAACAAATTCTCCTTTAAATCATATTTTTTATATAGAAGTTACATATAACTTTATTAAATTCTACCACAAATAATCAATTATGTCAAGCTGACGTATGATTCTTTCGAACAACTTTTACATTGTTCACAATTTATTAGGATTAGGCTGTCATATCTTTATTGACTTTTATCCCGGAATGCTATATAATAAATATATAATTATAGATAAAACTGTAACATCTTACTGCAGACAGAGAGGAGGAAACAATGAAAAAACATAAGTCAATTGCCGCAGTGTGTTCAGCACTGCTTTTGCTGTCTTCTGCGGCTGTATGCAACAACGAAATTACTGCTGAAAATGTATTCGCCGCTAAGATCCTTGAATTTCACATTGACATGAACGGTGAGTATACGGTAACAGGATGCGATAAGTCGGCAGAAATTGTCGAAATACCATCATCAGTGAACGGCAAACCCGTTAGCACAATATCCGCAGGAGCATTTGAAGAATGTACACTGCTTAAATCAGTTACAATCCCTGAAAGCATAAAAACGATAGGAGAAAGGGCATTTGAAAACTGTACCAGTCTGAAATCAGTTATTTTACCGAATGGCCTGAAACGAATAGAATTTTCAATGTTTGAGGACTGTGCTCAATTATCATCAGTATCGATACCTGATACCGTTGAATATATAGGCGAATGTGCATTTTACAACTGCACAGCTCTGATTGAAGTGAATATTCCCGATAAAGTTACTAAGATAAAAGACATGGCATTCTGCAATTGTAAAAAACTATCACATATCATTATACCGGAATCAGTGACTGAAATTAGTGAAAACGCTTTCACAGGCTGTGACGGTCTGCATACAGTTGATATTCAGTCGGATAATTCAGACATTGCCGAATTGTTCAGTAATAATCCTGATATTGAGGAAATCAGATATGTAAGGCCTGAGATTTCGTATGAAATTTGCCGGACTTCATCACCTGTCAATATCAGCGCCCGAAGCAATACTATTTCTTTAGATAAAATCGATGTTTCATCATACACCAGTGATACGACTTATAATAATGGTTTCGGATACGGGGAACGCCGTGATCCAATTCAGGAATTCAAAATGTCAAACGGCGAGAACTGTACTGTCGTTAATCTTGGCAAATCTGCGGCAGTGGCATTCAGCGACGGCACAAAATCATTTTACGTTGACGGAAACTACTGGACATTCGGCGGTGCGGGAATTGATGAATCAGACAATATCTACATTCTTTGGGGACAGTCTTACAGTGATAACGATCTGCTATCAGTAACTGATGCAAATACTCTCAGGCTGTGCAAATATGATAAAAACGGTACTCTGCATGTTGCAAGGGATTATCCGTTAAAGCTTACCAATGCTCAGTTCCCTTTTACTTCGGGCAATGCGGCAATCGGAATAAAAGACGGCATTTTACTTGCCGTATACAATACAGTCTGGACAAAAAGCGAAAATGGTATGCATCATCAAGGTTCTGCTTTCATAGCCGCAAATCTGAATGATCATTTTAAGATCACAGCAAACAATAACTGGCAGGGTTCACATTCATTCGGTATTTCAATGATACCTGCGGATGACGGATTCAGCCTTATTCAGCTTGGCGATGCAGAATCTGCAAGAGGAATCAACATCAGCAAGTATACTATTGAGAACGGCGAGGTCAAAGACGACCTTCTTAACGGCAAACGTCTTATCTATCATGCAAGCGGTCAGTATGGCACAAATGAAAATTTTCTTGACGGAAACGATACTTTTACACATCTTGGCGGAATTGCTCACAGTATTTCGACATATGCCGTTGCAGGAAAATCTGAAAGGACATTTACAGATGAAGTTCATAATATTTCGGATTATGCAGACAACAACTATGATGTATTTGTAAGGATATTTGACGGTTCGCTTATTAACGGCAGTTTTCCTGAATTTGAGGGAGAAGACAGAATAAATGCCGCAACAGGTGAAATTGTTGATTCAAATGTAATATGGCTTACTGACTGCGATTCTGAAAAACAGGCAGGCGCAGTCAAAATTGCTGCTCTTGATGACGGTTCATACTGCGTTCTTTGGGAGCAGTTTGTTAACGGCAGTTTTGATTCTGTTCATTATACCATTCTTGACCGTTTTGGTAATACCCTGCGTCCTGAAAGTATCATCCGAAATGCACGGCTGTCTGACAATTCCACACAGCCTGTGGTAAACGGATATAGTCTGAAATGGGCAGTCACAGATGCAGAAAGTCATAGTCTTACATGGTATTATGCGGACCTTAAATCAACAGAATCAGATATAATTATTCTCGGTGATGTTACGCTTGATACACAAATTGATTCAAGAGATGCTTCTGCTGTACTTGCTTATTATGCGGCTGTTTCAGCTAACCATGCGCCGACGCTCAATGAAAATCAACTGCTTGCGGCAGACGTAAACAATGATGATTTTATTGATGCAAGAGATGCTTCTGCAATACTTTCATACTATGCTTTTTCTTCAACAGGCGGATCAGCTTCACTTACTGAATTCCTTGCAGGTTAATATTTGGGAGCACTGTACATAGTCTGTGTGGTGTTGCCTTAAGGTTACCTCATCATGATAAAAAGCTGATATGCGCAGCATTTGCTGAGTATACTTGTGTATGCAAAAGTGTTTTTTCAGTACCTTTTTTGTAAAAAAACATAAAAAATGAGCGTTTTCAATCAAAAATATTCAAAAAAACTTTGTACTACACAAACAAAAATATATTCCCATGCAATAAAAAAATTGTTTGCAGTCATAAAATTATGCGGATTTTTTGTATATTATTGACAATTAACCCATGGCGTAATATAATATTATTAATAGTTATGCTATTATGTCAGCATTTTTATGCTGACCAATGCCCTGTTTATCGGAAATTCAGGACAATTCAAACGAAAGAAGGTTCATTATTATGATCATCGGAACAACCAAAGAACTTAAAAATCACGAATATCGTGTAGGACTTACTCCTGACAATGTTGTCACATATGTAAGCCACGGACATACTGTACTTGTTGAGAAGAACGCAGGCGCAGGCGCAGGTTTTGAGGACAATGACTATATTCAGGCAGGCGCTCAGATAATCAACACAGCCGCAGAAGTTTTTGCTAAAGCTGATATGATCGTTAAAGTCAAGGAACTTGAAGAATGTGAATATGACCTCGTAAGAGAAGGTCAGATACTCTATACATATCTTCACCTTGCTTCAAATGAGAAACTCGCAAAAGTGCTCATGGACAAAAAAGTAAAGGCTGTTGCTTTTGAAACCATCACTGATGCCGCAGGTAATCTCCCGTGCCTCAGACCTATGTCCCAGATCGCAGGCAGACTTTCAATTCAGGAAGGCGCTAAATATCTTGAAAAAGCATACGGCGGACGTGGTATCCTTCTCGGCGGTGTTCCCGGCGTTGAAAGAGGTAAGATAGTTATCATCGGCGGCGGTGTTGCAGGCACATACGCTGCAAAGGCTGCTGTCGGTATTGATGCTCAGGTAACACTCCTTGACATCAACCCTAACCGTCTTGCTTATTTAGAGGACATTTTCGGCGCTTCTGTAACAACTCTCTATTCCACAGAAGCAAATATCCGCAAGGCTCTTTCTGAAGCTGATGTTGTTATCGGTTCAGTTCTTATCCCTGGCGGCTCAACTCCAAAGCTTGTAAGACGTGAGCATCTCAAGCTCATGAAAAAGGGCGCTGTTATTGTTGATATCGCTATCGATCAGGGCGGATGCTGCGAATCATCACACGTTACTATCCATGATGATCCTATCTTCATTGAGGAAGGTATCGTTCATTACTGTGTAGGAAATATGCCTGGTGCAGTTCCTCATACATCAACTGTAGCACTTGCAAATGCTACTATCAGATACGGCGTAAGCATCGCTGACAATGGTCTTGAAAAGGCTGTTGAACTCGATGCAGGTCTGAAAAACGGCGTAAATATCTATAACGGCAAGTGCGTAAACAAGAACGTTGCAAACAGTCTCGGTCTTGAACTCGGCACTATCTGCTAATTCAATTTAATGAAAATAAGCAGTTCCTGATTTTTTTCGGGAGCTGCTTTTTTTACTGTCTGAATTAAGGGCATCTCTAAAAACCCGTTTTGAGTAAGAATAAACAGATAGGTGCAGCAGACGCAAGGAAAGCCCTTGAAGGCGTGCTGTCGCACTCCGAGAGGGATTGACACAGCATATGCTGTACATAGCTGTTTTTTCTCAGAAGGGGGTTTTAGAGGTGCCCTTAATAAACTTTATGATGAAAAATATCATTTTTATTGGCTTTATATAAAATCATATCGTTTCATTACTGAAAAATAGCAGAAATTCTTTGTTTTTTACACTTTTTTCTGTGTTTTTTACACTTACATTTCAGATGTTATATGTTATAATAAATACAGGATTCATTGTGTGCTCCCTGCTTATACGCAAATAACAGATATAAAACCGCTGTCAAGCGGTATAAGGAGGTTATATATGTGAGAAAAGACAGAATGGCAAGAGCGGCTGCGGCTCTTGTATCAGGATCATTGCTTCTTTCGGCTCTGCCATCAGTACCGTCAGCAGTTATGAACACCAAAGCAGCAAATGATGAGTATATCTTCCATGACGACTTTGAAAGCTCCACAGGTGATTGGGAAGGCCGTGGCGCTGCATCAGTCGGAAAAAGCTCCAACGCCTACAGTGGTAGCGGAGCAATGCTCGTTTCAGGACGTACAGACACATGGAACGGTGCTCAGAAAGCTCTCAGTTCATCTTCATTTACCGCAGGTGAGGAATACAGCATCAGCGCCTATGTAAGCTGTACTTCAAGCAAATCTGTGGAACTCATGCTCTCTCTTCAGTACAAGGACGGAACAGAGACAAAGTATGATCATCTTGCAACTGTTGACTCAATTCCTGATGGTTTTGTTCAGCTTGCAAACAAAAACTACAAGATCCCCGACGGTGCAACCGATTTGTCCCTTTACGTCGAGACCGTCAGCGGAACAGGTGATCTTATCATTGATGATGTTATTGCTGCCTCTGCAGGCACGGAAATAAGCATTGTCGGTGTCGCACCGCCTGTTCTCGGAGATATCACAAGAGACGGCGTTATTGATGCTCTTGATGTTGCAGTTTCAAGAGATGGTCTTATCAACGGAATTTCTGACAAGACTGCCGCAAAGCTTGCCGATGTTGATAAGAACAAGAAATTTGAAACCGCTGATCTTGTGCTTTTGCAGGAATATGTTCTTGGAAAAATTTCTGAATTTCCTGTTGTTGAACCCGAAGAACCTGAACCGGGCGAACGTCTGTACAGCACAGAGGAATTCACTGAAATGATTGCTTCACAGGTAAAGAATTCCGAGCCTAATGACTCTCACATGGAAAAGTCAGGTGTTCAGTATGGTACGATAAAGAAGGGATCTTACTATTCATCTACCTGCAAGCGTGAAAAGCCTTATATGATACTTCTTCCGGCAAACTATGACGAGGACAAGACATATCCTGTACTCTATGTAATGCACGGTTACTGGGAGAAGGAAACACGTATGATCACAGAGGGCAACGGTCAGATGTATACTCGTCAGATCATCGGCAATGCTATTGCTGAGGGCGAGGCAAAGGATATGATCGTTGTATTCCCGTACATCTATTCAAGCGCTACACAGGCTGAATGCAGCGGTATGGACGACGCAAACAATGCCGCATACGATAACTTCATCAACGACCTTACAAAGGATCTCATGCCGCATATTGAGGAAAACTACAGCATCAAGACAGGCAGGGAAAATACCGCTATCACGGGTTTCTCAATGGGCGGACGTGAATCTCTCCTCATCGGTATGCAGAGACCTGACCTCTTTGGCTATGTCGGCGCTATCTGCCCTGCACCGGGCGTTACGGGCACATTCAACTGGAGCAGCGACGAAATGCCGTATATCTTGTTCATTACCGCAGGCAGCAACGATGATGTAGTTTATACAACACCAAGCGGCTACCACGATAACTTCACCAAGAACGGTGTTCCGCACGTATGGCATTATGTTCAGGGCGGTGCACACGGTGATAATTCAATTCATCCACATCTTTATAACTTCGTTCGTGCCGTATTCCAGGCAACGACATAAAATCAATACCGTACAAAGTTTATCGCTTTGTACGGTATTTTTTTACTTCTTACTCAGCAGTTTCTTGTATGTCAGGTCAATGGCAAATGCTCCAAGCGGCGCTGTTATCATGATAGCAATAACCGATACTGTCAGCACAGTCTGTCCGCAGGATAAGCCCATTGCAAGCGGTATACCGCCTATAGCAGCCTGTACAGTAGCTTTTGGCATATAGGCAAGCATGCAGAAAATTCGCTCTTTTCGATTCAGCTTCGTTCCGAGGGTACAGATAAGCACTCCTGCCATTCTGAAAAGCAGTACGCATAATATAAGCAGAATAGCCGATATTCCTGCCGATACTGCGCTTTCTATCTCAACTGATGCCCCTACGAGCACAAATAAAAGTATTTCCGCAGGTATCCACAGCTTATCATATATTGCGGAAAGCTCTGCGGCAAGTTTTCCGTCTTTTTGTTTTATGGCCATTCCGACCGCCATAACTCCGATAAGCGATGCAAATGGTATCTTCCCCGAAAATTCATCCTCAAAGGATGTCATGCAAAACGCTGTACACAAAAGCACTATCATTTTCACTGTACTGCGCATTTTTACTGTACTGAACCATTTAAACATCAAAAATCCGACAAGAATGCCTGCCGCAATACCAAAAATTATTGAAATCGGTATGTTCACGAAGCTCATGACCGAAACCGAACCGCCTGCCGCAAGTCCTGTGAATGTAGAAAACATTACGATAACGAATACATCATCAACCGATGCACCTGCAAGTATCATCTGGGGTATCCCCTTCTCCGTGCCGTATCCGCCGTCTATGAGTTCTATCATCCTCGGAACTATGACCGCAGGTGAAACTGCACCGATAACTGCTCCGAGTATCGCCGCATCAAGCCGTGACATACCAAGAAAAATCGGTGCAAGAAGAATCATTCCAAGCATTTCGGCACAAGCCGGTACAAAACACATGAGTACCGCAGGTCTGCCGTTCTTTTTCAGGTCAGCCGCATCAAGTTTCAGACCTGCACGTAGCAGTATTACTATCAGGGCAATTTTCCGCAGTTCTGCCGATATATTCAATACCGTATCATCAATCAGCCCAAGTACATGAGGCCCGAACAGTATTCCTGCGATTATCATGCCGAAAAGCGGCGGAAATTTCACCTTACGGCATATCCAGCCAAACAAAAATCCCGAAAACATTATCACTGCTATACTTAAAAGCATACAAAACACTCCTTTTGCAGACAAAACGAAAAAAGCCGACAACTTCTGCGTAAATTGCAGACGTCATCAGCTAAAAAACAGTCATGATATGGTGACTGCTTCTTATTATAAAGCGGTTCTGACACGTTTTTCAACAAAAATGCATCAAGGGAGAACATCATTCCCAAATGTATTATATCACTGATAAACTTTGCTGTCAAGTATTGACCTTTTGTTTTTTTTGTGATATGATTATTCTATGTGAATTAATCGATGTGTGAAAGAAAGGACTAAAAATGCAATTTAAAGAACTGAATTTGTCTCAGGAAATTCTTCGTGCCGTTGATGAACTGGGATTTGAGGAAATGACTGAGATTCAGCAGCAGAGTATCCCGCTTCTTCTTGAAGGTCATGACGTTATAGGACGTTCAAACACCGGTACGGGAAAAACCGCCGCATTCGGCATTCCTGCCGTAGAAAGCATCTCCCCTGCCGACCGTGGACGTACCTCTGTGCTTATACTTTGCCCCACAAGAGAACTTGCCATGCAGGCTAACGAGGAAATACGCAAATTCGCCAAATTCAAGGAGGGCGTGAAAACCTCCGCTGTATACGGCGGCGCAAGCATGGAAAAGCAGATACATGAACTCAAACGTGGAGCAAATATCGTTATTGGTACTCCGGGACGTGTCATGGACCATATCCGCAGACATACACTCCGTCTTGAAAACCTCCGCACAGTCATTCTTGATGAGGCAGACGAAATGCTTAATATGGGCTTCCGTGAGGATATTGAATCAATTCTTGCAGACGTTCCGAGTGAAAGGCAGACTGTACTTTTTTCTGCTACAATGCCTCCTGAAATTCTCGCTATTACGCAGAAATATCAGAATGAACCCGTTCAGGTTAAAATTAAATCCGCTCAGAAAACAGTTGAACTTATTGAACAGTTCTACTTTGAAACAGCTATGGGCAGAAAAACTGATGCCCTGAGACTTCTCCTCGCCGCATACAAGCCGTCATCTGCTATGGTTTTCTGCAATACCAAAGCTATGGTCGATCAGCTTACCGAAGAACTGGTGAAACACGGTTTCCGTGCCGCAGGTCTCCACGGCGATATGAAGCAGATTCAGCGTACTCAGGTAATGAACAGCTTCAAAAACAAGACTACTGAAATTCTTGTTGCTACCGACGTTGCCGCAAGAGGTATCGATGTAAGCGGTGTTGATGCAGTTTTCAACTATGACCTTCCGCAGGACAACGAATACTACATTCACCGTATCGGACGTACAGGACGTGCAGGTCATACAGGTTCTGCCTATACACTTATCAGCGGCAGACGACAGTTTTTTGATCTCCGTGCAATTGAAAAGTACACACACGCTGAAATAAAGGAAATGCCCCTCCCTGACAGGTCGGACATCATAGCCATGACAAAGGAAAATCTCGTTAATCAGATATCTTCCCTTGAAGCAAATCACAACGGATATGACATTCTTGACAGACTTGCTGCAATGGGCATTGATTACCGTGAAGCTGCCGCAAGACTTATCAGCGAAAAGCTTGATGCTGAAACTGCTTCACTTCCTGAATTTGAAGCATCAAAACCTCTGCGCAAGGGCAGAAAAGACGGTGCCAAAACTGTCAAGGTCGATATCAGCATTGGCAGAAGCAAGCGTATTGCTCCGAATTTCATTCTTGGCGCACTGGTCGATGCTACAGGTATGTCGGGCAAGGATTTCGGCAAGATCGATATTTTCGACAATCATACAACAGTCGAAGTGCCCGAAGCTGAGTCAGAATACATTCTTGACAGCACTAACCCGATGAAAATTAACGGTCATCAGGTCGAAGTAAAGCTCTACAGCGGCAAACCAACAGGTGCTTTTTCAGGCAGAAAACGTCCCGAAAGGAAACAGGAATTTGACAGACGCAAAAAAGCTTATGGTAACCGCAAAAAGTCAGATATCTTCACAGATTATGTTCCAAATCGCAGAAAACGTGCTAAAAATAAAGGATAAGGTGATTTAAATGAACGGCAGACAGCCAAAAAAGCTCTGGATGAGAATTGTTGTATGCATAATCGCTTTAATTATGCTTCTCGGTATCATTATTCTTCCATTGCTCAGATAAAAAATGCGGACTGAAAAAGTCCGCTTTTTTGCTATTTGTAGAGATTTTCCGGCACTGTCTCTGCCATTCGTTCATAGGCTGCCTTGCTCGGATGCAAATGATCGCCGCTGTCAAATCCGTCTGCAAATGCCGCATTATCTTCCGCATCACACAGAGCCTTATCAAAATCAATACAGCCGTCTGAGCCGTTTTCATTTCTTATCCACTCGTTTACAGCATTACGAAGGTCATTCCTGAATTCAGCATATGTTCTCCAGCCCTTTATCGGCAGAAGTGTACCAAAATATACCTTCATACCGATATTTTTTGCGTAGTCAAGGTAATACTTCAAACCGTCAGCCATTTCATCAGCAGTCGGAAGATCGCTCCACGGTCTGAATTTGTTCACCTCAACGCCAACAGGATGAATAATATCATTTATGCCATGCTGGATAATGACCGTATCTGCGCCCAAAACGTCCATTTCATGGGCAAATCTGTTCCTGCCTTTCAAGCCGTAGGAATCATACGTGATATTGTCATACTGACGGAGAATTCTCGTACCGCTTGCCGCTTTTCGGATAAACGCCGTCCTGCCGTTTCCTTTTTCAAGGTTTAGTTTTATCAGATAATCAGGCCAGTCCTGTGCTGTAATAGAGTCACCGTAACATATCACACACCTGTTTTGTGTCGATGTCAGTACATCTGCGCCGCATAAAAAATAATACCAGCCTGTTTTCTTTGACATATCAACAGGAAGCTGTGCGGAATATGTATGGTCTCCGACAGCAAAATATCCGCCCGAAAACTGCCCCGTTATCAGAACGCCTGAACGAAGTTCCGTAAAATCAGCGAAATACAGCGTCAGAACTATCGTATCGCCACGCTTTATGTTAAATTTAACAGCATCGCTCACAACTTGTCCGCCTTTTTCAATAGTTGCCGATTTTTCGCCTGAAAACGTCACTTGTTTTATTGTATCAGCCTGTATATCACTGCCGCCGCATGACATCGCCACGGTCGCTGAAGTTACCACAACTGCCTCACTGCCGCAGAAATTGTCAAGCGTAAAGCGTACTGCGTCACCGTCAAGCTGCATAATCAGCGGATAGCGCAGAGTAAGATTTTTTCCGTAATTTTCAGGCTTCCTCTCGGCTATGGATATTGCATTTCCCCACGCCGTCACCCATTTTTTCTCATTCATTCAATATCTCCCTCGTTTTTTATTTGTATCTCAGTGCTTTTCTAATCATACCATTTTCGGCTGTTTTTGTCAATATGGCGGCTGTTCAATAAAATCTGCATATTCTATTGTATTTTTTGTACTATTATGATATAATAAATATGATTGTTAATATCTGCAAACGTTTTTTGCATTGCGTCAAAATTTAATGAAAGGGATAATGCAAAATGAAAGAAAAGTCCTACATGGTAATTATTCCTGAAAATCAGGATGATATTTCCCCCGACAAATTAAAAGAAAGACTGAATTCCGACAACTGCATAAATGTTTTAGAATACGATGAAAAGACCATATGCTATAAGATCGGTATCGGACAAAGAGAATATATCGTTCGCTTTGCCCTTACTCCTATAGAAATTCCCAGTTATTTCCGCTCAGTTCATCTGTTCACTGATCTTGACTTTCAGAAGATCAACAGTATAAAGCTTGGTATCTCTGTCGAAATGGAGTATACAGACAGTTTTCTTGACAGCTATCACGATCAGCTAAGGATTATCAACTGCATAATGCCTGACAAGCTTGCAGTTATTGATATACCTTCAGAAAAGCTGCTCTCAGGAAAATGGGTAAAGCTTGCCGCTGAATCCGAAATACCGCCTGCGCCGAAATATCTGTTTACCGTTCAGGCTGTATCAGACGGAAGCAACGAAGTCTGGCTTCATACACACGGTCTGAAACGCTGCGGTCTGAGTGAACTTGAAATCCTTTGCAGCAATAAGGAAATGTGCAGCAGCCACTATTATATCATCGAAACTATCGCTGTGCGCATGATCGAAAACGAAATGGCACTTGAACCATATGAGCCGATGTTCCTTGCATGGCTGACCGATAAGGTAGCTATGGTTGCCACTATTGTGGACTGGAGAAAAGGTCTTGAATTCTATCCAGATGCAGAAATTGGCAAAGCTGATGACAGAGATGATTATCATGCTGAGGGAACATCTGTTATAATGCTCTATCTTTCGCCTGATGACCGTGATTCAAAGAAACTTTCAAAAGTTCAGGAACTTGACGAGTATCTGGGCCAAAACACTATGTTCATGGTATCTACGTCCGAAACCGCACGTATGAGAAAACTTGCGCAGGAACGTATTGACTATGTAAGACGTGCTGCCGCTGAAAAAGATACCAATGTTCTGCTTAAAATCGGTCTCCATATGGATGATGAATTCATTGATCCGGATCGTGATGAACAGGAGCAGCGTGAACATATCTGGTTTGAACTCAAATCAATAAAAAAGGGACTTTTCAATAACAAGGAAGTGTTTGAGGCTGAACTTACTCAGGATCCGTATTATGTCAAAGGCATGAAAAAAGGCAGTATCGGCAAATTCGAGGTCAGTGACATTACTGACTGGATAATCTTTGCCAATAAACGCCGCTATTCTCCTGATGATGTATACATGATGTAATGCCTGTACTTTATTTTATTTTTCTGGAGTGACTTTATGAAAAAATGGAATATCAGCGTTCCTGACAGAAAAATTATCAGCAAACTTATGCTGAGCTGTCAGGTATCAAATCTCACTGCCGCCGCTCTGGCTGCAAAAGGCTGCAACACACCTGAAACTGTAGTTGAAAAATATAATATCGACGCACTATCCGATCCTTTCCTTATTGCTGATATGGACATTGCTGCCGAAACTATCAACAACGCCATTGACAACGGCGAAAAAATATGCATTTACGGTGACTACGACTGCGACGGAATCATTTCAACAGTAATTTTGTTCTCCTATCTTTTTGAGGCCGGCGCTGACGTGAGCTATTATATCCCTGAACGTTCAGAGGGATACGGACTCAGCAGAAATGCCGTTGACAGCATACGAAATGACGGCGCTGACCTCATTGTTACTGTAGATAATGGTATTTCCGCAGTTGATGAAGCTGAATACATATACGATCTCGGTATGCGCCTTGTCATTACTGACCACCACCAACAGGGAGAAACTCTCCCTCGTGCCGAGGCTGTTGTTGATCCTCACCGCCATGATGATACCTCGCCGTTCAAAAATCTCTGTGGCGCAGGCGTTGCTTTAAAGCTTACCGCAGCCCTTGACGGCGGTGACTATACATTCGCTATGGAACAATTCGGTGACCTTGCTGCTATTGCTACCGTTGCCGATATAGTCAGTCTTACAGGTGAAAACAGATATATCGTCACAGAAGGTATGAGGCTTATTGAGAATACTGACAGACCGTCTATTATTGCCTTGAAAGAGGTCTGCGGCATTCAGGATAAACCAATTGATTCTTTTTCTATCGGTTTCGGTATCGCTCCGAGAATAAATGCATCCGGCAGATTCGGTTCCCCAAAAACTGCCGCTGAACTTTTTCTCTGTGAAGACAGCGATAAGGCTCTTGAAATTGCTCAGGATCTTGACAAACTCAATAATCAGCGAAAAAGTACTGAAAACGAAATAATTGATGAGATCTTCCGCATGATAGATGCAAATCCTGAAATAATCAGGCAGCGTGTCATTTTCCTCTGCGGTAAGAACTGGCATCACGGCGTTATCGGTATTGTTGCCGCACGTATTATGGAGCAGTTCGGCAAACCATGCTTCATCGCCACCGAAACAAATGGTGAAATTCGTGGTTCTGCCCGTTCATTCGGTGAATTCTCCGTTTTTGATGCTCTCACATATACATCTTCTGTACTTTCAAAATTCGGTGGACATCCGGGGGCAGGAGGATTTACGATATACAGCGGTAAAACCGATAAATTCAACTGTCTACTTCAGCAGTTCGCACTTGAAAATTTTCCGTCAATGCCGGTTCAGACGCTTAATGCTGACTGCCCTGTAACTGCGGCTGACCTTACTGAAGAAAATGTTGATGACCTTAAAAAACTCCACCCATTCGGTATGGATAATGAGCAGCCGCTTTTCTACATTGAAAATGCCGAAATACTTGACATCAGACCTATGGGAAACGGCAATCACTCAATGCTTCGTCTGAAACTCGGTACAAGCGAAATTTCCGCAAAAATGTTCAGAACATCCCCTGATTCACTTCCCGTCGGAACAGGTGACGTATGTAAAATGATAGTTACCCTCGAAATGAATGAATTTCGTGGCAATACGTCGATAAATATCATTATAAAGGATATTCGTTCACAAACCTTCGGACAGGAGAGCTTTTTCAGTGCTGAACGTTCATTTGAAGCCCTGACACGTTCAGAAAAGCTCCCTAATATCAACTTCTACAGGAAAATGATGCCAAGCCGCAGCGAAGCAGCTCTTATTTATAAAAGTATTCCTGACAGCGGTATTTCCACTGAAAGACTCTTTATGAAGCTTCATGCTCCTGAAATTAATTATGCAAAATTCTGCTGTACTATTGAAGCATTCCGTCAGCTTGGACTTGTATCTGTTTCATCATCAGGTCAGTCCGTTTCAAAATTAACCGTAACTCATAAATCAGACCTGTATTCAGCCCCTATCCTTGCATTCATCAAAAAAATCACAGGCTGATCGCATATATTTCTCATTTCGGCTTCCGCCTGCCGTAAACAGCGGTGACTGCACTCTCGCAGTCAGGGAGAACAGCTATGACAGATGACATTAATGAACCCGTTATTTCACAGTCAGAACACCTGATTTCAGAAAATAAAAGCGCTGATCCACTTGATTATCTTAATGATATTCCTGATTATGACGACAACTATACCATTGATATACTCATGCAGAAAATACTGAAGGATGACAAGCAGTATGACCATACCAAAATAATTTCTGCCTATGAATTTGCCGCTAAAGCCCATGCTGGTCAGAAGCGTTCATCCGGTCAGGACTATATCATACATCCCCTCGCTGTCGCCTATATTCTTCTTGAACTCGGAATGGACACCGATACTATCTGTGCGGCACTCCTGCATGATGTTGTAGAAGATACCGATGCTACTCTCGATGATCTGAAAAAGCGTTTCGGTGAGGACGTAGCTCTCCTCGTTGACGGTGTCACAAAACTCAGCAAGATACCAACATACAGCAAAGAGGAACAACAGGCTGAAAATATCAGAAAAATACTCCTTGCAATGTCTCAGGATATCCGTGTCATGATAATCAAGCTTGCAGACCGCCTTCACAACATGAGAACGCTGAAATATCGTCCTATCGATAAACAGCGCAATGTTGCACTTGAAACCATGAATATCTATGCGCCTATTGCTCATCGTCTCGGTATCAGTGCCATGAAAGAGGAACTTCAGGACCTTGCCTTCCATTACCTTGATCCGTATGCATATTCGGAAATCGAAAATATCCTTGAAAATAAAAAAGAAGAACGTGAGGCTTTCATTGAACTTATCAAAAACCGCATTGCAGAACGTTTCCGCAAAGAAGATTTCACTCAGCCGCCTTTTATCGACGGACGTGTAAAGAGCATCTACAGCATTTACCGCAAAGTCTTCATAAATCATAAGGATATCGACGAGATATACGATAAATATGCAGTAAGAATTATTGTTACCACTATTCTTGAATGCTACAATGTTCTCGGTCTTATCCATGATATGTTCAAGCCTGTGCCTAACCGTTTCAAAGATTATATCGCCAACGCAAAGCCGAATAAGTATCAGTCTCTCCATACAACTGTTCTCGGCAAGGAGGGCATACCATTTGAAGTTCAGATAAGAACATGGGATATGCACGAAACTGCTGAATACGGAATTGCCGCCCACTGGAAATACAAGGAGGGCATTCAGGGCAAGGATAAAATGGAACAGCACCTTGCATGGGTGCGTCAGGTCATCGAGGCGCAGAAAACCTCAGATGACGTTGAGGAAATAGTCCGCATGATAAAGACTGACCTCACTCCTGAAGATATTGTCGTAATGACACCAAAGGGCAAATCCATTTCCCTGCCGATGAGCGCTACGGTTCTCGATTTTGCGTACCGTATCCATACTCAGATAGGTCACAAGACCATTGGCGCAAAGGTTGACGGAAAAATGGTTTCACTTGATTATACTCTCCAGACAGGTCAGATATGCGAAATAATCACAAGCAAAGATCCCGATAAAGGCCCGAACCGTGCATGGCTGAATATCGTTCAGACCAGTGAAGCACGTTCCAAAATACGCTCATGGTTCAAAAAGGAACGCCATGACGAAAACATCACCGAGGGCAAAAATCAGCTTGAACGAGAATTCAAACGTCACCGCATCAAGCTCAGTGAAAGTGAGTATTCCGATTTCCTTTCAGATGATTTCAAGAAGCACAACTGCGATAATCTTGAGGATTTCTATGCATCAATAGGATACGGAGGCATCTCCCTTTCACGTATTATGCCTCGTCTCAAAGATAAATATGAGAAGATGTATGATGACAAAAAAGAATCATCCACTCCCCTTGTCAAACCCAAAGCATCAGGCAGAGGTACTATCATTCTTGATGATATCAACAGCCTGCAGCTTAAATTCGCTCAATGCTGCAATCCTCTCCCCGGAGATGATATAGTCGGATTCATTACCCGTGGATTTGGTCTTTCGGTTCACACTCCCGACTGCGTGAACTACAAGAAGGCTATGGAACAGAATGATCCCGAAACCGTTGCAAGATGGGTCGATATCCAGTGGACTGAAAACAATGATGTTCAGATACAGACCAGCTTTGAGGTCATTGCTACTGACCGTGTCGGTCTTGCATATGATATTACCGCTATCCTCTATGAAGCAAGAATTCCTATCGTACATTCAGCTTCAAGAGTACTTAAAAACGGAAATGCTATTTTTGAGGCTACCGTTCTCGTTTCAAGCGCAGACCAGCTCAAATATCTTTTCGATAAATTCAAGAAGATCAAAGGCTTTATCTCTGTGGAAAAAGCCACAGTTTAACGGAGGTTTACTATGAAAATTCATACTTTACAGCTTGGCGAGCTTCGTGCCAACTGCTATATCGTCGAAACAACTCCCAATCGCTGTGTTGCCGTGGATATCGGCGGTGACAGCCGACTTTTCCTTGAATATATAAAAATGCATAATCTGAAGCTTACAAAAATCCTCCTCACACATGGCCATTTCGACCATATAGGCGGCTGTGAAGAAGTTCATCAGGCTACAGGGGCAGAGGTATATGTACATGATGACGATGTCCCTATGCTCACAAGTGAGTCACTTTCACTTGCATCAGGCATGGCTTTCCATAAGTTCACTCCTCTTACCGACTGGACTGTACTTTTTGGTGACTGCTATATCAATGACGGAGACTGCAATTTTCATGTCATTCATACTCCCGGTCATTCCCGTGGAAGTGTATGCTATGTTTGCGACAACGTTATCTTTTCGGGCGATACACTTTTCTGCTGTTCGGCCGGAAGAACTGATTTTCCCGGAAGTGATCCGAATGCTATGATGATGTCACTGAAAAAACTATATGATCTTGAAGGTGACTACAAAGTGCTCCCAGGGCATAATGAGTCAACAACACTTGACTATGAACGTCAGGTCAATCCATTTATGAAAGAATTCAGAGGATAATATGTCAGATAATATTTCTAAAATGCCGATTATTTTGATCGGCAACTCTTTTAAATACGAAATCGAAGCCACTGTCAAACTGTTTTTCCCGACTGACAGATTTGATTTTCTAAGTTCAGCAGATGAAGCGGGCGGAGATTCATATGTTGCGGCAGGTCTTTCGGAAAATGAAGACTCTGCCCTGATTTTTGCCGATATAAGGCTGAATGGTGATGATTCTGAACATCTTGAAAAACAGCTTTTATGTACAACTGCTTCGGATAAAGGCACTGTTGAACGTGAACTATGCCGACTTGTTTATACCATTCTATGCCGAAAAACAGGTATAAAACCTCCATGGGGAATACTTACCGGAATACGTCCGGTTAAAAAAGTCGTTGACCTTATACGTCTCGGTTTTACAGAAGAACAGATATATGACCGTTTAGGCGAACAGTATGATGTATCAAAGCCCAAAATGAAGCTTGCATATGATACTGCTGTAAATCAGCTCCCGATTCTTGACAAAATTGACAGCAAAGCCGTCAGCTTGTATGTGTCAATTCCATTCTGCCCGACACGATGCAGTTACTGTTCATTCGTTTCACATTCAATGGATTCGGCAATAAAGCTTATGCCTGAATATATCGACGCACTGTGCCGTGAACTTGAAATTATCGGCAGACTTGTAAAAGAAACTGAAACACCAATCGATACTATATATTTCGGCGGCGGCACTCCGACTTCCATTTCAGCCAATGAACTGCGCACTATAATGGTAACTGTCGAAAAGAATTTCGATTTATCCGCCGTGCGTGAATACAGCGTTGAGGCTGGCAGGCCTGACACCATAACCGAAGAAAAACTCAGGGTAATAAAGGAACTCGGCGCACAAAGAATTTCTGTAAATCCACAGACACTCAATGACGATGTTCTTCGTGTCATAGGCAGAAAACATTCAGGAGAAGATGCGATAAAAGCTTTTGAGCTTGCAAGAAAAGTAGGCTTTGACAATATAAATACCGATCTGATTGCTGGTCTGCCTACTGAATCTGCCGAAAGTTTCAGAAATACACTTGACAGAATGACCGAACTATCACCTGAAAGCATAACTGTCCATACCCTGACAATAAAACGCTCTGCTACCCTATTTGAAAATGGCAGGGCAAATTCTGATAATCCTGCCGCAGAAATGGTTGACTACAGTATTCATAAGCTTATAAACAGCGGATATCTCCCCTATTATATGTACCGTCAGAAAAATACCGTCGATAACCTTGAAAACGTCGGCTATGCAAAAAAAGGATACGAAAGCTATTACAATATTTTTATCATGGATGAAACACAGACCATTCTCGGCGCAGGCTGTGCCGCTTCAACCAAGCTTGTATATCCTGACGGAAAAATCAGCCGTATACATAACTATAAATTTCCGTATGAGTATATCCGCAATTTCGATACACTTATGGAGAAAAAAACTGAGGCTGAGAAATGTCTCAGAATACTGAAAAATGAATGAGGTAGCAAAATGCTGAAAAAAAATGAAGTTTACCGCTCAGAAATAACTGACCTCACATCCGAGGGAAGCGGCGTGTGCCATATTGATGAAATAGCCGTTTTTGTACCTAATACTGCTATTGATGATGTTCTTGACGTAAAAATCGTCAAGGTACTCAAAAACTATGCTTTCGGCATTATTGACAAGCTCATCACATCGTCACCTGACCGTATTGAGAATAACTGCGGCGTTTACAGCAAATGCGGAGGCTGCCTTTTCAGGCATATTTCATACGAAGCCGAATGCCGCACGAAACAATCGATCATTGAAAATACATTCAGACGTATCGGCGGTCTTGAACCTGTTTTTGAAGATTTCTGCGGCTCTGAAAATATTTCACATTACCGCAACAAAGCTCAGTATCCGCTCGCAAATATTAATGGCAAAGCTGTATGTGGTTTCTTTGCACCAAGAAGTCATCGCCTTATACCAGTCACAAACTGTGATCTGCAGCCTGAAATTTTTAATGATATCCTTGGATTTGTCCTCAATTATATCAATGAAAAGAAAATTTCAGCCTACTCCGAAACCGATAATACAGGTTTAGTCCGCCACATATACCTGAGACAGGGCGCTCATTCACGGGAAATAATGCTGTGTATTGTCGCACGTAAAGATATTTCCCGTCAGCTTGCCGCTTTATGCAGCCCGATAATCAATGAATTTCCGGATATAAAAAGCATTGTTTTGAATATTAATCCCAACAAGACAAATGTAATTCTTGGCAGTAAATGCATCACGCTTTTCGGCAGCAGTACGATTACCGATACTATGTGCGGAAATAGAATTGAAATATCACCTCTCTCATTCTATCAGATCAATACTTTTCAGGCTGAAAGACTGTATGCAAAAGCTCTTGAATATGCTGATCCATCTCAGAATGATGTTATCGCTGACCTATACTGCGGTGCAGGTACTATCGGTCTCTCAATGGCAAATATTGTAAAAAAAATAATTGGCATTGAGATCATTCCCGAAGCTATTGAAAATGCAAAATCCAACGCATTTCGTAATAATATCTCCAACGCCGAATTCTATTGTGGTGATGCAGGAGTAATCTTCAGAGATCTGCGAAATAAAGGTTGTTCTCCTGATATTATTGTTATCGATCCGCCTCGAAAAGGCTGTGATCAAAATACTCTTAACCTGATTGCAAATGCTGTACCAAGTAAAATCGTTATGATTTCCTGTAATCCTGCCACTGCCGCACGGGATGCAAAAATTCTTTCTTCACTTGGATATTCAGTTAATAAGGTTGCTGGTTTTGATCTTTTTCCACGAACCGGACACGTTGAGTGCGTAGTTTTGATGTCACGAAAACAAAGCGACGTAATATAGCTATTTTCAAGCGTTTTTAGATTACTGTACTATAAGCAGTTGCATATAGTAGAGTAGCCTAAATTTATACAGGGAGGTCGAGCAGAATGTCACCACAAATGAACTATATTCCGGCACGTAAGCCACTTGAGACAAAGAAAGTTGGAATCTACTGTAGGGTAAGTTCTAATAAAGCTACACAATTAGAAAGCTTAGCTGCTCAGATTTCCGGTCTAACAAAAGAAGTAGCTAAGATATCAAAATGGATATTAGAGGATACTTTTATTGATATTGCATCAGCAAAAGCTGGATCGAATCGCCGTGAATTCAATAGAATGATCAGTCAATGCGAATCACATAATATTTCAATCATTCTTACAAAAAGTATAAGTAGATTCGGACGCGATACAGTTGAAGCATTGACAGCAATTCAAAGAATCAAAGCTGCTGGAGGACGTATTCTCTTCCAAGAAGAAGGCATAGATACAGATGAATATGATAGCAGTTTCTTTTCAAGTATTCTCCTTTCCTTCGCCGAAAGTGATAATGAAAGCAGGTCGAGAAATATTCGTCTTGGTCTCAGTTTCAAAGCAGCTACAGGAACCTCAAAGAATTTTGATAAGCCTATATATGGATACAAAAAGGATGTAGATGGCAAACTCATTGTTTATCACGAACAATCAATTGTAGTTAGAGACATTTATTCACTATACATCAAAGGCGAAAGCATACTCGGCATTAAGCGCATTCTCGAGGCAAATGGTGTTTTATCACCAACAGGTCGTCCTACTTGGAGCAAGAAAACAATTGAAAACATTCTAAGCAATAGAAAGTATACAGGAATGGTTACACTTTCTAATTCTGTTGATGGCAGTCTCTATGTGCTAAAACAACATCATCCAGCAATTATTACAGAATATGAATTCAACACCGTTCAGCAAATACGTGAGGAGAGAAGTAACGTTATAACCGACGAAACTGGCACACACAGGAAATCTACAAAGTATAGTTCTAAAAAGAAATATAGAAAATAGCCTACTTCAACGAGTGTGCGGATTGGCTGTCAGCCTTAATCTGCTCCCAATAAAAATGCCTATTTTACGTCATTTTTACATTTCTTTAAAATGTCAAAAATAATAGGCTAAGGTTCACACGTTGAGTGCGTGGTTCTGATGTCACGAGAAAAATCCTGAAACGGCGTATTTACGTGGTTTATCGGCATCACGTTTTTACGGAAACCGCAGTTTCACCCACTCAAAATCTGTATGCGGAAACAGGTAAAAGGGCAAAATAGCATACACGGCACATCTGACAACCAATCCGCACACTTTGATTTTTGACAACCAAATCACGCACTCGATTTAGGGTGCGTGAAACTACTTTTTCCGATTTTTCAGTGTGCAGATTGAATGTCGCAGCGAAAAACAACGTAAAATCGGAGAGAAACACACTAATCAAAAATTGCGATTCGGGTGTTTACAAAATAGCGTTGAGTGTGGGGAAAGGTTGTCAATCCGTCATCATTTTTAGTAAAAGGAGGGAGCAAAATGGCAAAGAAATATGTCTGCCCTAAACCAGTTGTAAACAAAAAAGAAAGTGCTTCACTTGATCAACTAACTGAAAAGTATAATAAACTGCTTGAACCAAGTAAAGCCGCAAAAGCTGCCAAGAAAGTTGGAAAGCTTGTTCCTGCAAAAGTAAAAAAGGCTGGTGCGGCACTTGGAACAAAAATAACAGAGCAAGAACTATATCAGCAAGCGATGGAGATTATATCCAACGGCTTCAAAGTTGTCGAAGAGCAAGTATCAAAATACACTATTAGCGAAGGCATGATAATCAAAAGCATAAACAAGTCAATCCCTAATGCTAATATAGAAGCGATTGAGGAATTATGCCTTCTGCGCAGTTATGACATTTCTAAAACTGTAAACAAGAAAAAGGGCTTGAGCAGACTTTATGCTGGTGTTGAAGGTGCCGTCACGGGTGCTTTCGGTTTCAAAGGTTTGCCATTCAACCTCGTTCTAAGTTTACTATTGTATTTTAGGGCTGTACAGACCATCGCCATGTATTATGGCTATGATGTCAAAAATAATGATGAAGAATTGATAATTGCCAGCGATGTATTTACTAACGCATTAAGCCCCGGAAAAAATGATGTTAACAACGAACTTGGAGGTGTCATCAGCAAAGTTATGCTTTTGACTGAAGCAAGCGTTGTAAAGCAAACGGCAAAAAAGACATGGACAGATATGGCTACACGTGGAGGAATTCCTCTTTTATTGACACAAATGCGTGCGTTAGCAAATAAAGCTGCACAGAAAGCACTTGAAAAAGCCGGAGAAAAAGGCTTAGAGCAAAGCATATTTAAGGGAGCCTTTGAGCAAATCGGAAGAAAACTCACCCTCAAAACTGTAGGAAAGGCAGTTCCAGTTGTTTCAGGTCTTATTGGCGCATTGATTGATGTCAGCCAAATGAATACTGTTGTAAAATATGCAGATATTTTTTATCAAAAGCGTTTCATTATGGAGAAACAAAGCAGGATTAACCTTCTTATCAATGATGAACCAGATGTCATTGATGTTGAATTTGAAGAACAATAAAAACAGCCCTACACCACTGAATCACCAGTGATGCGAGCAACTACACTATCATAAATTAAGATTGAGAAATCAAGGAGACCTAAAAATGACAGAAGTTCAGCTTGTTCCGTTGGAGGCATCAGACCGGGAACAGTTTATTAAAGATAATCAGGAAGCCTTCAAATATGGTGCTATGGAGGAATTCGGTCTCCGGGACGCTCACTTTGAAGACAAAAATGATGAACAGATCATTTCCAGCAAAACCATAGAAGCCTGCATTGACACGGGTGAAGCATACCGCATCATTGCTGATGATAAAATTGTCGGAGGCGCAGTTATAAAAGTTTCCGGCACTCACGGTGACCTTGAACTACTTTTCATAAAGCCGGAAGTCCACAGCAAAGGTATCGGATATGCCGCATGGTGCGCGATAGAGAAATTTCATCCAGAGGTAACGGTCTGGGAGACGTTCACTCCCTACTTTGAAACACGGAATATTCATTTCTACGTCAACCGCTGCGGATTCCATATAGTGGAGTATCTCAACAAGCATCATCCGGGAGATTTCCCTGCGGATGAGTTTGAGAGCAGCGATCCGCAGTTCCCGGCTGGAATGTTCAGGTTTGAAAAACAGATGAAATGAAAAAAAGCCCCGCATCAATGAAAGCCTGTAATTGTAAAGGAATTGAATGTTTGGAAAGATTCTTGTTCAATAAAAAAAGCGAATCCCATAAAAAAGGAAGTGGAACAAATTGGTAATTGATTTAAAAGAATTTTATCATAAAAATGTTCAAACCGATGAATACTATTACTGTTTCCGTGAATTAATAAATAAAGGAACCGATAAATATGAGGTATATAATATAAAGGATATTATTTCACACTTTAATGATTCATGTCAACCTGAAAATGAAAGTGATAATCAATATGATGCATGGTTTTATTTGACATTATTTTATATGTATAAAAACGATTATGTCATTGAAGAATTTCCAGATTTAGTTGAACAACCACCAAGAGAAAGATTCTCATTTGTCAATACAGAAATCCGTAACAAAATAGGAAAAAATGAAGAAGGAAAAGTACCTTTTGATGACCGAAGAAAACTTATTGAACAATTGAATTTTACACAAAAAAGCATTCCAGACGCAGATAATAGCAGTCAAATTATTTCTTTTGAAAAGAATAGAGATAAAATTATTAAAGAAATCCGAGCGGCAAAATATATGATTTTGATTGCTGTTGCTTGGTTTACTGATCCTGTTTTATATAATGAGTTACTTAAGAAAAAACAACAAGGTCTGATTATTGAGATTTGCCTTTATGAATGTGATAGAAACCACGCTGCCGAGTTTTCTTTAGAGGAACATTTCCCGGTTCATTGGATAACTGTCCAGTCGCAATATAAAAGTATCATGCATGAAAAATTTTGCGTAATAGACTTGCATACATCAATACATGGATCTTATAATTGGACAAAAGCTGCAAACTATAATAAAGAGCAAATCAGCATCGATACCAACTATGCTACTGCAACTACATTTGCCGATGAATTTATGAGATTAAAGAACCAAAGAACATGGTATACCTAATAATATTAAAGACAGCCCCGCACCACTGAATTGAATTCTCACCAGTGATGCGGGGTTCGCTCTATCTATTCACTTTTCAATGCTGATCGTCACGCCAGATTTGAACCGGAACTCCAGAAAGAACTCGCAGACCTTGACACTTTCCAGCAGCTTCTTCACCAGCGCCTCATCAAACTCCGTGATGGTGCGCGGCTGAGAATTGATGAAATGCAGCAGTTCCTGAATACGCTCCCGGTGCGCAGCTTTGGCGGCATCGTCCATGACGGTCTGTTCCTGCAATTCCCGCAGGCGCAGGATTTCTTCTGCCAGATCATCGTAGTTCGTGCCGCTTTCCGTCCGGTCAATCAGCTCCTGCTGCAATTGCCGCATCCTTTCCGCGAGCGCTTCCGCTGACTGCGGATTAGCAAGGCTGATGGCTGTTTTCAGATTGCTTTTCAGCTTTTTAAGGTACTCGTCGCTGTTGCCGAGCATTTCATTGACCGCGTCAATAAATCCTTGCTGCAATTCGTCCTCGCTGACCGTCCGTGCCGGGCAGCGTGTCTTGTCCTCAAGTCTGGTCTTGCAGCGCCAGACGATTGTTTTCTTGCCCCTGTTGTTCCAGTGCAGCCTGCGGAAATGCTCACCGCAGCACTCGCAGGTCACCATGTGCGAGAAGGCGTGGTTTGCGCTGAATCCCTGCCGCCTTCCGTTCATATCACGCTCGGATGACCGCCGTGCCATTTCCTCCTGCACTCTCATGAATATATCCTTCGGGATGATCGCCTCATGATCGTCCTCGATGTAGTATTGCGGCAGCGTACCGTTATTCTTGCCCCGCTTCTTGTTCAGGAAGTCTATGGTGTAGGTCTTTTGCAGGAGTGCGTCACCCATATACTTCTCGTTCTCCAGTATCTTGCGGACGGTGCTGTCGTGCCAGCGCGGATTTCCCCGTGCGGTACAGATGCCGTCACGTTCCAGCCCTCTGGCGATCTTCATGCAGCTTGCCCCCTCCAGATACTCCCGGAAAATGCGCTTGACGATCTCCGCCTCCGCCGGATTGATAATCAGATGCCCCTCCTCGTCCTTGTCGTATCCGAGGAAGTTCCGGGCATTCACAAGCACCTTCCCCTGCTGAAAGCGGTACTGGATACCCATTTTTGTATTCTTGCTAAGGGATTCTGATTCCTGCTGCGCCAGCGATGCCATAATGGTTATCAGGACTTCTCCCTTTGCGTCCATCGTGTTGATGGACTCTTTCTCGAAGAACACCGGAATGTTGATCTCCTTCAGCAGGCGGATGTACTTCAGGCAGTCCAGCGTATTGCGGGCAAATCGGCTGATCGACTTCGTAAATATCATATCTATTTTCCCCTGCTTGCAGTCCTCGATCATAGTGTTGAACTGCTCTCTCTTTTTGGTATTGGTAGCGCTGATGCCTTCATCGGCGTACACCCCGACGAATTCCCATTCCGAATTCGTCTTGATGAATTCCTCGTAATGCTGAATCTGCGCCTCGTAGCTGGATGCCTGTTCCTCGTTGTCCGTTGACACACGGCAGTATGCCGCCACCCGCAGGCGCCTCACTTCCTCCTTCGCTGCCGCATTGCCTTTCTGCGGCTTCGGAGGAATGACGGTCATGTTTTTCATGTTTTCACCTCTATCAGACTATAAATGTATTCGGCTTGCTCTGCGGGATCATCGAAATGCGTCTCCGCAGCAGCCAGCTCGAACGCCTTGTGTATCGGCGGTGCTGTATACCGCTTTTCGGAACCGTGCAGATTCGCACGATGCAGCCTTCTGCCATTTGTCTTTGCAAAGGTCTCCCGGCTGATGATTGCGGGATAGTAGTCGGTACCGATGTAGGTATCCTGCATCAGGATTCGCTTGACGGCACTGTGCTGCATGGGTACGCCCGCATTCGCCGCAGCCGCCTTCATGCTCAGCCCGGAAATGTAGCCATTGAATATGCTGATTATGATTCCGGCTTCCTGTTCGTCGATGACAGCTCTGCCGTTTATGATCTTGTATCCGTACATAGTGCCTCCTTCAATGTCAGCCCGCATTTCAGCTTGAAGCCGACGCTGTCCCTGCTGTAAACGATGATGCTGTCCACAAAGAAAATGAACAGTTCCTCGTTATAGGCGTCCTGCGTTTCCGCTGTATCGATAAAATGCAGCAGCTTTTCGGTTTCCCGCAGCATCAGACCTGATTCGATATTGCCGAGGTTCTGTATTTCTCTGCGGGATTCCTCGTTCTGCTTCTCGATGCGGTTCAGCTCCTGCGTATACATGACTGCATCAATGATGCCCTTTACACGTAGCTTCTTCAGTTCGCATTTCCTGTCGGAATTCTTCTGAATCCTCTCCTTCAGGCTCATAATGCGCTGCAGGTTTTCGTCACTGCCTGCCACGCGCAGCGCATTGTAATACGGTCGGAGCAGTATCTTCCGGGTGAATATGAGCTTGTTCAGCATCGTGGTAAAAGCGGACTGGAATGCCTCCTCGTGGATAAACTTCATTGAGCAGCTATCCTTATCCGCAATGTGCTTCTTACAGCACCAGCTTATCCCGCTGGAAATTACCTGACGCTTGAACGTGGTACCGCACTCCCCGCAGATGATTTTGCTGCTGAAAGCGAACCTGCGCTGATACTTTTCATCATCGCGCCGGATGCCGCGCTCCCTGAGCCGCTGTTCCAGAACATCATGCGCTGTCGCGTACAGTTCCCTGCTGATGATCACCTCGTGGTGGTCTTTTATTTCCGGACTGTCCACGTCGCCCTTGTTCCTATGCCTTCGGAAGTTGTCGTCTGTATAGGTCTTGTTGTAGCGGACGTCACCGACATACTTCTCATTATTCAGAATGCCAATGATCGTTGTGGTACTCCACTTGCCGCCTCTGCGCGTCTGCACACCCCTTCTGTCCAGTTCCTTGACGATCTTATGCACACCCATGCCGGAAACAACGGACTCGAAAATGAAACTGACAATGTCTGCTTCCTCCGGTATGATGGCATAGTTTCCGTCACTGTCGAAGGTGTATCCGTAGGGTGCTGTTCCGGCTCTGTACCTGCCGTTTTTGATACGTTTCTGGTTACCCCACTTCACGTTCTTGGAAATGGACGCTGATTCCTCCTGTGCCAGACTGCTGAGGATTGCCAGAACAAGCTCTGTTTCCATGCTGCCGGTATCCAGCTTCTCTTTCTCAAAGTAAATGGGTACATTATAAGAAAGCAGTTCACGCACCAGTGCCAGACAGTCTGTAGTATTTCTGGAAAATCGGCTGACTGACTTTGTAAGCACATAGTCGATGCGTCCGATACGGCATTCGTACAGGAGCGCCTGCAAGCCGTCGCGGACATCCGCCTTTGTGCCGGTAATGCCGAAATCGTAGAATATACCCGCACACTCCCATTCGGAATGCAGCCTGATCCACGCTTCATAATGTGCCTTCTGCGTTTCCAGACTCTCGCGCTGGTCGTCATTATCGGTACTGACACGGCAGTATGCAGCCACGCGGAGTTTCTTTTTCTCAGCAGGCTGCGCTTCAATTGTTTTGACTGTCATTGCTTTACCTCCTTGTCAGTATCGTATATTAACTCTGATTCGGTGATTTTTCAAGTGATTTCGGTAATAAGTCCGCGTACATTGGAGAGAATGTCTGCCGGTTCAGATCGGTTAATTTGTCGTATTCGTCAAATGTGATCATACCTCTGGCATAGAGCAGTTCCGTGATTGCCTGCGCCTTGTAGTAGTTGATCTCATCAATGACCTGATTTTGCTCCATAAAAACAGTTCCTTTCGCTATACGGACATTTAGGCGCTGTTTTGATGGGGTGTTTAAATAAAAAAACGCTCCCGCGAGAAAAAACTCACGAGAGCGTTACTGTTATGTCGTTTATCTATAATCTAGTGGAGTGATTCGCTGCATTACTTGCATTGACATATACCACTAAAGCAGCAGCCGAAATAGATACTCGGTACAAGGAAAAATTTGGAAATGACGGTGTAACCTTTAAGACCATCAATGCTATTGCTGAATCCATAATTAACTATTACTGTACGCGAAAACCTACTTATGGATTTCGTCAGCACATAGTCGATGCGTCCGATACTGCATTCATACATCAGCGCCTGTAAACCGTCACGGGAGTCTGCTTTTGTTCCGCTGATACCCAAATCGTAGAATACACCGGCAAACTCCCAGTCGGAATGCCGTTTGATCCAGGTCTCTTAATGTGTTTTCTGAGCTTCAAGGCTCTCCTTCTGGTCATCGTTCTCAGTAATGACACGGCAGTATGCAGCCACACGAAGTTTCTTTTTCTCGGCAGGCTGTGCTTCAATTTTCTTGATTTTCATTGGTTTTCCCTCCTTTGTCAGTATACAATATTAACTCTGAGCGGCTGGTTTTTCAAGCGTTTTCGGTAATAAGTCCGCAAGCGACGGAGAGAAAGATGCTCGGTTTAACTCCGTTAATTTGTCGCATTCGCCAGCTGTGATTAAACCACTTTCAAAAAGCAGTCTGGTTAATATCTGCGCTCTATACTAATTGATTTCATCAATGATTTTTTGCTGATTCATAGCATACCTCCTGTATTCGTTTATCATAGATATGTAAAGTGCGCAGCTATGTGAATATAGCATATTGACTTTTTCGGGGATAGGATGTATAATGAAAACAAAGTCGGGACTGGTTCGCCTTTCAAAACGAAAGTTGTGGAGGAATTGATTAGAACGAGGTAATAGAAGTATGAAAACCGTTTTATTAATAGCTTTTATCGGACATGTTTTATGTGGAATATGTGATTGCCTGTTAAGCTATTCGCCTAACGGAAGGTTAGATCTGAAGGGGGCATTAAAGTCTCCTGAAAAGATGAGAGAAGTATTCAAAAACTATCCTATCAAATGGTCCCTCCTTTCTATTATGTTGGGCGTATATGCTATCACAGCATTTGGCTTTGGCTATTTAGCACTGAGCAGATGGATGGAGCAATACTCAGACACAGCGTCTACTGTTATGTATGTTTCAGCCGTTGTATTTCTGATTTCTATTGTTGTACATCATATCATATGTGGTCTGGTCGAATGGTTATATGTGAGACTTGGAAGAACAGATGAAGCAAGAGAAGCGGCATTGGAATTCCAGATGAAGACAATAGCAACTATGGTAGTGGGATATCTGGGGTTAGCAACGTTTGTTATCACTCTGTTCATTATGGTTATAACGGGAATGACATCGCTCCCACAGTGGGCGTGCGTAATAAACACATTACCTCTTATGATCGTTTTGCTTCCTACTAAATTACCTGCACAGGGGAATATTGCGGGTGCGTTAATGTTTCTTGGTTTGTTTTTAATATTATAAGGATCTTGATTTTGCGCATCAGAGAGTACTGCAAATTCTAAGTTATCATAATATGTACCGGGCAGAGAACTTCCTCTGCCCTATTGTTTTACTCCTTCACAAGCGTACCCTTGTAGCTGTCCTTGCCGATCTGCACGGTGACGGTCACATCGGCATCCAGCACATCGGGCACAGGCGGAGCCTGTTCAAACACGGGTGCTTTCTCCTCCACCACAACGGGCTTCGGGAATCCATTCAATCCCTTTGCCTTGATGATATCCGGATACTCCACATAACCGACATCAAGATCAACGTTGCCCGTAATGCCGTTCACAAACCCTCTGCTGGAGAACTGCCACAGACCTACAGAGCCACTATAATTGAGCGTACCACCCCACTCCGCAACCCAGAGGGCATAACGCTTCTGCACTTCTTCGGTGATATGCGTAGTCAGTGGCGAACGACTCATGTAGAAACCTGCGTAGTAACCTGCGTTTTCAAGCGCATCGCAGAAAGCTTTGACCATTGCGGAGCAGTTTTCCTTTCCGGTGTCGAGCGCAGATTTTTCTTCGAGATCGAAGAAAATCGGATACTCGAACTGCTTGCCGTTCAGGATGCTGATGCAGATCTCGGCTTCCTGCTTCGCTTCATCGGGGGTGGCAGCATACGAATACCAGTAAGCACCGATCGGCAGACCGACCGCTTTTGCTCCTGCATAATTGTCCTCAAATTTCGTATCCTTCTGACTTGCAAATCTGCCGTAGCCTGCGCGCAGAATCGCAAAATCAATCCCTGTATCCTTGACTTTCTGCCAGTCAATTGTTCCGTTGTGAACGCTGACATCAATGCCTTTCATCATCGCATCATCCTCCTTCTTTGCAGCCGTGCTTTCCTTGCTGATACCGAAATACTGGTAGAAGTCCGTAGTCACACTGCCGTTGCCGTAGATTTCGTTGCCGTACCATTTTGAGCCGGGACGAACGTCAACGTGCGTATAGGTGTAGCTGTCATTGATGTTGGCGATACCCGTGAAGCCGATATCCTGTGCCGCACAACACACGAGTTTGCTCGAAATCGACTGACCGTACTGATCCTTACAGCAGATATCCGCAGCCGTACCAAGGGTATGCTGACCGCTTCCGCTGCCTCCGACATTCTTATCGTGCTGACTGCATCTGTAACCACTTGAAAGTGTGATAGCAGAA
>JAZUGG010000094.1:0-5988 GCA_045641105.1 Ruminococcus sp. | reverse complement strand
TCCCCCTAAGAAGCAGTAAACCGAGCGAAGCAACGGTTTACGGACTGTCCGCAGTCATATACCTCGGCTTGACCGACGAAAAAGCTTTAATCTATAAAAGTAAATGCTGTTGCCATGGTTTAGCGGAAGTTTTTTCTTGACATATTATAAATAAATGTGTTATAATATTTATAATGGCATGGTTTATGCATAGGACATTATAGTAAGGCATTTATATATGGTCACCTCTACCCTTTCTGAGAAAAAACGGGTTTTTAGAGATGTCCATATTATTATTTTGACTTTTCCATTTTTCCGGAAGGGGGAGTGCAGCCTGAAACTGCATATATATTTATGAAAAATTCAATATGTAAGAAAATAAGCCGTCTTCTGGCAGTAAGTCTTATTGTTCTGTCTTTTTTTATGATATTGTTCAATCTTATAGTAATTTATCGTTCATCTGATAAAAATGTTCAGATATTAATGAAGGAGACCTGTAATTCACAGGCGGCAGAACTTGATAACCGATTCAGGCTTGTTGAGCAGTCTGTCAAAAATTTGTATGAGATATCAGAAAAATTCAGACCTGATGCAGCTGATCTGAAAAATGAAAAAACTGCCGAGCAGTATGTTGCACAGTTTATGGATGTTGCGCTGACTGTTGCCGAAAATACAGACAATGCCCTTGCGATATACTATCGTATGAATCCTGAACTGTCAAACAGCGGAAAAACAGGATTTTTCTGGGTGAAATCCTCGGAGGCGGGAAAATTTGAGGAGTTTGAGGCTACTGATATCCTTGCCTATGACAAAGATGATGTTGAGCACGTCGGATGGTATTATATCCCAGTGAATGAAGGAAAACCGCTTTGGATGGAACCGTATTACAATGCCAATATCAATGTTGAAATGATATCATATGTCGTACCGATTTTTGACGGCGATACACTTGTGGGTGTTGTCGGAATAGACATAGATTTTAACGAGATAAAGGAAACTGCCGGAGATATCGATATTTACGAAAGCAGCGGCGGAGTACTTTGCAGTTCAAAAGACGGTATGGTCTATTCAAACCAAAAAAATCCGTTCGGCAGTACGCTTCCGGATGATATCCATAAAATAATAAAGGAAAAAAACAGCTGTAAGAATGTGATGTCATGGGAAAATGGCAGTAAAAGCTATGATTATTATTTCTGTACGCTTAACAATCACATGAAATTCCTGATATACGCCGAAAAAGACGAAATATTCAGCCAGGGAGAATTGTTTATCCATATAAGTCTGGGAATATTTTTCATTGTTTTCGTCATAACGCTTATCGCTTCGATAAACATAGGCAGAAAAATAGTAAAGCCTATAAGTGATATTATCGAAGCTACAAAAAAATATTCGCAGGGCAACTGGAATGTTAGGGTGCGTTGCACAAGCAATGACGAATTACAGCTTCTTACCGAGAACATTTCAATAATGGCGGATAAGACCAAGCATTATATACGCTGTATTCAGGACCTTGCCAAGAAAGACGGGCTTACAGGACTTCGCAACAAGAATGACTATATCGTTTATATCGGAAGGCTCAATGAGGAATTTATTGATGAAAACAAAAAATTTGCAGTTGTTGTTTTTGATGTAAATAACCTTAAAATCGTGAATGACCACTATGGTCATGATAAGGGCGATGAACTTCTGGTTTCTGCGAGCCGATTTATCTGCCGCTATTTTTCACACAGCCCTGTATTCAGGATAGGCGGAGATGAGTTTGTTGCTGTTGTCAATGGTGCGGATTATGAAAACAGAAATGCGATACTTGAAGAATTTCAGAGCCATATGCGGCTTGCTTCCGAAGGAAGGGACATGATGACGGTCTGCGTGTCAAGCGGAATGGCTGAATTTGACAAGGACGGCAGCACCTTTGATGAGGTGTTTGAAGCGGCTGACCACAGAATGTATGAAAATAAAACACAGCTAAAAGGCAATTCGCCAAGATAATAAAAAATAACAGTCAAAAAAAATCGTGGCTTGCACAGAGCAAACCACGATTTTCCTTTTTATGTTGGTGTTTTCAAAAACGAGATATCATAAAATGTTCAATGTTTTATCATGTGTATATCATACCACGGCAATGCCGATAATTCAATGGAAAAAGAGTAAATGGTCAGATATCAAGAGTGAATTGTAAAAAATATACAATATTCAGCGTGAAAAGGTAAAGCTGTGTAAATTCCCCCTTTTTGAGAAAAAAATATGCCATGTACTTTACTTTTTTCGGGAAATGTGGTATAATTAATAGAACTTTGTGTATATGGAGCGATACGATGAAAGAAGGAGAAAAAATGGGAGCCGAGCCGATACTGACCGTCATGCTTACATACAATGACCTCACAGTAAAGAATGCAGCTGAAATATTTCAGCTGTGCAGGGATACAGATGCCGAATACTGGGGGATCAAGGAAGAACCGCTCGAAAAGGCTGAAATGAAGGAATTGTTTGCCTTGATGAAGGAATGCGGCAAGAAAACAGTCCTTGAAGTTGTATGCTATGACGAGGAAAGCTCTCTTGCAGGCGCTGAGCTTGCGGCAGAGTGCGGCTGTGACTTTCTTATGGGAACAGTGTTCTGCGACAGCGTGAATGATTACTGCAAGGAGCATGGTCTGAAGTATCTGCCGTTTGTCGGAAAGGTGTCGGACAGACCGTCTGTCCTTGAAGGCGATATTGATGAACTTATTTCCGAAGCAAGGGAATATGTCAGCAAGGGCGCATACGGAATAGATCTCCTCGCATATCGTTATACAGGTGATGCCGCTGAACTTATCGAAAGACTGGTAAATGAACTTGATGCACCTGTCTGTGTGGCAGGAAGTGTTGATGATTTTGTCAGACTTGATGAAATAAAGCGTATTGCGCCGTGGTCATTCACTATCGGCAGTGCGTTCTTTGACAAAAAGTTCGGCGAGGGCATACCCGAACAGATAAATGCGGTATGCAGATATATGAAGAATGACGCAATTTCTCGGAACAGGTGATAGATATGCTGAAAAAATATTTTCCTTATGAATACTGCAAAAGTGTTTACGATATTGATTATGAAAAGCTGTATCAGAAAGGATACAGGGCACTTATATTTGATGTTGACAACACTCTTGTGCATCACGGAGATGATGCTGATGAACGCATAGAAAAGCTTTTCAGGAAGCTTCACAGAATGGGATTCAGAACGCTTCTGCTTACGGATAACGATGAGGAGCGCACTCTCAGATTCAATAAAAATATAAATACTCAGTATATCTGCGATGCCGATAAGCCTGCGCCGACGCAGTATATCAATGCGCTGAAAAATCTGAAGGTGAAGCATGGTCAGGCGATCGTGATAGGCGATCAGATGTTCAGGGATATTCTTGGCGCAAACAATGCATCTCTTGCATCGGTAATGGTAAAATACATAACAACAGGCGATGAAAAATGGCTCGGCTGGCACAGATATCTTGAATATATCATGCTGTTTTTCTGGAGACACAGCAGATACAATAAGAGACTCGGCGGTATCAGCCGTTCCGAAAAGCCGACACTCTGCGGCAATATCAGGCTGTTTTTAAAACATGAACTGCTGTTCTGCGATATAAGTCCGATGTGCTACAAAATATCCGAATCAAAGGAAAACTTCAAGCGTCACATTTATAATCTCACTCACCGTGAGAATTATCTGAAAAAGAAGAGCCGAAAGCCGCTGAAAAATGTACTTTACAGCTATGAATCGGGACTTATCAAGCGTGGAAAGGGGATAGATCCCGCAACGCAGTACAACAAAGCCGCAAATATCGCAATTGCAGGCGAACAGATAAACGGCGCACTTATCCGTCCCGGTGAGGTGTTCTCGTTCTGGAAGCTTGTAGGGCCGACAACGGAAAAGCGTGGCTACAAGAAGGGGAGAGTCATCGAGCGTGGAAGCCTTATCACAGGCATAGGCGGCGGTCTGTGCAATCTTGGAAACGTGCTTCATATCCTTGCGCTTCACAGTCCTCTTGAAGTCACCGAGGTGCATTATCATTCGGATGCCCTTGCGGCTGACCACGGCGAAAGAGTGCCGATGAGTTCGGGTACTTCCGTAAACTACAACAGCATTGACCTGAGATTCAAGAATAATACTGACCAGACTTTCCAGATACTTGTGAAAGTCAAAGACGAAAAGCTGTTCGCAGAGCTGAGAAGCGACCGTGATCTGCCGTTCAGCTATGCAATTACCGAGGAAGATCATCATTTCCGCAAAGAAAATGACAAATATTTCCGTGTGTCGAGAATTTACAGGGATACGATCGACAAGCAGTCACAGGAAGTTGTGAATCATCAGCTTATCCGTGACAATCATTCCGAAGTAATGTTCGACTATTCGCTTATTCCGCAGGAACTTATCAGAGATGAGTAAGGGAAGATACAAAACTCTTGCAAAGAATACCGCAGTTTTTGCGATAGGCAGTTTCGGCTCGAAAATATTGTCGTTGATGCTGAATAATCTGTATACAAAGCATATAGAGCCGTCGGAATTCTATACGAAAAATCTGCTTGAAATGACGGCGCTGTTTCTTCTGCCCGTGTTCACATTTTCGCTTACCGAAGCCATTATCCGTTTCGGGCTTGACAGGCAGTACGACAAGAAGCGCATCTTTACAACGTGTACATTCCTGACGCTTGGCGGACTTGTACTCATGGCGTTGATAGTTCCGTTTCTGCGGCTTGTTCCGTATTTTGCACCGCTCGGAGGGTATGTGATTCTGCTGACGGTCTATGTCATAACGTCGGCACTGCGTTCGCTGTGTTCGCAGTTTGTGAGAGCAAGGGAACTTGTTAAGCTTTATTCATTTGACGGCATATTAACGACGCTGATGCTTTTCGTATTCAGCGTTGTGTTCATTTCAGTGCTTGACATGGGCGTAAAGGGCTTTATGCTCTCGGTCATTTTGTCCGATTTATGTTCAGCAATATTCCTTTTCACTTTTGCGGGATTGAAAAAGTACATTTCCCATGACAGCTTTGACATGAAGCTCGGAAAGAGTATGCTGAAATTCACACTTCCGCTTATCCCGACAATTGTAATGTGGACTATCGTTACATTCTCCGACCAGATATTCATCGGCAGTATGGAGAGCGACAGGGCAGTGCTCGGCAAGGCATCGGCAGGTCTTTATGCGGCGGCGGCAAAGATACCGAATCTTATTTCCATGCTTTCGGCAGTTTTCTTTCAGGCGTGGAATATGTCGGCTATCACGGAGCATGATTCTCCTGAGCGCAGTTCATTTTATGAGAATGTGTATAAATTTTATGAATCAGTGCTGTTTGCAGGAGCGGCAGGACTGCTTTTCTGTATCAAGCCTGTGTCATCGATACTGATAAATTCGTCGGAATTTGCGGAATACGGCACTGTGTATATATACACGCCTCTGCTTGTTCTTGCGGCAGTTTTCAACTGTATGAACGAGTTCCTTTTTGGCATATATACTGCATCAAAGCATACAAAAAATGCTTTTTTTACCACTCTTGTGACGTGCATTACAAATCTGGTGCTGAATTATTTCCTGATACCCGTCATGGGCATACAGGGAGCGGCGCTTGCAACACTGCTGAGTTATCTGCTGTGCTACTGCATCAGGATCATCGATGCAAGGTATTATGTGCCGTTCAATGTTGATTTCCGCAAAACTATCGTAAATTCACTTGGGCTGATGCTGATGTGTCTGATAATCATATTTAAGGCGAAATACTGCTGGATATGGGCGGCTGTGATTTTTGTATCGGCTGTAGTATTCAATATTGTATCGCTGTTTCCAAAAAGAAGAAAAAATTGATCCGCATGGAGTTTCCGTGCGGATTTTTTTATTATTGCTCCGCCAATTAAGTCTTGAATATTTTATACGAAGTAATGAAGAAGAAAGTCAAGGAAGAAAGCCGCAGAAATACTGACGTATTTCAAGGTTTTCTGACGTAGAATTTCTTCTTCAGGACAAGCAGAAAAATTCA
>JAZUGG010000093.1:0-41942 GCA_045641105.1 Ruminococcus sp. | reverse complement strand
CAAACTCCCTTCCTAAAACTTTTGGGTGTTTTAGCGTATCTTATACAGGACATATGTCCTGTATAAGATACGCCATAATACTGAAAGTCTTTGGAAAGGGGTTCGGGGAAGAACCTTTCTTCAGAAAGGTTTGCCCCGATAAAGAGTAAGAACTTCTATATGAGTACCGCCGTTTTGTGCGGTGTTTCTTTATATCCTTGCATTATCATATACTTCTATCGGCTGACCGAGAAGCTTCATTATTTTCAGTTCGTCAACGGCATCACAAAGAGCATTGTGTACCTCATGATATGAACTTTTCTTTGAAAGAAGCCGTAATATCGGCTCGACACCGTAATTGCGCTTCAGTCTGCCTGTAGAGTAAAAATCTCCGTCCTGCGGAAGTGCACGGTTATACTGCCTGTATGCGGCTATTCCCATAATGTCGTACCAGTCAAAGTCTGAAAATTCAGGCATCTGCGAATGGTCAAACTTAGCATTATAGGCAAAAATCGATTTTATCCCATACTGTCTGAACACCTTTTTTATATCGCTCATTACAGCTCTGCGTGAGTCCTTTAGCGTAACGCTGACACCATTAACCATAAGCTGTGCGGAATACATTGCATATTCATTGCATTCAGGCATGATTATGTAATATTTCAGATCAGACGGTGTGAATAACGAGCGTTCCGAAATGGCTATCCCAATTGACATGAGCCTGTTTGAATACGTGGTTTCGGTATCCACAACAGCAAAATATTTTCCTGTATCCATAATATCTCACCGCTTACTGCTCATAGCGTGGAACAAAAAACGGACAAAGCTGAACTGCCGTCATTTCCATGCCACGCCCGCTTTTGAAGCATGAATGCTTTTCAGCAGATTCAAATCTGAAAGTATTGCCGCCCGGAAGTATCTGTATGGTAGTACTTCCTATAGCACCGTTCCAGTAACGACACAGCGCACAGCATCTGAGATTTCTGTTGAAAGTAGTCTGACTCATATTATTTCCTCATTTCATTCAAGATTTTCTATAATTTCAAGCTGTTTTCCGTGTACAATGAGATTCATGTCATCATCATTTATTTTTCTTATCACACGGCACGGATTTCCAACTGCAATAACATCAGACGGGACATCCTTTGTAACAACGCTTCCGGCACCGATAACCGCATTATCCCCAACTGTAACTCCGGGAAGTATGATAACTCCAGCACCAAACCAGCAGTTTCTGCCTATATGAACAGGCAGATTATACTGAAAATCACGTTCACGAATTTCGGGATTGAGCGGATGACAGGCAGTTGCCACAACGCAGTTCGGGCCGAAAAGTGTATAGTCCCCTACATAGATATGCGTATCATCCACAAATGTAACATTGAAATTGCAGTAGACATATTTTCCAAGATGGACGAATTTTCCTGCCCAGTTGGCATGGAATGGAGTTTCAATATAAGTTCCCTCACCTACTTCGGCAAACATTTTCTTCATTAGCGCCTGTTTTTCAGCTTGCTGTGACGGTCTGAGCGAATTGTACTCAAACAGCATATCCAGTGCATCAAGCTGTTTCTGAGCAATTGCGGGATCCTGTGGGTGATAGATCACACCGCTGTGCATAGCATCCTGAGCCTTCATATATAATATCAACCTCCGTAAATCAGCCTGTCATTTTTTTGATGAGAAGCCAACCGTTTTGTTTCAGCCAATTGTTCCATTTATCATATTCGGGAAATATTTTATAGACATTTGCATAAAATAATTTTGAATGGTTCATACACTTTCTATGGCAGAGTTCATGAACGACCACAGAATCTATTACCTCCGGCGGAGTTTCCATAAGTAAACAGTTAAAGCTTAGATTTCCGTCAAATGAACAGCTTCCCCAGCGTGTTTTTTGATTGCGGATAGTTATTTTTCCATATGTCACTCCAAGAATTTCAGCGTAATACTTAACTCGTTCAGGTATTACCTTTGAAGCCATTTCAGCAAAGCGCTTCATATCTTCTTTTGAATAACATTCTACTTTTACATTGTTTTTTGCATTATTTCTGGCATAGATTTTTATCCTGTATTTTTCTATTTTTTCTGCATTTTCAGTCAGGAATGCACAGATATAATCATCTGCAACCTGTAAAGGAGCACGAAGTATCACTTTTCCGTCATTTTTTACCTGTACCTCAAAGGTTCTGCGTTTCGTTTTGATAACTTCTACTGGTACGGAAATACCGGAAATATTCATTATACATCCCCCTTTTTCTTCTTCTGCTGAGAATACGAAAATTCGGTTGCAGTACATTCAGGAACAAACAGATTTGCCTCAATGTCCTCATCAATTGTATGGTCACGCAGAAGTTTTTCCGATGTTATGCAGAAATATTTATGATCTACCCTGTCAGGCTCGGAATCTCCTGAATAAACAGGATCATCCCATGTACAGTCTATCCAGTAGTATTCTCCGCCAAGTCTGATATAGTTCCATGCATGATTGCCGCCTGTTACAACGCCTGACTCAATGCCAAGCCTGTCCATAAGATACTTGAAAGCCTGAGCATAGCCCTGACATACAGCACGGTGATTGACGATACAGCCATATGCATTGTAGACAAGCTGTTTACGGGCATTAGGCAGAGTTTCATAGCGTATTTCATACGAAGTATTCTTAACAAGATAATCATGTATGAAAAGCGCTTTTTCATAATCATCGGCATCTTTCGGAACAAGTTCAAGTATCTTTTCGGATTCAGTCTGAAAATCTTCCCTCATTTTGCCGATCCTCTCCTCATCTACTCCTTTATAGTGTTCAAATGAGATAAGAGTGTAATCACCACGGTCAAGATACACATACGAGCCGTCTATCCAGAAAATCTCCGGATGATCATTATAGACAGAAAATGCATCTTTATGAAGAATTTCAGGTTCAGGCACACCGTCTATTTTAAATGTCAGATTATATGTGGCAAGAGCACCATAAATTCTTTCGTATGTGTGTTTTTCATCATCATCAAGCTTGTCATGCCAATACCCTGTAATTTCAGGAAACTGCTCCTCATAAGCGACGATAACTCTTTCAGATGCGCTTTTCTGACGCTCAGCTTCGTCAAATTTTCTGAACTGCTCATACATATCCTCGGAATGAGCATCGTCAGCACGGCAGAAATTATCCATTCTGCGTATTTCATAAAGTCCGTCTTTATTAGAAAATACGTCTTTTTTTCTTGTTTTTGAATAGACATTATCGCCGCATCCTGTACAAATACAGACATATACAGCCGCAAGTACAGCTGCTGTTATTTTTTTATTCATGTAAAATCCCCCAAAAAATAAAATCCATATAAAATTTAATTTCTAATACTTTATTATAGCACAGATCTGACACATTTTCAAGTATTTTTGCCCAAATCAGGTTACTCCGCTTTAATAATAAAAAAAGCCTGAGAAAACATCTCAGGCTTGATCATTATTTCGTATTTTATTTAACTACAGGAAGTGAAGTTATAGTCTTATTCATATACTTCTGAATTGTAGTTGCATCCATATTGGTAATGCCATAACCGGGCTCATATACATCTGCATTGAGTACGCCCTGTGATGTGATATGGCTTTTATCTGTGCCTCTTACGCCGAATCTTGACGGATTTCCAACGCTCTGCATAATAAGTGTTACGTCTGACATATCAACAGCACCGTCACAGTTTGCATCACCTGTTATACTATATGCAATATTATTCTTCTTTGCATAATTAATTGTATTTATTGCCTTGCTATCAATATAGAAACGTAAATTTTTCTTTGTGCTGTCAATAATATTATTTATTCCACTAACATATACATTACCTTCCGGATTCAAACTTGCAGGAATATACACTTTTTTAAGATTAGAACACTTCTCAAACGCATAAGCATAAACCTTTGTTACGCCATCAGGAATAATTACTTCTTCAAGAGCTGTACATCCGCTGAAAGTTCTTTCTTCAATATATTCCATACCCTTTGGCAAAACAATTTTCTTTAATGCTGTACAGCCTGCAAAATCACCGCAATTATAAGACTGCTTAGTTAAAGTACTTGTTCCAAAATCTACATTCTTTAATGCTGTACAATTCTTAAATGTTCCACTTAATGAAACCCCAATCTTAGCATTTTCAATTACAACATCTGTAAGCTTAGGGCATGATGCAAATGCTTCACCTAAAAAAACAAAAGATGCAGATTTAATCTCAACTCTCTTAAGATTTGACAAGCCATTAAAACTGGTAATTTGAGTGATTCCGGTATTGAATACAATTGTCTCAGCGTCTTTTACATTGCCTAAAATTTTACCGTTTGCTGAACCACTTCCGCTTATAACAAGTGTTTTTGTAGCACTGTCATAATTTCCGTGAACCGATGCAAGATCTGATGCTGCACTTGCAGTAATAATATTATTACTGAATGACGGAACAGCATCACTGAATGGTACTGTAAGAGCGCAAAGGCTCAGAGCGGCTGCGAATGCGAATGTTTTTTTGATGTTAATTTTCATTTTAGAAAACCCCTTAAAATTTGATATATTTTATAAATGGCATTTTTCTGCCAAATATAACAAAAATAATCCCTTTAAGACTTAAAGTTAAATGTTACCCCTAACTGCTTTAAATCTTATGTGCTTATTATAACAAACATTTTCTTCAATGTCAATAGTTCACAAACAATTTTATCGTATTATCATTCGTTTTTCACTTGTCTGTCACAAATTAAAAATCACCTAAATATCGCAGTTTGCTTCAAATTCTTCTGAATATTTATGAATATTTATAAATTTTCCGAATAAAATGCGTTATATATATCGATGCAGCATTGCATAAAAATTAGCCTGAAAAAAATTTCTCAGGCTAAAAAATCATAATCTGCACTTGAAATCCTCATATCCGAACTCTTTCAGAGTTTCAAAACTGCCGTCTGTCTTCTGTAAAATTATAGACGGCAGAGGCATTCCGTTGAATGTGTTGTTCTTGACCATTGAATATATCGCCATATCGCCGAATACCAGCCTGTCTCCGATTTTCAGCGGTTCATCAAATGAATATTCCCCTATGGAATCTCCTGCAAGACAAGTCTGTGAACCCAGTCGGTATGTGTATGGCTTTTCACCTGCCTCACCGGAACCAAGAAGCGGAGGACGATAAGGCATCTCCAGAACATCAGGCATATGGCACGCCGCAGACGTATCAAGAATTGCTATCGGCATATCATTTTCCGTGATGTCAAGCACTTCAGTAACAAGATGTCCCGCATTCAGCGCAACAGCCTCACCGGGTTCAAGAAAAACTTTAAGCCCGTATTTATCCTGCATACGCCTGATACAGCGTTCAAGACGTGGGATATCATAGTCATCACGGGTTATATGATGTCCGCCGCCAAAGTTTATCCATTCCATTTTTCCAAGAATATCGCCGAATTTCTCCTCAACAGCATCAAGTGTCCGTTCAAGGTCATCTGAATTCTGCTCACACAGCGTATGGAAATGAAGTCCGCTTACACCTGCAAGGTCATCATCGTAAAAATTCTTTCTCGTAATTCCAAGCCTTGATTTTTTTGAGCACGGATCATATATCTCATGTCCCTCCTGCGTGGAAAATTCAGGATTTATGCGCAGTCCGACCTTTTTGCCTGCCGCAAGGACACGGTCACGATACCGTTCAAGCTGTGAGAACGAATTGAAGATAATATGTCCGCAATAGGAAATGATATCGTCTATCTCATTTTCACGGTATGCTGCTGAAAAGACATGATTCTCCATGCCCATATTCTCAAAACCGAGACGTGCTTCATATAGTCCGCTGCAAGCCGTGCCTGAAATGTATTTTTTGATACGCGGATAAACATGCCAGCATGAAAACGCCTTTTGTGCAAGAAGTATCTTAGCACCTGTCCTCTGCTGAACACCGCTTAAAATTTCCAGATTTTCGGTAAGTTTTGCCTCATCAATAACATAGCACGGTGTCGGAAGTTCATTCAATTTCATCATGCGAATAATGTTTTCTTCTTTCCTTTTTCGTTTTTCGGATATGTGCGTATGCGCTCTACACTGTCTATGAGCATAACGCTTTCGCTGTCATTTTCATCAAAACGGATATAATCAGCACCGATTTCAATTATCCTTGCAGAAAAAGCTGCTCCCTGTTTGGGATAGATCACACATTCTTCCTTATCATCAACATACTTCTGTAATGCTCCGATAAAATTCATAGTATTCTCCTTTTATTCAGAAAGGAAATCGTCCATGATTATCTGAACTCTCGGATTTCCTTTTGAGTCAGGCTCTATCATTTCAACATCCTTCATAACTATCGGTGTATCAGGTGACGAAACTGAATTGTCAAGACCAATTGAACGTGGTACTTTCAAAAAGTTATCCACAACCTCCATGCCCTGTGTTACTTCACCGAAAGCTGCATACTCTCCGTCAAGAAAATCGCAGTCGGTATAGCAGATAAAGAACTGGCTTGAAGCACTGTCAGGTTCAAATGCTCTTGCCATTGAAACAGTGCCACGCTTATGCAGAAGGTCATTTTCTACGCCGTTTGACTTGAATTCGCCCTTTATTGTTTCATCGCTTCCGCCGGAACCTGTGCCCATAGGATCGCCGCCCTGTGCCATAAAATCATCTATTACTCTGTGGAATGTAAGTCCGTCATAGAAATTCTCAGACACAAGCTTTTCAAAATTCTTACAGCTTATTGGCGCTTTGTCAGGGTAAAGAGTAATTATTATCGTATTCTCAGCTGTTGCTTCAACCGAATTTTCGGCTTTGGATACGCTTATTTCCCCATAATGTTTGTCACTGCTTTCGGCTGTTTCACCACAGCCTGTCAGAATTATCATTGCTGCCGACAGAATAGCAAAAATACACTTTTTCATTTCAATTTCTCCTATTTAATATAAATGTTCAAGACTTGTATACTCAAAATCAGGCTTTTTTCTGAAAAACATCTTTTCACGGAATGCCGCCCTGTCGCAGTTCAGGCAGTTGTAGACAGTCCGTATATATACCCATTTTCCAGTATCATGTTCAACAAATCTGTTATTAAAAATTATGCGTCCGTATTCTCCGTCTTTAAGAAAGAATGCCGTTTCATACAGTCTGTTGGTATAGCTCATTGGCGAATGAATATCATTATATAATTCATTATGCCCCTGTCTTTTTACAGAATAATACGAACTGTCATCACAAAACATTATCTTATATCCGTTTTCTTCTTTAAAAATGCGGATAAATTCAATAAGCTCATGGAAATTTTTGTCGAAACTGCGTGAGCCCTCGGTAAAGATCTCCTCACCGAACTGCCTGTAATATGATGCATCATTCTGCATTCTGTCAGGATACTGATGAAACATTTCAGTCTGGAGAAAAACCTCACAGTCAAGAAAATTGTTATAATCAGGCTCATAGACCTTCATATATCCATCCCTGAATTCCTTAGGCTTTTCAGCGATCGGCAGAAAATTCATACTCTCACGCTGCGCCGCAAAATTCGGGAATTTCAAACTTTTGTTATACTTTATTTCTATTTTCTGGATAAAAAGCATACCCGATTCCCCTGTTTATCAGTCAACGAGTACAGGGTTGAAATCCTCCTCCCATGGAAGTCCCCATTTGTTGAGTGCCTCCATGAACGGATCAGGATCAAATTCCTCGATATTGTAAACGCCTGCCTTTTTCCATGTGCCTGTCATTATCATCATTGCACCTATCATAGCCGGAACACCTGTGGTATAGGAAATAGCCTGTGAACCGACTTCCCTGTAGCATTCCTGATGATCGCAGATATTATAGAGATAGTATGTCTTGTCCTTGCCGTCTTTCTTTCCACGGAAAATACAGCCGATATTCGTCTTGCCGACAGTTCTTGGACCGAGTGATGCAGGATCAGGCAGAACAGCCTTCAGGAATTGGAGCGGAACTATCTCTTTGCCCTCATACATGATAGGCTCTATCGAAGTCATACCTACGTTTTCGAGACATTTCAGATGTGTGAGATAGCTCTGACCGAATGTCATGAAGAAACGAAAACGCTTGATGCCCTTGATATTGAGTGCAAGTGATTCAAGTTCCTCGTGGTGGAGAAGATACATATCCTTTTCGCCAACACCTTTGAAGTTATAGACACGCTTTATCTCCATAGGTTCTGTCTCTACCCATTTTCCGTCCTCAATATAGCTTCCCTTTGCGGAAACTTCACGGATATTGATCTCAGGATTGAAGTTTGTAGCAAACGGATAGCCGTGGTCGCCGCCGTTGCAGTCAAGAATATCAATATAGTTTATCTCGTCGAACTCATGCTTCATTGCATAAGCCGAGAAAACACCTGTAACACCGGGATCGAAACCGCTTCCGAGGAGTGCTGTGATACCTGCTTTTTCAAAGCGTTCACGATATGCCCACTGCCATTTATACTCAAACTTAGCTGTATCAACAGGCTCATAGTTTGCTGTATCAACATAGTGAGTTTTTGTTGCAAGACAAGCATCCATAATCGTAAGATCCTGATAAGGAAGCGCAAGATTAAGCACTACATCAGGCTTATAGCCTTCAATAAGTGCGATAAGTTCATCAACGTTGTCAGCATTTACCTGTGCTGTTTCGATGACAGTCTTAGTGTTGGGCTGAAGCTTTTCTTTCAGCGCATCGCACTTTGACTTCGTGCGGCTTGCGATCATGATGCCTTCAAAAACTTCGCTGTTCTGGCAACACTTACTTATAGCTACGGAAGCAACGCCGCCGCAGCCGATAATCATACATTTTCTCATTTTTTTACTCCTTAATTTCAAATATCTTTTTGGACAGCACTTTATAAATTCATCATATGAACTTTGTCGGATCCTCTTTTTCAATAAACTGTGATGCTTTTTTCTTAACAATTCTGACAATAGCAATAATGAATATAATCAGCAGAATAAATGGCAACAGTCCGACTGCCGTCAATATATAGAATATGCTGGTATTGGATGTTACATTGATATCCGTCGGATCTTTCGGGTTTACATAAACCTTAACTTCTTCTCCTATTGATTCTTTGTCCTCTTTTTCGGTTTCCTCGTCGATATAATGTTCATGTTCCTCATAGCTTGTACCATTACCTGAAACGCTGATGCTGACACCGCCTTCAAAACCGGATTCCATCTTTACGCTGTACTTTTCGCCATTGTATTCATAGTCAAGAATACTGTAATGTATTACCTTATTGTCCGAGTTTTTCTCAGAAAAAGCATCTGTGATAACAGCTGTAGTTTCGTCTGTGCAGACGCTTCTTTTCTGAATCTGGTCAATACAGTGCGGCCCGAAGGTCTTGACAAGATAAAAACCGACCATACATCCAAAGACAAGAAAAATGCCAAGTATCTGCATTCCGCAGCCGATAAGCTGAAAAACAGCACCTGCACCGCTTCTTCCATTAATTCTTATTTCCACAAAAAAACCTCCTGTTATTATATCTGTGTATTTCCGTTTAATTTTTAATGATCTATATCATCATGGTCTGTACGCTTTTCATCTGCCAGACGTATAATTTCATTCATCAGAGCATTGCTTTTGTCATGTCTGTCGGTATTATTCTTTTTCTCAGACATCTCAAGAAGATCACTCAGCGAATTGATACGCTTTGACATAAGATTTGCCTTTCCTTCCTTTTTCAGCGCAAAGGCAATTAATTTCAGCATAAGTAACGGCATTGCAACAAAATATATCAAAGAAATAAAAGCAATAAAACCGGCTCTCACTCTGTCCGGTGTTCCTCCGCCGATACCGTCAAGAAGTGCCAGAATACCTATAGGAACCACTATCAGGCAAACAATAAGAACCCATTTGCGTTTCAGCCATTCTTTCAGCGTTACCATTTCTTTGTTATTCCGCTTTTCTGCTCTCTGCTGTTCGCGGTAATCAGGTTTTGAGAACAATTCATCCTCATATTTCCGCTGAATATCATCTATTCTTTTACTTTTCACTTTTTTATCCCCCAGTCAAAAACTACTACTTTTTCCTTATCATTATATTCCGCTTTCAATGGAATACTGCCTGTATTCTTCACCAAATTACGCATTTGGTGTCAGATGTTATCAGCGCTGTGCCTTTTTTGACCTCAGGTGAATAATAACAGGAATTCCGCCTAACAGAAAGCATGGTATTACAACAGCGAATATTACTATTATTCCAAACGCAATACATGCCTCAGAATTAACTCTTGTTTCCACTATGCCTCTAACTATCATAATAATACTGTATAACAGGGAGATTCCCCCAATACCAAGCACCAGCCATGCAAAAGCCATAAAAATTAGGCCCAGAATACTTTTGAGCATTTCCCCTATATCGTCATGGGAAATTTTCTCATGAATTCGTTCGCTCCTCTGTTTCTCATGCTGTTTCCTCTGCTGTCTGCACAGTTGTCTCTGCTGTCTGCACAGTTGTCTCTGCGATTTTCTGTAATCAGGCTTTGAGAAGATCTCCTCCTCATATCTTCGCTGAATGTCATTTATATCTTTCATAGTATAATCCCCCTTATCACAATACTGTCCTCACAGTATTTTCTTATGACATAGCTAAAAGCATTTCCCTTATTATCTTGCAGGCTACAGCCGTTGATACTCCGCTCTGGTCATAGACAGGGCTAAGCTCATTCACGTCACAGCCTACGATATCAAGCTGACTGCAAACCATAGTAACAGCCTTTCTCAGCTCGTCAAAGCTTACGCCGCCTGCCTCCGGAGTACCTGTACCCGGAAAAACTGACGGATCAAGCACATCAAGGTCAAGCGTGAAGTATACGCTTTTTCCTCTCAGCTTTGCAACAGTGCTTTCAAGATTACTGAATGTGAATTTATTCATCTCCGTATGCACATCGGCAAATCTGAATTCCTCACGGTCGCCGCTCCTTATTCCAAACTGGAAAATATGTCCGTCGCCCACAAGCTCATGACATCTGCGGAGTACGCAGGCATGAGACATTTTCTGTCCGAGATAATCGTCACGAAGGTCGGCGTGTGCATCAAAATGAATGATGTAAAGATCATCATATTTTTCCTTGGTCGCCATTACCGAGCCGAGTGTGACAAGATGCTCTCCGCCTATCATGAACGGTATCTTTCTGTCACTAAGGATAATATCGCTCCTTATTGCGATTTCTGAAATGGAACGGCTGGTACTTCCGAACGGAAGCTCAATATCGCCGCTGTCAAAATAGTCGTAATCAAGCATATCTTTGTCCTGATACGGGCTGTATGTCTCGATTCCGAAACTTTCATTTCTTATGGCAGACGGGCCAAATCTTGTACCCGGTCTGAAACTTGTTGTTCCGTCAAAACCTGCGCCGAAAAGAACGATGTGTGAGTCCTCATATTCACTGTCGCAGGCGATAAATGTCTGTATATTCTTATTCAACATCTTTAAGCAGCTCCTCTACGTAATTTGGTAATGCAAATGCTCCTGTGTGTAATTTCGGGTTATAATAGCGTGTTTTGATGCCTTTCATGCTCCATTTTGTACCGTTGTAATCATTGGTAGGATGATATTTCTTTGACGCAAATCCGAAAAGCCAGTGACCTGACGGATATGTCGGAATATGCGCCTGATAGACCTTGCTTATGGGGAAACTTTCGACAATACGCTTGTGTGAACGCTGCATTGCTGCCGCATCTTCATCATAGAACGGACTTTCATGCTGATTTACCATAATGCCGTCCTCACGAAGCGCCTTGAAACAGCTTCCGTAGAATTCCTTGGTGAACAGTCCCTCTCCCGGTCCGAAAGGATCAGTTGAGTCAACGATTATAACATCGTACATATCCTCACAGCGGCGTATGAATTTTACACCGTCCTCATAGAAAACGTGAACTCTCGGATCTCCGAAACGGCAGGCTGTAGTTGGCAGATACTTCTTGCATACCTCGACCACAAGCTCATCAATTTCAACGAGATCAATGCTCTCAACTGACGGATAACGTGTAAGTTCACGCACAACACCGCCGTCTCCTGCACCGATAACGAGAATATTTTTAGGATTAGGATGAACCGCCATCGGAACATGAGTTATCATCTCATGATAGATGAATTCGTCTTTTTCTGTCAGCATCATATAACCGTCAAGAGTGAGAAAACGTCCGAATTCCTTTGAATCAAAAATATCAATGCGCTGAAACTCACTGTTTCCGCTGTAAAGCTGATGGTCAACCTTTATCGAAAATTTTACATTGGGAGTGTGCCGTTCTGTAAACCATAGCTCCATAAAAACCTCTCCTTTACTTTTTATTTCTTATGGCAAGTCTGAGAAACAGCGGCGTTACAAGGAATATTACAGCATAGCCCACTGCAAAGCAGACTACAAAGCTCTTGATAAATGCAGGCACAAACGGCATACTTCCGCCGTGTGATACCGTGTTCACATATGCAAGAATAACCATTACAAGCGTAATTATCGGCGTAAAGAGCACATCAGAAACAAGTGCCGATATACACCTGCCTGCGCCTGTATTTTCCTCAACTTCCATTTTTTCACAGACTGTATCTGTTATTTTTTTAATCGGTATCAGATAACCGAGAGCAATGCTTATGACTGTGCCGACGACAAAGCCGATAATCAGCCCTGAAACGGTAAAATGACCTGATGTTAGAGTTCCCGCAAGTGAAAGACACAGACTCAGTGTCACTCCCATATAAATATTCATCTGCTTTCCGACTTTGTCCATTGAAATCACTCCTCAGCACAATACATTAAGATGCTCTATATTGATATCCTCCGTACCTGTCATCTGACAGCCTTTTTCCTTGGCATAGCGGATATATCGGATTATCTCGTCCGTTATCAGCTCCCCTGGGGCAAGGATAGGTATTCCCGGAGGGTAGCACATTACAAATTCACTGCATACATGACCTGCCGCCTCATCAAGCGGAAGTGACTTTTTATCCGCATAGAAAGCCTTTCTCGGTCTTTCAGCAACAACAGGACTGATATATTCCTGTGTCAGCATACCTGTCTCCGATTTGCCGAAACGTCGCTTTATCTCAGCAAGTGCGCTGATAAGACGCTCGATGTCACGAGGTCTGTCGCCAACTGATATATATGCCAGAATATTGCCGATATCACCGAATTCTATCTGAATGTCATATTCGTCACGCAGAAGGTCATATACCTCAATTCCTGCAAGACCAATCGGCAGTGTGTATATACTCAGCTTTGAAACGTCAAAGTCATAGATGCTGTCACCGTTGATAAGTTCACGGGAATATGCATAATATCCGCCTATTTCGTTTATTTCCTTACGTGCATACTCTGCAAGCTCGACGGTTTTCGCAAATATCTCACGGCCGCTCAACGCAAGCCTTTTTCTTGAAATATCAAGGCTCGACAACAACAGATATGAGCCGCTTGTAGTCTGCGTGAGATTTATGACCTGACGCATATAGTCTGCATTCACACGTTCGCCAAGAACGAGAAATGAGCTTTGAGTAAGGCTTCCTCCGGATTTATGCATACTTACCGATGCACAGTCCGCACCTGCCGCCATAGCAGTTATCGGGAAATTCTCGCCGAAATAGAAATGTGTGCCGTGAGCTTCGTCAACAAGTACCAGCATACCATGTTTGTGAGCAAGCTCCGTTATTTTTTTCAGGTCAGAGCAAATGCCGTAATATGTCGGATTATTGACCATAATAGCCTTTGCATCGGGATTTTCAAGGATAGCCTTTTCAACTTGTGCAACCGACATACCAAGAGCAATACCAAGCTGATTGTTAACGTCAGGATTGACATACACAGGCACAGCACCTGTGAGAATGAGGGCATTTATTGCGCTTCTGTGGACATTTCTCGGCATGATTATCTTATCGCCGCCCTTACAGGCATACATTATCATGCTCTGAACAGCAGATGTCGTGCCGCCGACCATGAAGAAAGCGTTAGCCGCACCGAATGCATCAGCCGCAAGCCTTTCTGCATCACGAATGACGGAAACAGGATGACAGAGGTTATCCAGAGGCTTCATGGAGTTGACATCCACGCTCATGCAGTCCTCACCGAGAAACTCGGTAAGCTCCATATTTCCACGTCCTCTTTTATGTCCCGGCACGTCAAACGGTACGACTCTCATTCTTCTGAGCCGCCTGAGTGCATCATATATCGGAGCATCTACCTGTGAAAGCTCAGCCATTTCCGAACACGTTCCTTCCGCTGAATATTTCTATCATTTCCTTTTGCAGGGCATTGGTTATGTCAAGTCTGCTTCGTGGAGAAAGTTCTCTTACGTCTGTATTGAAAAGATAGTTCTGAAGTTCAATTTCCTTGATGAGCATTTTTGTGTGGAACATATTTGCCTGATATACGTTTATGTCCACTGCATCGTATTTATCAAGAGTATCATCACTGATATAATTTTGAATAGAGGTGATATCATGGTCTATAAACAGCTTTTCTCCGCTCAGATTGCGTGTAAAGCCACGTACCCTGTAATCCATGGTAATGATATCCGAGTCAAAGCTTCCGATAAGATAGTCCAGCGCAGTAAGCGGAGTGATCTTTCCGCAGGTTGCAACATCGATATCCACTCTGAAAGTGGCAATGCTTGTATCAGGATGATATTCGGGATATGTATGGACAGTGACATGGCTTTTGTCGAGGTGTGCGACTATCTCGTTTCCGCCTGCGGGTATCATGGTATCATCAGCGATAAGGAATGTAGCCGAAGCCCCCTGCGGATCGTAGTCCTGTCGGGAAATACTCAGCACCTGAGCGCCTATCATTTCGGTTACGTGCGTCATGATGTCAGTAATACGCTCGGAATTGTATACCTCATCAACATAAGCGATATAGTCAAGCTGTGCCTTCGGAGTTTTGGCATAGCAGACATCATATATATTGAAGCTGAGTGACTTTGTTAAATTATTGAAGCCATAGAGCTTTAATTTATTTTCCATAATAACACCTCAAACAAAAATGCACACAAAAGCTCTCAGCATTTGTGTGCATAAAATACCCAAAAATAGCACAAAAGAAACAAATCATCGGTTCAGAGTCTATATAAGCAAGGATACCTTTTACAGGACATATCTAAAAATTTATAGAGATGCCCTTTACTCTTATTGACCTTTCACAAGCTGAAATAAACTTAAATATAGAAATCAATAAGGCAACAGAAGTTGCCAGCCGAAAAATCGGCGGTCGGCATTTGACCATGGCTGTCCGTATGGCCTTGTCCACAGCAAAAAAAGCTGTAGTGGTCAAAAATCTTGCTGTGAAACCGAAGCTTCCTCTGCAATTTCCTTTATTTTACCATATTTCATGTGTTATGTCAATAGCTTATGCGGAAAATTCCATTAGTATTTCCCTGTCCATGTCTTTTAATCTATTTTTTCAGTTTTTCGTCAAGGAATGCCCTGAAAGTATCCGCTATTTCATCAGGAATTGCGGCGTAAAGCTGATGTCCCTGGTCTGTGAGATGATACTCACCGCCGCACTGTGCAGAATACTGAATACCTGCCTCCTGCCATGTAATAGCTTTGACAGGAGACTTCATACTGCTGATGAAGAAACAGCACGGACAGCGCAGAACTCCTGTTTCATGGGCTTCAACGGCATTATCCGTAGCAAGCACTGACTCATCCCTGAACTCATCATTGAGCAGATTGGCATAGAAAAGCCGCTTATATTCCTTCTTTTCGTCATCTGTAAGATAGTCCGAGGTCATAAGTCCAGATGCATTTATGGTATATTTTTCAAGAAGCTTTGCCGTAATTCCGCCGGACGCTATTTTAAGCAGCCGCTGTCTGTGCTTCTGGAGCATTTTCTGTTTTTCATATTCAGGTATCTCCTTAGCCTGAGCAAGCGCCATATTCGGGAAAACCATGTCAACTCCCAATACTGCCTTCACCTCGTCAGGATAGGTATTCGCCCACCATACAGCCTCAATTCCCGAATAGGAATGCGGCGCAAGAATATACGGCGGCTTGATGCCTGCCGCATTCAGGGCAAGCCTGTATTCCGAAACAATATTCTTTACCGTGCGTTTTCTTGTCATTTTGCCGCTGTAGCCGTATCCCGGCTTTTCGATAACAGCTATCCTGTATGAACCTGTCATTTTACTATAAAGTGACTTGTATTCAAAAACAGGCGAAGTAATGCCTGAACCTGACATGAATACAATAGTATAGTCACCTGTTCCCTCTGTATAGACATTGATTTTCGTGTCACATACATCAAATAAATTTTTATACATTTTTCCACCTCAAATTATCGGCAGTGTCAAATCACTGCCTGCCGCAGATTTTCTTTATATACCATTATCCATTCGTCTGCTGTACGGATATCCCCACCCGTACTTTTCTATCTCTGTAAATCATTCAAATACGCAAAAAGCTCCGTAAATTACCGTTACGAAGCCTTTTTAAAAATTTTACTGTCTGTTCTTTTTTCTTCTGAATTTATCTTCATACATTTTTTCGTCTGCTAAATTATAGAAGCTGTCAATAGTATCATTTTCTTCAGGTACAGCACAATAAAAGCCAAGACTTACGCCAACTTTGTATTTTTTTTCTGACGATGCGTTATATCTGTCACAAAAACTCCTGATATGTCCGATATACTCCTCTACAATCCTGTCAGTATAGTCTCCAACTCCGAAAACAGCGTATTCATCGCCGCCCATTCTCGCACACAGTTCACCGCTGTTACAGCACGTATTCATAGCATTTGCGGCAATTGTAATAGCATTGTCACCCTCGATATGACCGTAATTATCATTAATTGTTTTTAGCATATCAAGGTCGCCTACGATAACAAGGAACTGCTTTTTCTCATCAACGGCTTTCTGGAACATTCCCTCCGAAAAACGTGCAAATCCCTTGCGGTTGTACATACCTGTGAGGGTATCTCTTATCGAAGCCATTGATATTCTGTTGTTGGCAAATGTAAGCTTTGTACGCACTCTGAGAAATTCAAGGGCAATATTAATATTTCTGTTCCAGCGCACGAACACCATACTTAGTGCAAAGCTGATATCAGTGAATTTGAAAATTGAATAGCCGAAACATCTGTCCATGAAATGAACAGGAAGCAGAAAATACATTGAAGGTTCATCAGAATATTTCTCCATAAGCGGAGGAATAATGCCTTCTGATTCAAATTCATAATTTTCAAACTCCGCATCGCCTTCATTCATTGCCATGCGAACTTCCATTTTGGAAGTGTATCCACGCCTGCGGTATTCATCCTCGCTCGGATTCTCGATATCATCCCAGTTCTTGCAGAGACAGAGCATATATGTATCCACGCCGTTAAGAAGATAGCCGTATTCTACGATCTTCTGGAGAAGATCATCAAGTTTTTCGGACTTCATAAGATCTTCAAGCATACCGCTCTTGTTATAGAATCTCTCAAAACGTTCGATATTTCGGCTGTAATTTTCACGTCTGCTGACGAGATAACTCAGACCTGCCGAGCATGAACACGACTGTGCAAGAATGAGCTGACCGCTTGAAATATCCGAAACTTCGGCATCTTCGCCTGTTATCATCTTATGCAGACGACATACTGCTCTTGCACCGAGATGGCTGTTTTCAGGATATATCGTTGAAATTGACGGTATATTGTCAATAGCATCACGAGCACCGTCATAACCGGTTATCATGACCTGTTCAGGAACTTTTATTCCGCCGTTTATAAGCACGTTGCAGAGATTCATAGCCATTACATCATTTGCACAGACAACGGCATCAGGGATAGGTCTCCTTCCGCCTGAGATCTCCTTGGCAAGACGCTGAGGAGCGGGCTTTGAAAAGTCACCGAAAATAACTGCATCTTCCGGAACTTCAAGACCGTGTTTCTTCATTGAAGCAAGATAACCGCCGAGTCTTGACATAGCCGGAGTATTGCCTTTCGGGCCTGTCAGGCATAGTATATTTTTACAATTGTGATGTTCTATGAGATGATCCGTCATCTGTTCAATAAGCGATGCATCTTCGGCATAAATGCTTTCACAGAAGTCAAAATCATAATCAAGAGCAATAACAGGAACATCAAGATTTGAGAACTTCTCCGCCATTTTGTCAATAAGTGTCTGGCTTGCGAAATTGCCTCCGAGAAGTATAACACCGTCGATGACCTCTTTTTTTATGAGTGTAAAGATATTTTCCTCGCCGTCCTGTATCAGACTGCTTCCGTCCATATTGAATGCCATAACAAAAGCATATGCATCGTAGTCAAGTGCCTTGCACTGCTCGGAAATTCCGATAAAAATACGATTCATATAATCATTGAACACATCAGCGGCTACAACGGCAATGGCTCTGCGTTTCTTCATGAAGTTCCCACCTCTTTTCGTTGTATTCTTTCTATACTCTTTTTATTATACTATATAATTATATAAATTGCAAGTGATTTTTATGAAAATTATGTGGTAAATACTAAGGCAACACCGCACAAAGCACGTCTGTCAACTTTGCACGTCATAAACTTGCATATTTTCCGTCATCTTGCACAGAATTTTCTTGTCATGCGACAGTATGACTGCAAAATTTCTGTACAATCTGACGAAAAATCTGACTGCGTTTCTGCCGCACAATCTTTGTGCTGTGTTGCCTTAAAAATTCAAAACAGCACCATACAAAGTCATCAGAGATGCTCTGCATGGTACTGTCAAAAATATTATCTTAATTCAGCAATAGTTACGCCGTCCTCGCCTTCGCCGAAAACGCCAAGCCTGAATATCTTAACTGACGGATGCTCTTTAAGGCGCTTATGTACTGCCGCCCTGAGCAGTCCTGTGCCCTTGCCGTGGATAATTGTTATCATCGAAATATTGGACATTACAGCCTGATCTATGAATGCATCAAGCTGATATATGCCGTCATCGCAGGCACAGCCACGTATGTCAAGCTCCATTTTTCCACGTCTTTCAGCCTTTACGCTTACCTTGTTCATTTTTCGGTTAGACTTCACAGGAGAATTTCCGCCAACTGTGACCTTTGGAGTATCTTCAAGACGCAGACGTGAAATGTTCATCTTTGTTTTCATAACGCCCATCTGAACGAAAACAAAGTCACTGCCGTCAGGTTCACCTGAAATTATTCCTTTTCGCTGGAGATCAACTACATATACTGTATCCCCACGGCGAAGCTTTCTCGGCAGAACATAATTCTCATTTGGATCTCTCCTGTCAACAGGATTTGCCGTATCATACATCTTGTTGAAGCTCTGCTTTGCCCTGGATTTTGCACCTGAAACATTAGCGCTGAAATCCTTTTTATCCTTTTCCTTGCGCAGTTTTTCGAGTTCATCAATAAGTTCATTTGACTCTGCCTTGGTCTGCTCGATAATGGACATGGCACGCAGTCTTGCCTTTTCAAGCTCCTCAGCCTTGGTCTTTTCTATCTCCTCACGCTCTTTGCGGATAGTCTCCTCATGCTCTGCTATTTCAGCTTTGAGACGTGCTATCTCATCTCTCTGACGTTCAATGTCAAGACGTGAAGCCTCCAGTTTGCTGATGACCTCCTCAAGTTTAGTATCGGCATCGCTGACACGCATTTTCGCATCATTTATGATATCCGACGGCATACCAAGACTTTCCGAAATTGCAAAAGCATTGGATTTACCGGGCGAACCAACAATAAGCCTGTATGTCGGACGAAGTGTCTCAATGTCAAACTCACACGATGCGTTTTCAACATTATCCGTGCTGATCGCAAATACTTTAAGTTCCTGATAGTGAGTTGTGACCATGACCTTTGCGCCTGAATCCATAAGACGAGTGATTATTGATACTGCAAGTGCCGCACCCTCAACCGGATCAGTTCCCGAACCAAGTTCATCAAGCAGAACAAGCGAACTTTCATCAGCTGTTTTGAGTATTTCAATTACTTTATTTGTACGTGAGGAGAATGTTGTATCATTCTGCCCAATGCTCTGGCTGTCACCGATATCCGCAAGAATATGGCGGAATATCGAGATGCGGCTTCCGTCAGAAACAGGGATAAGCAGACCGCACATTATCATAAGACTTAGCAGACCTGCGGTTTTCAGCGTTACAGTTTTACCGCCTGTATTCGGGCCGGTGATGATAAGAGCCTGATACTCCTCACCAAGAGACAAATCTACGGGCACTGCCTTATTGCGGTCAATAAGCGGATGTCTTGCCTTTTTCAGGTACATTTTGCCGTCATCGGTAATTTCAGGCAGTGAGCATCTGAGATGTGCGGCAAGATTTGCCTTTGCAAAATAAAGATTAAGTTCTGTACATACCTTGTAGTTTTCGCACAGTATATCGGCATATTCTCCGCATTCACGGCAAAGTTCACGGATGATCCTCTCAATTTCCTCCTGTTCCTTGCCTTCAAGTATGCGAATGTCATTGTTAGCTTCAACAATAGCCATAGGCTCGATAAAAATAGTCTGTCCGGTAGCCGATGTATCGTGAATAAGACCGCTGATCTGACTGCGGTATTCAGCCTTTACAGGAAGTACAAAACGTCCGTCACGGATAGTGACATTACTCTCCTGCAAATAAGTCTGGGTAGTCTTGTTCTTTACCATTTTGTCAAGAGTTTCCCTTAACTGCATACCTGCACGGTTTATTTTCCGCCTGATTGCAGCAAGTTCAGCGCTTGCCGCATCAGCTATCTCATTGTCTGAGATTATGGAGCGTTCAAGCTTTTCAAGAAGCCAGTCATTAGGCTGTAATCTTGAAAACATATAGTTAAGGTCTGTTTCGATATTTTCGCAGTGGCTGTACCAGTCTGCAAGCGCCTTAATCTGGCGGAGCATAGCTGCGATATCCATAAGGTCACGTAGCGATATCACCGCACCCGATTTTGCACGGGCGGCAACTGCGCTTATGTCCTTGAAGTTTGAAAACGGCGGTGTACCAAACTGAACCGAGAGTTCAAGCGCCTGTGATGTTTTGAGACATTCAAGGCGTACTTTTGCAAGATCGTATTCAGGTCGGAGATCAAGCGCCATTTGTCTTGTTGCCGCATTAGATGTGTGATCGGCAAGCATATTGAGAACTTTGTCAAGTTCCAGTGTTGTAAAATATTTATTCATTTTATTATACCTCTCAGAGTCTGACAGCAAATTCACTGTATCAGACTCCTGTAAAAATCAAGTGTCTGGAAATTTCTTTCAAGATGCGACAATGCATATGTTTCGGCAAGCGCAGACAGCTTTTCCATGGTCTTATCCGAGGTGCGGAAATTGAATAGTCTGCTGAAATCAGCAAGAACAATATGCCGCACAGCGCTCAGAACAGGCAGTTTCACCTTCATGAAATTATCGCTCTGCTCACCGCTGAAACAGTCCGCACAGTAAAATCCGCCGTCCGAAATTGAGAAAAAAATTTCGTCTGGCTCAAATAATCCGCATTTTCTGCAAGCTACAATGTCAGGCATATAGCCTATCTCCGACATCAGCCTCAGTTCAAATACAGCTTTCAGGAGTGCTTCACTTCTCTGACCGTTTTCAAGATAATGCAGAGAATTGAGCATAAGCCGCATAATATCCTCGTTCTGCTTTTCAGTACCAATGCAGAAACGCAGTATATCGGCAAAATATGACGCAAGCGAAATCTTTGTAAGCGAACTGCGCAGATCATAGAAAATATGTATCGGTTCTGCGCTGTTGAGACACCAGATATTGCGCCTCTGATCGAGGCAGAACCGTGAATATGCAAAAAGTTGGGCGGAACTGCCTGATTTGCCGTTTATTTTTCTTGCGCCCTTAACGGAAATCTCAAGCACTCCGCTTTCCTTGGTGAGTACATCTATAAACTTGTCTGTTTCGCCCGAAAGACGTTCTTTCAGGACAATTCCTTCAACAGTCAGCATCGCATTTTTCCTTATATCTGAGGTAATCCTCAGCTTTTCCCGTAATAATAAAAATGAACCAGAGAATATTGCTTTCCATAAAAAACGCTCCAATACCAAATTGCTCCGCTGACACCAACGGAGCAATGATATTATCTGTAAAATTAAGCGCTTTATACGTAAAATTACTTTTCGGACAAACCAAAACTGCGGATAAGTCCTTCACGGTTTCTCCAGTCCTCTTTCACCTTTACCCAGCATTTGAGGTTTACCTTTATCTGGAAGAATTCCTCCAGTTCAATTCGGGCGGCAGTTGAAGCCTTTTTAAGCATAGCTCCGCCCTTTCCGATTATAATACCCTTATGTGACTCTTTTTCACAGTAGATGACTGCCGAAATATCAAGGATATCCTTGTCATCACGCTCGGACATCTCCTCGACTCCGACAGCAATTCCGTGAGGTACTTCATCATTCAGCAAACCAAGAAGTTTTTCACGTATCATCTCGCCTGCAAGCACCTTTTCAGGCTGGTCGGTGATCATGTCATCAGGGAAGAAATGAACCGATTCCTCTGCAAGATTCACAATTTCCTGAATTACTATGTCAACGCCGTTATCCTCGGTGACACTGACAGGAATGACAGCCTGAAACTCTATTTTTGATGTAATATCTGCGATAACAGGAGCGATATCATCCATGTTTTTCAGGAGATCTATCTTGTTAAGCACGAGAATTACAGGCATTTTCGAGCTGTTCATCGATTTCAGCAGTTCAAGTTCCTGATCGTTTATTTTTTTAGTGCAGTCCATAACAAAGATAACTGCATCTATATCACTGACCGACTCCTTCACGGTATTAAGCATATGTTCACTAAGCTTGTTGACAGGCTTGTGAAGTCCCGGCGTATCGAAGAAAACAAGCTGAACATCGTCAATATTGCGAATGCCCGTGATACGTGTTCTTGTGGTCTGGGGCTTACTGCTTACTGAGGCAATTTTTTCGCCTACAATAGCATTCAAAAGCGAGGATTTGCCTGCATTGGTGCGTCCTGCAATGGTAACAAAAGCAGTTCTCGGCATCAGTTCTTTTCTCCGTTCACAACAAAAGTAACATCTCTTGAAATGCCGAGCTTTTCGAGGACTGACTCCTCCTTCTCACGCATTACACGCTGATCGAGAGGACTTGTTTCGTGGTCATATCCGAGAAGATGAAGCATTGAGTGAACTGTAAGGAATCCTATCTCACGTTCAAGGGAATGACCGTAGTTCTGAGCCTGTTTTACGGCTGTTTCAAGTGAAATTACAACGTCGCCGAGCTGAACTGCGCCTGACTCAGGATTTGTCTCAACAGTACCGTCTGCGCTTGTGAGCGGGAATGACAGAACATCAGTAACGCTGTCCTTGTCTCTGTAAATCTTGTTAAGATTTTTTATCTCGCTGTTGCTTACGAATGAAACGCTTACTTCAGCGTCCTTACCGAAATTCTCGGTTGTGAGGACAGCCTGACAGCATCTTCTGATGAGCAGTCTGATACCTACAGGCACCTTCACCTCTGTCTGATTATTCTTTACATATACCTTTAATTTAGCCATGATTTTTTGTTCTCCCTTCATTGTACTTTTCATACGCTTTAATGATATCCTGTACGAGCTTATGACGCACCACATCTTTTTCGGTAAATCTGTGTATTGCGATGTCGTCTATGCCCTTCAGGACTTTTATTGCTTCCACAAGACCTGATTTCCGTGAATCCGGCAGGTCTATCTGTGTGATATCGCCCGTAATGACCATTCTGCTTTCATTTCCGAGACGTGTAAGGAACATTTTTATCTGTTCCGATGTTGTATTCTGGGCTTCATCAAGAATGATGAAAGCCTCATCGAGAGTACGCCCACGCATATAGGCAAGCGGAGCGACCTCAATTATGCCTTTTTCCATATACCTTGCGAAGCTCTCTGCACCGAACATATCAAACAGTGCATCATAGAGCGGACGAAGGTAAGGATCTACCTTATCCTGCATATCACCGGGGAGAAAGCCGAGTTTTTCGCCTGCCTCCACCGCCGGGCGGGTAAGGATTATCTTTTTTATTTTATGTTCACGGAACGCCTTTACAGCCATTGCAACGGCAAGGTAGGTCTTGCCCGTACCGGCAGGGCCTATTCCGAGGACTATCGTATTTTCACGTATCGAGTCGGTATAGCGTTTCTGACCGACAGTACGTGGTCTGAGAATTTTTCCCGAAGCGGTCACGCATATGCCGTCGCCGCCGAGTTCTTCAAGTTCTTTTTCAACGCCGTCAGCTACCATTGAAGTGACATATCTGACGGTCTGTTCACTAAGAGAACGGCCTGTGCCGCTTATCCGCATAAGTGCTTTCACGGCTTTTGCAGCAGCCGAGACATTTTCCTCTGTGCCGATAAGTTTTATCCCGCCGTCCCGTGAGACTGCGGTAACGCTGTATTCCTTCTGGATACGGCTTATATTTCCGTCGAGCTGTCCGAAAAGCATGGAAAGCAGTTCAGGACTGTCAACGTCGATGAAAAATTCTGCCATTAAGTATATTCTCCAATCTTTTCCGTCGGGAAACAGCCTGCCGTAGCGAGGGCGGAGTTGGAATAACGGATATCCTCCGAAACATCACGGATGACATTGACGTTGTCCGGAAAGTCGATTTTCTGTTCGGGGGTTTCCATTTCAAGTTCCATAATGGCAAGTTTATCCGAAAACGGATAGGTATCAAGTTCAAAAAGCTGATCGTGATAATTGAATGCATACCTTGTCTTTTCGACAGGTCTGACATCAGCTTTTGCCTGTTTCAGCAGATTTTCATATTCATCACTGCTGATAAAGCATTCATTCTCCTCACGGGTAATGCGTGTGAGAAAAATTTTCTCTGTATAGGTATAGGACACCTCGCCGTTGACAGACATTCTGCGGACACGTCGCTGTGAATTATTTTCGCCGTCAGCGAGATAAGTCTGTTTTATTCCGATGGTTTTTCTGACATCGAGTTTATCCACATCCGGAAACTCGACGAGAAATTTTCTTTCGATCTCAAAAGTTTTTCCCATGTACACACTCCTGCACACAAAATTGCAGAAAAAACCCTGCAAATATATTATATAACAGATTTTGAATATTGTCAACAAAAACTTTTAAATTTTCTGTATAATATGCTTATTTTCTGTCCACAAGATTATACTCTGCGTTTTTTCGGGCTTTTTTATTGCAAAATGGCATATAAAAAGAAGCTGCAGCAGTTTACTTTTTACAAATATCGTCTCACAAAAATCATCTGTCAAAAGCATAGAACCATTCACTATAAGTCAACTCTCCTCCTTCTGACAAAAAACTTTTTTGAGATGTCCTATAAATATATCTGCTTATAATGAAAACTCGGAAAGCATTGCAATATAGGCTGTAAGGTCGTCTTTTTCAATCTGACTCCCGGAGTTTCTGAGAATAATTTTGTCATTATCCCTAAAATCGGAAAATTCCAGAAATATCCCCTCCTCAGAAAAAGTAAATTCCGCAGGTATTTTTTTTGCAAGCAGACTGCATACCTCCGAAAAATGCGCATCAAAAAGCTCATCACATATAAAGAACCTGCATTCTGATTTTTTTTCGCCGGTTCCGTTCTTATATATGTGTATGCACACAGTATCGCCATTAGTGCTGCACGACAATTCAAAAACCGGAAAATTGTCCTTTGAATTCGCAGTTACAATCCGAACATATTCAAGAAGAACATAAGTAAGGTATTCAGGATTTGCCATAATTACACATTTTTCACAGTCAGTAACATTGATTTTCACTTTTCCGCCGGAAGCATCACTGCATTTCAATGCAAATTTTTCTGCAAAGTCAGACACATCGATCTTTTCTTTTTCTTTGATCTCAGTGTCGGCAAGACACATCGAAAGTTCGCTCATCCGCAGCATTCTGTTATACATATCAGCAAGACAAATCTGATCATCCTCTGTTAATTTTGCTGCCTTTTTCTGATCAGGAAGGCACAGCGACTTCACAAGCGTTGCGCCGTAACGCAGAATAATGTCACTGTATCGTATATACTCCTTAGCAAACGGCAAATCAAAAAATTCACCGATTTCATTTGATTTTTCCATATTTTTCTCCTTTTTTCACTTTTCTATTCATGGATGCTCTGTATATTATCTTTATTATACAACATTTTTGTAAAAAAATAAATAGTTTGCTCAAATTTTTTCAACAGTTCAAATTACCGAAATTATCTCCCGATTTTGAAGCACATTGTCTAAACTGCATAATTTATTAAAAACCCGTTATTTTTTTATCGAACCACTTGAAAAATATTCCTTTTCGTTGTATAATAAGAATATAAATTTTTTAGGAGGTAATTTTACAATGTCAGTTAAAGTTGCTATTAATGGTTTCGGCCGTATCGGTCGTCTTGCATTCAGACAGATGTTTGATGCTGAAGGTTATGAGGTTGTTGCTATCAACGATCTTACAAAGCCTTCAATGCTCGCTCAGCTCCTCAAGTATGATACAGCTCAGGGCGGTTACTGGGGTAAGATAGGTGAAAACCTTCACACAGTAACAGCTGATGATGAGGCTGGTACAATCACTGTTGACGGCAAGACACTCACAATCTACGCTAAGGCTAACGCTGCAGAGCTTCCTTGGGGCGAGATCGGCGTTGACTTTGTTCTTGAATGTACAGGTTTCTACTGCTCAAAGGAAAAGTCACAGGCTCATATCGATGCCGGTGCTAAGAAGGTTGTTATCTCTGCTCCTGCAGGCAACGATCTTCCTACAATCGTATTCAGCGTTAACGAAAAGACTCTTACAAAGGATGACAAGATCATCTCAGCTGCTTCATGCACAACAAACTGCCTCGCTCCTATGGCTAAGGCTCTTAACGACTATGCTCCTATCCAGAGCGGTATCATGAGCACTATCCACGCTTACACAGGCGACCAGATGATCCTCGACGGCCCACACAGAAAGGGTGACTTCAGAAGAGCAAGAGCTGGTGCTGCTAACATCGTTCCTAACTCAACAGGCGCTGCTAAGGCAATCGGTCTCGTTATCCCTGAACTCAACGGCAAGCTCATCGGTTCTGCTCAGAGAGTTCCTGTTCCAACAGGTTCAACAACTATCCTCACAGCTGTTGTTAAGGGTGCTAACGTAACTAAGGAAGGCATCAACGCTGCTATGAAGGCTGCTGCTTGCCAGTCATTCGGTTACAATGAGGATCAGATCGTTTCTTCTGACGTTATCGGCATGAGATTCGGTTCACTCTTCGATGCTACACAGACAATGGTTGCTGAAATCGGCGACGGTCTCTATGAAGTTCAGGTAGTTTCATGGTACGATAACGAGAATTCTTACACATCACAGATGGTAAGAACTATCAAGTACTTTGCTGAACTCGGCTAATCCATTAATATTGTCCATACAGTTAAGGAGCGGTTCTTTTGAACCGCTCTTTTTTGTTTTATATTTTGAAAATATATGCATATAATTTCCTCAATATATTTGATAACTTTTGCAAAATTAGTTCTTGACATCTAACATATATAGTGATATAATCATAACATAATTTTTATTTATTTAAAGGGGAAATATTTATGAAAAAAAATCAAATCAAACCATTCGCTCTCGCTGCACTTATTTGTGCTTCATCTGCCGCTCTGCCGCTGTCAACGGTTTATGCTGATGTTAATACGGATTCTACACGTATCCATGCATTCGCATATCCGATTATAAGAGGTACTATCGGAGGCGATCAGCACTGGGAAATAGCAGATGACACTTTCTATTATTACGGTACTACGGGACTTGTTTCATATGAAGTGATAGAACCGTGGGAAAGATTAGGTCACGTTATTAAAAAGGCCGTTGTCGAAAATTCTATTAGTCAGATAGGTTCATATATGTTTGATAACTGTCATGAACTTGACAGCATTAAATTTTCACCGGCGCTTAAGTCCATTAACTCCAACGCATTCCGGAATACTGCTTTCAGTTCGTTTGAAATTCCTGCGTCAGTGGAATTCATTGGAAAAGACGCTTTTGCAGGATGCAGAAACCTTGCAGCTATTTATTTCTATAATCCGAACTGTATAATTTATGGTGATGACAACACTATTTCCAATCAGACAGAAGAAGTTGAAAATGATGATCTGATTTCACATATAAATGGCTTGACTATTGATGATCCTACTAAAAATGTCGCAAAATTCTCAGGAACTATCTACGGATATAAAGACTCAACAGCTCAGAAATATGCTGAAAAATGGGGATATACATTTGAACTTATTGAAGGCGAACCACCAAAGCCTGAAATCATATCTGTTGAACCCCACAAATCATATACTGACAGTGAAGTACTTTTTAACGAAGATGAACGCAACAATCTTTATATTGTCGATTTGCCTGCAAAACTCAGATACAGTCAAAATGAAGAATTAAATTTGAATGGTCTGACATTAGATGCTGATATCCTGAAACTCGAAAAGTACTACAATTCAGACATGACGAAATACGAATATACTGTATTTTTCAAATATGATGGCAAAGTTTCTTTAGATGATCCGAATGTCTCAATTTATTATCATCCTGACAAAGACACTTATCTCAGTGCGGATGACTTTGTTTTTTCAGATGATGGCATATACACTTTTTCTGTAAGATATACATATGATACCTTAAATAATCCATACCGTAAAAGTGCAGGAGCCGATTTCAACGTTATTGTCGGTGACGGCGAATTAGTTCAGCCAACTACAACTACTACCACAACAACTAAATCCACAACCCAGTCAACTTCTGCCACAACAACCGTATCAACAACTCAGTCAACCTCTGCCACAACTACTGAATCAACAACTCAGTCAACCTCTGCCACAACAACCGCATCAACAACTCAGTCAACCTCTGCCACAACTACTGCATCAGCAACATCAACATATCCGGATGCTGATAAAGTAACGTTATATGGTGACTCAAACTGCGACGGAAGAATCAATATCGCTGACACAGTAATGATACTCCAGTTTATGGCTAACCCTGACGTATATGGTCTTGACGGTTCTGACAAGTCACACATAACCTTACAGGGAGTATATAATGGCGATGTTTATGAATGCGGTTCAGGTCTTACACCTTCCGACGGTCTTTCTATTCAGAAATATCTGCTTTCAATAATCACTTCACTTCCTGAATGCTGATAATTACAGCCGTGTATTTTAATCGATACACGGCTGTTTTTTCTTGACACTTTCCGCAATATGTGGTAAAATAATCATATCTGCGATAAAAGGAATGATATTATGAAAATTATACTCGCTTCCGCTTCTCCTCGCAGACGGGAGCTTATACGGCTTATCACCGAGAATTTTACTGCTGTCTCTACCGACTGCGATGAAACTCTCCCTGATGATATTGCCGCAGAATGCAGGAAAAATCCTGAACTTGCCGCTGAATACCTTTCAAAAATAAAGGCTCAGTGTGCTGCTGAAAAATTTCCCGACTGTCTCGTTATCGGATGTGATACCATTGTTATCGCCGATGACATGATTCTCGGCAAGCCAAAAGATGCACAGCAGTGCCGTGAATACCTTAAAATGCTCTCAGGCAGGATGCATAAGGTCACTACAGGATGTACTTTCATCTGCGGCGGCAAAACAAAGTCCCTCACCGTCACTACCGAGGTCTTCTTCCGTGAACTTTCGGATGAAGATATCGAATGGTATATCTCAACAGGTGAACCTTTCGACAAGGCAGGCGGCTACGGCATTCAGGGCAAAGGCGCTTTACTCGTAAATTTCATTAACGGAGACTATTTCAATGTTGTCGGTCTCCCCGTTTCAACAGTTTATAATGAAATAAAAAAATATTTATAAAGGAGAGTCATTCTATGAACTCAACAGCTTTTCACAATGCGGATATCCTCGTGCCGAAAAATGGCACAGACATGAACAAATGGGCAGTTATCGCCTGTGACCAGTACACAGGTGAGCCTGAATACTGGGAACAGGTAAGCAAAAATGTCGGCTCTGCACCGTCAACTCTCAACCTCATTCTCCCTGAACTTTATCTTGAACAGGACGGCGTTGCAGAAAGAATTGACAATATCCACAAGGCTATGGACAAATATACAGCAGACGGCATCTTTGATGAATACAAAAATGCTATGGTCTACGTTGAACGTATCCAGAGCAACGGCATTCTCCGTCAGGGTATAGTTGGTGCTATCGACCTTGAAAAATATGACTTTGCAAAGGGCAGTACCTCCGAGGTACGTGCAACAGAGGCTACTGTTATTGAACGTATCCCGCCAAGAATCAAGGTAAGACAGGGCGCTCCGCTTGAACTTCCTCACATCATGATACTCATTGATGATCCTGATAATACAGTTATCGAACCTCTTGCAAAGAGTGTTTCTGACAGCGACAAAATCTACGACACTGAACTTATGCAGAACGGCGGCAGTATAAAGGGATGGCTTCTTGATGCCGATAAACAAGAGAAAACCGACAAGGCACTTTCCGCTCTCGGTCAGCCTGAATGCTTCAATAAGAAATACGGTCTCAGCGATACTCCTGTTCTCCTCTATGCTATGGGCGACGGAAACCACTCTCTCGCTACTGCAAAGGAATTCTATGAACAGCTCAAAAAGGCAAACCCTGACAAGGACTTTTCAAATCATCCTGCACGTTATGCCCTTGCTGAAATCGTTAACCTCCACAGCGCCGCTCTCCAGTTTGAGGCTATTCACCGCCTTGTATATGATGTTGACAATGAAAAGCTCATCTCTGAGATAACTGATGCTCTCGGTCTTTCCGAAACCGCAGTTTCAGACCAGTACGTTATCTGCTCATGCAGCGGCACAGAGAAAAAACTTTATATAAATAAGAAGTCATCAAACCTTTCTGTAGGCTCGCTCCAGAACTTCCTTGACGGATATCTCAAAGCAAACGGCGGAAAAATCGACTACATCCACGGTTCTGATACCGTAAAGAACCTCGCTGAAAAGCATAACGGTATCGCATTCATTCTCCCTGATATGAACAAATCTGAGCTTTTCCTGACTGTTATCAAGGACGGCGCACTCCCAAGAAAAACATTCTCAATGGGACACGCTGAGGATAAGCGTTTCTATATCGAAGCAAGAAAAATAACCGAATAATATGTCTGAACAATTTTCAAGAACCGAACTGCTTTTCGGCGAATCTGCCATGCAGAAACTTGCCTCGTCCCGTGTTGCTGTATTCGGAGTGGGCGGTGTTGGCGGATATGCCGTTGAAGCACTCGCACGTTCGGGAATCGGTCAGCTTGACCTTATCGACAACGATACTGTTTCAGTCTCCAACATCAACCGCCAGATAATCGCTCTTCACAGCACTGTCGGCAGATACAAGACTGATGTGGCTATGGAGCGTATTCATGACATAAATCCGGAATGCAAAGTGAATGTTTTCCATACGTTCTTTATGCCTGATACTTCGGAACAGTTTGATTTTTCACAGTATGACTATGTTATCGATGCTATCGACACTATCACGGGCAAGCTTGAAATAATCGAAAAGGCTCAGAATGCAGGCATTCCCGTCATAAGTTCAATGGGCGCAGGCAACAAGGTCGATCCGACTGCATTTGAAGTGACTGATATCTATAAAACATCGGTATGTCCGCTTGCTAAGGTAATGCGTTATCAGCTGAAACGCCGTGGCATCAAAAAGCTGAAAGTGGTCTATTCAAAGGAAATTCCGCTGAAACCTCTCCGCAAAGCTGATGAATCCGAAAATCAACCCTATCGCCGTGACATTCCGGCATCTAACGCATTTGTACCGTCTGTTGCAGGTCTTATCATTGCAGGTGAAGTCATCAAGGATATCACTAATTTAGCAAAATAAACGCTGTACTTTTTGTCATAAGTCACACATTTCGTGACAAATATCACGTTTTTTTGTAGAATTAATCCGATTTGATAAAAATGCAAAGAAGATTGTTGACACATGACGTTTTTAGCAGTATAATATTTATATGACGGTTTATTTGCTTCTTTTCAGCAGTATTCCGTAATTTATATTGAGTATAGAGGGGAAGAACCGCCCATGTCAGAAATAAAAATCGTTTTTGCAGCCGCCGCATTCTCTGCTTTGATGCTTTTTGCAGGCTGTTCAGGCAAAAAGTCAGAGCCGTCAGAACCAAATATGGTAGATTATATTGTCACAGAGGGTGACACCGTTCCTGTTCTTTCGCTTACCAAAGCCGAAACTACTACCACTACATTTCCGATTGTCACAAACGGCGTAACAGTCTCTGTTCAGCCAACCGTTTCTGCTACACTTTTTGTTGTAGCCAATGACGATTATGCTACCTTTGAAGCTGTCGGATTCGGTACGGATGCCGGCAAGGCTCACAATAGCAAACCTGTTTCAAAAGGTGATCTGTTCGTTTCAGCATCAGATGTCGGCGTAATGGACGGTTATCAGCTTGAATGGACAGGCGAAAATCCGTGGACAGGCATCAATATTATGGACAGCAACAACATTTATTATGAGTATACAAAAAAAGATGACAAAGATGTTGTTATTAATCCTATCACAGGTGAAGAATATGCTTTCGATATCGTCACATCAGGCGATGTTATTAGCGGATTTGCAGTCTATGGTCTGCCGCAGGCTGAATATTATACACTCACTATCAACGGCAGCGCAAAGGTTGTGGATTCCGATTATCCGTGTACATGGAATGCTTTTGTAACATATGTTTATCCGCAGTAATACGTTAAAATTTCATAATTATTCAGAACTCCTGATTTTCAGGAGTTCTTTTTTTATGAATACTTGTACCCTCTGCTGAATAGAATATACAAGAACTTTCAAGGAGGTACTTCATGGATTTCAAAACAACTACAGAAACTATTCCTGCCGCCGAAAATATCTACAGTGGCATTCAGGAGCAGACCGTTGAACTGGACTACATTCTACCCGACTACTACCCTGACATATTCCGGCTTGTCCGCTGTGAGGCTGTCCCCGTAATTACAGGATACTCAATTGTCGGTGACAAGCTGAACTACGAACTGAGGTGTGACATTCGCATCCTCTACTGCGGTGACGGCAGTTCCGTTCTCCAGTCAGTAGAACAGCATCAGACATTCTCACGAACCGCTGATATCGGGAAAATATGTGAATTTCCTGAGATAACCATTGTCCCCAAATCAGACCATATCAACTTCCGTGCCGTCAACAAGCGCCGTCTTGATATGCGTGGAGCAGTCTCAATAAAAATCAGCGTTACAGGCGAAAATCCGCAGGAAGTGATATCCGATGCAGAGGGCATGAATATCCAGCTTAATAAAACTCCTGTCCGCTTTGCTTCACAAAAACTGACTGCCGAAAAAATATTCAGTCTGTCCGAGAATATAAGCCTTTCCCCTGCCCAACCCGATGCGGACAACATTGTGAACGTCAGATGCAGGGCATTGGAATGTGAAAAGAAAAATGTTTCCGGAAAACTTCTCGTGAAAGGTGAGATCGCTGTTGATATGCTGTATTCAGGCAATTCTGACGGAGAATGCTCAGTTGAACCGCTCAGTTTCACACTCCCATACAGTCAGATAGTCGATATGGACGGTCTTGATGACAGCTTCATTTGCAGGGTGACACCAGAAATTCTCACCTGTGATGTTACCCCTTCCGCAGACAGTCCACGGAATTTATCATGTGAAGCCGAAATACGCCTCGTTTGCAGGGCAGTGAAAACAGCCTCTGTCATGCTTGTTACCGATGCATTTTCTACAGTATATCCGTGCGAAGTCTCCTTTTCGGATATAAGCGCAGAACAAATCCCTTTGATAATCACCGAAAACTTTACTCATATAGCTGTCCTTGCTGACGGTGACAATGTTCCAAAGAATATTTATGCAATGTGGTGTACGCCCAAAAATATCAATACTCACCTCTCCGACGACGGAAATTCACTTGTTGTAAGCGGTATGCTGACCTATTCAATGGCGGCTGAGGACAATTCCGGAACTGTAGTCATGCCTGACCGTGATGAAGCTTTCGAGGAAAATATATCGCTGACGGAAAAGCCTGAAAACGCACCTTCTAATGTACGGATAAGCGTGAAAGACGTTTCATACAACATAAATTCAAACGGTACTCTTACGGCAAAAGCCGAATTATCCGCAGAAATCACAGTTGCAGACTGTGAAAGCATACACGTTGTCTCGGATATTGTCATAAATGATTCCGAACGCAAAAAACGTGACGGTGATTATGCCGTAAAATTGTATTTCGGCACTGAAAATGAGATAATATGGGATATCGCCAAAAGATGCAGCACAAGTGTCAGCGCTATTATGGAGGAAAACGAACTTATCGGTGACAGACTGACAAACGGCGGTATGCTGCTTATTCCGATAGTTACCTGAAAAGGAGAGAGCAATGGTTAAAGATATTTACAGCAATATAGCAGAACGTACGGGCGGCGATATCTATATCGGTGTTGTAGGCCCTGTCCGCACAGGAAAATCCACATTTATCAAACGCTTCATGGAAACTCTCGTTATCCCCAATATTTCAAGCGAATTCATGCGTGAACGTGCCCTTGATGAGCTTCCGCAGTCTGCCGCAGGAAAGACTATCATGACAACCGAACCGAAATTCATCCCCGAAGAAGCCGTTGAAGTGAGCGTAGGCGGCGTTGCGTCATTCAATGTGCGGCTCATTGACTGCGTTGGCTACATAGTCCCAAGCGCTCTCGGCTATATCGAAAACGAACAGCCGAGAATGGTCATGACTTCATGGTTTGATGAGGAGATACCTTTCAATATGGCGGCTGAAATTGGCACTCAGAAGGTCATCACAGATCATTCCACTATCGGGCTTGTTGTTACGACTGACGGCTCAATAACCGATATTCCTCGTGAAGAATATGCCGAATGTGAGGAACGTGTCATTCGTGAACTGAAAGAACTTGGCAAGCCTTTCGTTGTCATACTCAATTCGGTTTCGCCTGATTCTGCTGAAACAAAGGCTCTTGCGGCTGAACTCACAGAACGCTATGATACAAGGGTACTGCCGCTGAACTGCCTTGAACTTGATGATAAGGATATTCGCACAATTATCAGTGAACTGCTCTATTCTTTCCCGATAAAAGAGATAAATATCCGCACTGCACGCTGGATAAATTCCCTTGAAAAGGGACACTGGCTCAAAACAGAAATTCTTGACTGCATACGTGATGCCGCAAAGGATATCCGTCTTGTGCGTGAAGCCGAAAGTGCGGCGGAGGCTATGTCAAAATGTCCGAATGTCGTGAAAGCCGATATTACTTCCATTGACCTCGGTACGGGTTCTGTCACTATTACCGCAGAGCTTGACAGCAGTCTTTTCTATAAGATACTCGGCGAGGCTACAGGTATTGAGATTGAAAGCGAAAGTGACCTCATGCCTCTGCTTATGGAACTGAACGACATACGCCGCAAATATCAGCGCATTGAACCTGCCCTTGCAGAAGTAGAGGCTACAGGCTACGGTATCGTCATGCCCGAAATGGAGGAACTTACCCTTGAAGAACCACGCATTATCCGTCAAGGCGGCAAATACGGCGTTAAGCTGAAAGCATCCGCACCGTCAATACACCTGATGAAGGCAAATATCAATACCACCGTAAGCCCTATCGTCGGCACGGAAAAACAGTCCGAGGAACTTGTGATGTATCTCCTTGACAGCTTTGATGATAACCCGACTAAAATATGGGAAAGCAATATTTTCGGCAAGTCGCTTCATGAACTTGTCAACGAGGGACTTCATTCCAAGCTGTATAAAATGCCTGTTGAAGCACGAATGAAGCTTCAGGAAACTCTTGAACGTGTCATAAATGACGGCTGTTCAGGACTTATATGCTTTATTTTGTAAACGTAAAAAACAAATCCTTTCTGTCTTTACAATAATATTAAAATGTGGTATACTATATATGTATTTTTTGTCGAACCATGCAGCAGAAAGGGAAAATATGAAAAAATTCTCAGCAGTTTTACTTGCACTTTCACTTATTACACTTGTCGGATGCAATGACAAAGTAGTTCCAAATGTCTCGGAACAGGAGAAAAATAAAGCGGCTTCCGAAACCGCACAGACTTCTGAAACTAAGAAAACTACTGTCACATCATCCGTTTCAGGCTCAAAAATAACTTCAAAATCAACAAGCAGTACATCAGCCAAAAAAACTACCTCCACTGCTTCTAAATCAAAGAAAACCACAACAACAGCAAAAAAGAAAAATGCTTCTCCCCCGTCAGACCTCGTTCTCAAATGCCGTGATACGCTTGAAGTTTATGAGGAAATCAAACTCTCCGACTTCATCACCGAATCAAATGTTGACCTCAAAGACGGAAATGCCCTTGTAGCAACCGATAAACTCGGAGAAAACAAGATAAAAGTTCCGTATATCCATGACGGAAATGAATTTACCGCCGAACTTAAATATAACGTTGCCGATACAACTCCTCCACTCCTCATCAACACAGGCTGGGATACAAAACACCTGAAAGGCACGGATTTTGACCTTAATGACTATGTAGGCTACGGCGATAACTACGACAAAAAACCTGTCCTGACCTATACAGGTGAAGTCGATAAGGATAAGGTCGGTCTTTACCCGCTTACCGCTACAGTTACAGACAGTTCAGGCAACAGTTCGGAATTTGACATCACGATACAGGTTCTCAGTGAAATTCCTAATGAGCCTGATGAATCCCCCCGTGTGGATTTCAAGGACTTCATCAAAAAATATGACGGAGATAATGTGAAATTCGGCATTGATGTCTCAACATGGCAGGGCGATATTGACTTCGATGCTGTCAAAAAGGCTGGATGTGAATTTGTCATCATGCGTATTGGCTGCTGGTACAATACCTATGACGACGTGAGAATTGATGACTGCTATGAAGCTAATATCAAAAACGCAAAAGCCGCAGGTCTTGATGTCGGCGTTTACCTCTATACTACCGACAACACCGAAAAAGGCATCAAGGAACACGCAAAATGGGTAGCCGATACCCTTGACGGCGAAAAACTTGATTATCCCGTTGCCTTTGACTGGGAGGAATGGACTAATTTTCAGGAATTTGAAATGAGTCTCCATGACCTCAATGAACTTTACAGGCTTTTCTCTGATGAAATGGACAAATACGGCTATTCTGCAATGCTCTACAGCAGCCGTAATCTTCTCCGTTCAATATGGGATGACGATTCAAAGTCAGTCAATCCCGTATGGCTCGCACATTTCGTCGATGATACCGATTATGACGGTGACTATGCTATATGGCAGGCAAGCTGTTACGGAAAAATAGACGGCATTGCAGGTGATGTTGACATGAACATTCAGTATACCGACCGTGATATCTCATAAAAAAACTCCTGTGACAAGGATCATTCCTCAGTCACAGGAGCTTTTTTCGTATAATTTACAATAACTATTCCAATGCACACAAGAAGCATTGCCGCAATAAAACTTGCATTTATCTGCTCGGTTTCATTGAGTACCGCCGCTGATATCACAACTCCGCAGACGGGATTTAGAAAGCCGAATACTGATACCTTTGACACAGGATTGTATTTCAGAAGCACTGCCCACAGCGAATATGCCGCCGCCGATACAAATGCAAGATACATCAGAATGGCAGTTGAACCTGCAGTGAATGTACCGATTTTTCCGCCGCCTGCAAAGCCGATGAGCATAAGAACTATGCCGCCGATAAAAAACTGCCAGCCGCTGAGGAGTACAGGATCTTCATCACCCGAAAGTTTTTTCATGAACGCCGACGAAAATCCGCTTGCTATCGTACACAGCAGTATCATGCCGTCACCAATGAAATTGAATGATTCACCGTTTATCAGACCGCTAAGGTTTATCAGGATTATGCCTCCGAATCCGACAACAGATCCTATTACTTTCCGTGCAGTCAGCTTTTCAAGATGAAGTATCAGCGTTGAAATAATTATCGCCGCAAAAACGTTCATTCCAACAAGAACCGATGCTTTTACGCCTGTTGTATGAGCAAGACCTATATAATAGCAAAAATATTGCAGTATCGTCTGGAAAAAACTGATTATACCTATTTTCGGAAGTGAGCTTTTGTTTGGTATCAGCGGTTTCTTTTTTATGATACTGCCGAAAACAAGCGCCATAGCACCTGCAATTGCAAATCGTAAGCCTCCGAATGCAAGCTGACCTGCCCAGTCATCTGCCTGTATTCCGAAAAGCCTGTAGCCTGTCTTGACACCTGAAAATGCACTGCCCCACAATGCACAGCTTATAAATGCAAGCAACGCTACCGCCCATGTTCGTGTCAGGACTTTTTTTTCTTTTTTCATAGTCATTCTCCTTTTCGCTATCGGTGAAAATTATATCACACATACGTTCTCTTGTCAACTGTTTTTAAGGCAGTACCCACGGCAACAGCATTTACTTTTATAGATTAAAGGGCATCTCTAAAAACCCGTTTTGAGTAAGAAAAAGCAGATAGGTGCAGTAGATGCAAGGAAAGCCCTCGAAGGCGTGCTTTCGCACTTCAAGATGGCTTGACGCAGCAGATGCTGTGCATAGCTGTTTTTTCTCAGAATGGGTTTTTAGAGGTGCCCTAAAGTTTTTCCGTCGGTCAAGCCGAGAGTTGTGACTGCGGACAATCCGCAAATCGTTGCTTCGCTTGGTTTGCTGCTTCTTAGGGGGACTCTGTCCCCCTCGAACACCCCCTGCAAGGGAGCGAGCTGCTCCCTTGACCCCGCAGTAAGCGGCTTCGCCGTTTGTATATTTTTTAAGGCAACACCGCACAAAGATTGTGTGGTGCGGCTTAAAGTACCTTGGCGTTTTTTGTTTTATTATGATATTTTTCCGCATTTTTGCGTCATTTTATTGACAAGCTTATTCTGATTTGCTATAATTATATCATATGTTATCTATATCAGTATTTAATGTAAAATATATAATAATTTCAGAAAGGACGATATCCCATGAATAAGAAATCACTTCTCTCACTCAGCCTTGCATTGAGTGTTCTGTGTACACTGCCTGCCGCAGGTTCAGCCGCTTATGCCGCAGAATCCGCTCCCGAAACACAGGAAGAATTAATTCTGCCTGAAAGCTTTGACCTCCGCAATGTTAACGGAAACAATTATGTCACCCCTGTAAAAAGTCAGGGAAGATGGGGAACTTGCTGGTCATTCGGCTCAATTGCAGCCTGTGAGAGCAGTATTCTCTATGAATTAAGCAAAAAAACAGGCTTGTCCCCTGATAATTTTGACGTAGACCTTTCTGAACTCCATACCGTATGGTTTGGCTACTCACATGAGAACAGCGGCTCCCAGAATGGTGAGGGTATGTATTTTACAGGCGATGAAAAGCTGAATGCTGTCAACAGGGGTATTGACATGGGCGGATTCAACTATAATGTAATTTTCAACTACGCCGCAGGCATCGGACCAGTTGACGAAAACCTTGTTCCTTACAAAAATAAGAGTGATTACCGCCTTTTCTTCAAGCTTGATCCCCAAACAGGCAAAAGATTAAGAGATGAAAACGGAGAATATGTCTTTGAAATTCATCCTGCCGACTGGAAATGGTCAGAAGATGAAGCATTTGAAAACTCAGGCACATATGGCACAGTCGGTGAGGACTGGTCTGTTTCTGATGATCTGAAATTCAATCAGCCTTATCTTGAAAACGCTGTATTCCTGCCTTCGCCGGCTCTCTATCTGCCAGATGAAGAAGGGAATTTACACTATCAGTACAACGAGGATGCTACAAATACGCTTAAAACCATGCTTCTTTCAGGCTATGCTGCTGAAATATCATTCTGTGCCGATAATTCACGCTTTGAGGCACTCGATGAAGGCGTTGAACCTGTATTCATCAGTGAAAACTACGCACATTATACATACGACGAAATGGATACACCGTATTTTGATGTCGAAGCTCAGCAGCCAGGCTTTGTTCATGCAAACCACAGCGTTTGTATCGTCGGATATGATGACAATTATTCAAAGGAAAACTTCAAGAAGGGTACTTCCGAATCAGGCAATGATATGACACCTCCTGCCGACGGTGCATGGATAGTAAAGAACAGCTGGGGTTCTGTTAACGGTGAATTCCCTAATTACCGTGACTGGGGCGTTGACGGAAGCGGATATTTCTATATTTCTTACTACGACAAATCACTTGAATCTCCTGTTTGCTTTGATTTTGATGTTGAGAATATGTATCCGCAATATTTTGACAACCAAAAGATTGAAAAAATTATTCAGCAGTATGACTTTCTGAATGCAACCAACGTAAGTGCTTTGCCTTATGAAACTGAAATGAAATACGCAAACGTTTTCACAGCCGAACAGGATCAGTATCTTACTGAAATTTCATCATATTTTGCAGCAGACTTTCCAACAAATGCTGAATATCAGATATATTTGCTGAACGAAAATGCCAAAGATCCAACCGACGGAAAGCTTATCAGCAAATTTGAAAATCAATACTTAACAAAGGGCTTGTATACCGAAAAACTCCCTGAAAAACAGCTTATCAGAAAAGGCGAAAAATATTCTGTTGTTATCACAAATCATGATGACTGCCTTTATTATGCTACCATTTCAAGCGATACAGGAAAAGGCTTCATGGACTATATAAATTATTTTTCAGATGCCAATGTGAACTATTATTCAAAAACTGTTATCAATCCGGGAGAAAGCTACCTTTTCAGCGACGGCGTATGGGATGACTTTGCCGAAGGAAAAAGCCTGATTGAAACTTATGTCCTCCAGCCGCAGAATGATGCCGAAAAACAGTTCTGCCTTGATTATTACGGCAGTGACGAATTTGCTATGATAACGGACTATCTTGCTGTTGACAACTTCAAAATAAAAGCAATTGCCGAACCTGCCGTAAATACTGAAATTACAACGACAACATCAACTACTGCATCTTCAACAACAACGACTACAACTTCCGCTTCAACAACCGAAACAACTACATCAACTTCTGCATTATCTTCAACTACAACATCTATTGCAACTACTTCCGTATCAACTGCAAAGCCTGCAAAATACAGCAATGATGAACTCTGTCAGTGGGCTTCAAAGTATTATCAGGACAAGAATGGAACGGTTCCGAAAAATGTTACTGCTTCCGTAAACGCTGACGGCACTGTTTCTATCGACCTCGGCGGCATAGATACATATACTGTTGATCCTGAAACAGGCAAAGGCACAGACAAAAAAGGCAATGCCGTTGACCTTCCTGCAACAGGTATGACATCGCCTCTTTCTGCCATTGTCGGCACAGGTGCGGTTCTCATGACACTTCTTGGCGGCGCTATACTCAGCAAATCAGGCAAAAAGGATGACTGATAAATGAAAACAGCAAAAAAAATCAGGCAGATGCCGCTCAAAAAACGCATACTCTTTATTGGCGGTGTTCTGCTTTTTGCGGCAGGTATGATTATTCTTGCCTTTTACGGCGGCAGATACATCTATCGTCATGCAAGGAGAGCATATCTGCTGAAAAACAGCGTCGTACTTGAAATTCCTGATCTGAATATCAAAGAACCAATTCTTGAAGGCACTGACCTTGATGTACTTGCATATGCCTGCGGACATTTTCCTGAAAGCGGTGACGGAAACTACTGCATTGCAGGTCACAGCAGTCCGTATTACGAGTATGCATTCAATGCACTTCAGAATATCCAAAATGGAACAGAAATACGTCTTTATGACAAAAACGGCAACTGCACGATCTATTATGCCGACGAGACATTTGTCGTTGAACCGTCGGAAACATGGATACTCAACGGCTTTGGCGATGAACGTATCACTCTTGTTACCTGTACTGATGACGGCTCTCAGCGCCGCATAGTTGTAGGCAAAAAATAATTTTTCCGCTTTGCAGACAATATGTTTTGTTTGCAAAGTGTTTTTATGAACATTCTGTTAACATTACATTTATGGGCACCTCTAAAAACCCGTTTTGAATAAGAAAAAGCAGATAGGTACAGTAGATGCAAGAAAAGCCATCGAAGGCGTGCTTTCGCACTACGAGAGGGCTTGACGCAGCAGATGCTGTGCATAGCTGCTTTTTCTCAG
>JAZUGG010000092.1:0-34414 GCA_045641105.1 Ruminococcus sp. | reverse complement strand
AAGTAAATGCTGTTGCTGTGTCAAATACAAAAGCAAGATGACAAGATGACAAGATTCCATTTATAGAGAAGGTGTCGCCTTGCCTGCGCCTTGAGACTGTGTATATTACAAATATCCCGACACAAAAACGTAGGGGATGCCTCAACATCCCCTTTAATAATATATTTACGCATTTGTGCCAACGAGCGAAAGCAGATTATCCGCCCCGTACAGAGTAAGCGAGTTTACGAGCGTAGCGTGATTATCAGCGGATATCAGCGTGATGAGCCTGTAATGACTTAACGCCGAGGTGAGTGTTGTTCTTGATAGCCTTGATACCCTCTGCGCTTGCCTTAGCAGCAGCCATTGTTGTCATGTACGGTACTCTGTGCTTGATTGCAGCCTTACGGATATAGCTGTCGTCATGAGCACTTGTCTTGCCGGCAGGTGTGTTGATTATCATCTGAATCTCGCCGTTTGCGATTTCATCAGCAATATTCGGTCTGCCCTCGTATATCTTGTATATCTTCTCGCATGGGATTCCGGCAGCCTTTATCATCTCATAGCTTCTGCCTGTAGCAATTATCTTGAAGCCTATCTCATGGAATGACTTTGCAATGTCAACGAGTTCAGGCTTGTCTCTCTCGCATACGCTGAGGAGAACTGTACCTTCGAGAGGGAGCTTTGTCTGTGTAGCTTCCTGAGCCTTGAAGTAAGCCTCGCCGAATGAATTTGAAATTCCGAGTGCTTCACCTGTTGAACGCATCTCAGGTCCGAGTACAGGGTCAACCTCCGGGAACATATTGAACGGGAATACAGCTTCCTTAACGCCGTAGTGTGTGATAACCTTGTCTCTGAGTTCAGGAACAGGTGACGGCTTGCCTGTGAGTGATGATGTGATTATCTCTGTAGCAATTCTTACCATGTTGATATCGCATACCTTTGAAACAAGCGGAACTGTTCTTGATGCTCTCGGGTTAGCTTCGAGAACATATACTGTATCGCCCTCGATAGCATACTGCATATTGATAAGACCGCATACATTCATCTCAACAGCGATTCTCTTTGTATAGTCCTTGATAGTTGCTATCTGCTTTTCTGTCAGATTCTTTGAAGGAAGGATACAAGCCGAGTCGCCTGAATGAACGCCTGCAAGCTCGATATGCTCCATAACGGCAGGAACAAAGCAGTGCTCGCCGTCTGATATAGCATCAGCCTCACACTCTGTAGCATGGTTGAGGAAACGGTCGATAAGAATAGGTCTGTCAGGTGTTACGCCGACTGCGGCTGACATATAAACTCTCATCATTTCGTCATCGTGAACGATCTCCATGCCACGTCCGCCAAGAACGTATGAAGGACGTACCATTACAGGATAGCCGATTCTGTTTGCGATTTCAAGAGCCTCGTCAACGTTTACAGCCATACCTGACTCCGGCATAGGAATGCCAAGCTTATCCATCATAGCACGGAAGTGGTCTCTGTCCTCAGCAAGGTCGATAGTCTCAGGAGTTGTACCGACAATATTTACGCCGTACTTCTTGAGGTCATTTGCAAGGTTAAGAGGTGTCTGACCGCCGAACTGTGCGATAACTCCGACAGGCTTTTCCTTCTCGTGGATAGAGAGAACATCTTCAAGAGTAAGAGGTTCAAAGTAAAGCTTGTCTGATGTATCATAGTCAGTCGATACTGTTTCAGGGTTGCAGTTTACGATGATAGACTCAAAGCCGAGTTTTTTCAGTGCGAGTGCGGCATGAACACAGCAGTAGTCAAATTCGATACCCTGACCGATTCTGTTAGGGCCGCCGCCGAGAATCATTATCTTCGGCTTGTCGCTTGCAGTGCTCTTGTCCTCGTCAAGATTATATGTTGAATAGTAGTAAGCAGCGTCCTTTGTACCGCTTACGTGAACGCCTTCCCAAGCTTCCTTGATACCGAAGCCGATACGTGCATTTCTTACTTCTTCTTCTGTAACTTCAAGGAGAGTGCTGAGGTAACGGTCAGAGAAACCGTCGCACTTAGCCTGTTTGAGAACGTCCTTTGAAGGAACTGAACCCTTCATTGTAAGGAGCTGTTCTTCTTCCTCTACGAGTTCCTTCATCTGCTCGATGAAGTAGTGCTTTATCTTTGTAAGCTCGAATATTTCGTCAACAGTAGCGCCCTTGCGGAGAGCCTCATACATAACGAACTGTCTCTGGCTTGTCGGGAAACGGAGCATATTGAGGAGTTCTTCCTTTGAAAGGTTATTGTAGTTCTTTGCGAATCCAAGACCGTAACAGCCGATTTCAAGGCTTCTGATAGCCTTCTGGAAAGCTTCCTTGTATGTCTTGCCTATGCTCATGACTTCGCCGACAGCTCTCATCTGAGTGCCGAGCTTATCCTCTGCGCCCTTGAATTTCTCGAATGCCCAGCGAGCAAACTTGATTACAACATAGTCGCCGTCAGGAACATACTTATCAAGAGTACCGTACTTGCCGCACGGGATATCCTTTAATGTAAGACCACAGGCAAGCATTGCTGATACGAGAGCGATAGGGAAGCCTGTTGCCTTTGAAGCAAGTGCAGAAGAACGTGAAGTTCTCGGATTTATCTCGATTACAACGATTCTGCCTGAAACAGGATCGTGAGCGAACTGGCAGTTGCATCCGCCGATAACCTGAACTGCTTCTACTATCTTATATGCCTGTCTCTGGAGTTCAGCCTGAACGTCCTCGGAAATAGTGAGCATTGGAGCAGAACAGAATGAGTCACCTGTATGAACACCGATAGGATCGATATTCTCGATAAAGCATACTGTGATGATATTGTTGTCGGCATCACGTACAACTTCGAGTTCAAGTTCTTCCCAGCCGCTGATGCATTCCTCAACGACAACCTGTCCTACGAGACTTGCCTGAAGGCCTCTTGCGCATACGACTTTGAGTTCGTCTACATTATAAACCATGCCGCCGCCTGCGCCGCCCATAGTATATGCAGGACGGAGAACTACAGGATATTTGAGCTTTTCAGCGATCTTAACGGCTTCGTCAACAGAGTATGCAACTTCACTGCGAGCCATTTCAATGCCGAGCTTATCCATAGTGTGCTTGAATTCGATACGGTCTTCGCCACGTTCGATAGCATCGACCTTAACGCCGATTACCTGAACATTGTACTTTTCAAGAACGCCTGCCTTGTCAAGCTCTGAGCAGAGGTTAAGACCTGACTGACCGCCGAGGTTCGGAAGAAGTGCATCCGGGCGTTCCTTGTCGATTATCTGAGTAAGTCTCTCTACGTTGAGAGGTTCGATATATGTGATATCAGCTACGTCAGGATCTGTCATGATCGTTGCAGGGTTTGAGTTTACGAGAACTATCTCATAACCCAGCTGGCGGAGCGCTTTACACGCCTGTGTGCCTGAATAGTCGAATTCGCAGGCCTGACCAATAATAATAGGGCCTGAACCTATAATCATGATTTTATTGATATCTGTTCTTTTTGGCATACTGATCTCCCAACCTGTACAAAAAATGTACATATTTTTTTTGCCATCATTCGTCATGGCTTAATTTCTTACCTTTTATAATAACACACTTCGAGATAAAATGCAAGATTTTTTTCCCTTTTACAGCAAAGATTGTATGCTATAAGAAACGCATTTTTTTGTGACATATGACGGAATTTTATATGCTGCTGTGTACATACTGCTGATATCGGACGTGCGGCGCATAAAAATATTTTCACCTCACGCTGTATGTATATTATGCCCAAAACAATTTTATACGATTCCTTTCGTCATTTTAACAATGTTTTCCGTCAGGATATTACAAATTTCATTCCACACACAGGTTGACAAACTTTCAACACTATGTTGAAAGATGTGTGGAGATACAGCCTGCGTTGTTGAAAACTCGGTGGAAAAAGTGGAAAACATACGCATAATACAGTTTTTTACAACTATAAAAAGTTGAAAACTCTGTGGATAAAGTTTAAAAACCTGCAAACAATAAAAAAGCATTGTGGAAAACACTCTCACAATGACTTCTCGAAAAGGATTTGATTTGCATGAAAAAGCATACTGCTTTGTGTTCGGCGCTGTTACTTGTTTGTGCAGTTTTTACTGGCTGCGGCAGTAATATGAACGGCTCTGATGTTAAAAATGACGGCGGAAAAGTATCTGCCGATGAACCATACGAAAGCAATTTTGAGCACAATGACGAAAAAAATAATGACGCAGGTGACTATGTAAGCGGCGTTATAGAAGGCGTGGAGGACGCTGGCGAGGATATCGTTGAGGGCGCAGGCGATGCCGCAAGTGATGTTATTGACGGGCTTGACGGAGATAAATCCACAACTTCAAAAACTACTGCTTCAAAGACTACAACTGCAAAAACTTCTAAATCTCACAGATAGCCGCTGAGCGAGCGGCGGCGCTTGTCACGGGGACGGCTTAACGCCTTACTCTTGCAGTTAATGATAATCTGCTTTCGCTCGCTGACACAAATGCGAATATAAAATGGGAGTATAAGAACGTGCTCACCTACGATTCGGGTTGGTACTCTGAATCGCTCTTACAAATAAAAACGGGCGACCAATAGTCGCCCATACATAACAAAATATTTAATTTTCGTCCTCGTCCTCATCATAAAAGACGTTGTAATTCTTCGCACGGTGGCTGTATGTACTCAGCACAAGCCCTATCACCGCATACATACTTATCATAGCAGTTCCGCCTGCGCTCAGGAACGGAAGCGGTACACCGATTACAGGCGCAACCTTCAGCACCATTCCGATATTCATGATACAGTGTGAAAAGATAAGTCCGAACGCTCCCATGCAGATATATTTTCCGAGATGGTCACGGGTAATACGGCTGTCTCCGAATATTTTCAGGCATATGTACACAAGCACGATGAGCAGTCCCATTGAACCGACAAAGCCGAATACCTGTCCTGCATACGTGTAAATGAAGTCGTTGTGCATTTCGGGAACTGCGATATATTCCTCGTTTCCCGAAAACAGTCCCTTGCCGAATACTCCTCCCGATTTCAGAGCAGAAAGTCCGAGGTCTTGCTGATACTCGATATACTCAGGATCACTTCCGGGGTGGAATAATATCAGGATTCGCTTTTTATGCTCTGTTCCAAGCAGAAAGAACCACATCGCCGCTATGCCTGCCGCTATCACAAACGGCGCTGCAAGCAGATACTTCCATGAAATATTCGCCGAGCATATCATGAATGCAAAAATTGCCGCAAATACTATGGCTGTTCCGTAGTCGCCCTGCAATCCGACAAGCCCTATCGGCAGTAATCCGTGTGCAAGCAGAAGCGCCATGTGCGACGGCTTGTTCATCTCCTCCTCGTCACGGGAAAGATGATAGCTGAACGTCAGTATAAACGCAAGCTTCATTATCTCCGACGGCTGGAACATGACAAATCCGAGGTTGAGCCACGCCTTATCGTCTGCACCCTCTCGCTGATAGCCGAGCGAGGTGAACGTCAGCGCCACAAGAAACAGCGCCGCAGGTGCATATATGAACCACAGCTTTACAAGCTTATGATAGTCTATGAACGACATTATCACTGCACCGGCTACTCCCACGCCCATTGAGAAAAGCTGGGTTTTCCAGTAGCTTGAACCTATTCCGTCAAGCACCTTGTTTTCGACTATCGAATATATCAGCAGCGAACTTATCGCCGCACACAATGTAACCGCAAAAAGCAGACCGATGTCGATGCTGTGCTTTTCTGCCGGCAGTTTTTTGAATGCTGATCTCATTTGCTCTCCTTACTATTCTGACCAGTATTTGCGGTCAAGACTTCTGTATTGTGCCGCCGCCGCAACGTGCTGTTTCTTTATTACTTCGGAATTATCTATGTCAGCTATCGTTCTTGCGACTTTGAGTATTCTGTCATACGCCCTCGCACTAAGTCCGAGTTTGTCAAATACGCCCTTCATGAGCATCTGTGCAGGCTCGTCCATAGGACACATTTCCTGCAATTTATCGGGAGTTATAAGCGCATTGCAGGTTATCTTAGTACCCCTGAAACGCTCCTCCTGTATCTTTCGTGCGGCGATCACACGCTTTCTCACCTCTGCCGAGGACTCCTCCTTTGACGTTGAGGAAAGGTCTGCATACTCAACAGGCGCTACCTCGATATGAAGGTCAAATCTGTCAAGCAGAGGCCCTGATATTTTTGAAAGATATGCTGTAACTTTGGATTTCGAGCATATGCATTTTCTTCTTGGATGACCGTAATATCCGCACGGACAGGGATTCATCGCTCCTATGAGCATTATCGTACACGGATAGCTTACCGTACCTGCCGAACGTGCTATTGTGACCTTTCTGTCCTCAAGCGGCTGACGGAGTATTTCAAGTGTCCGCCTGTCAAATTCTGCAAGTTCATCAAGAAAAAGCACGCCGTTATGCGCAAGTGAGACTTCTCCGGGATGTGGGATAGTACCTCCTCCTGCAAGTCCTGCCGCTGATATCGTATGATGAGGTGAGCGGAACGGTCTCTTTGTGATTATCGGCTCGTCCTCCGTGAGAAGTCCCGATATTGAGTGTATTTTCGTTGTTTCAAGCGATTCCTCGAATGTCAGCGGCGGAAGTATTGAGGGTATCCTCTTTGCAAGCATACTCTTTCCGCTTCCCGGTGAACCTATCAGCAGAGCATTGTGTCCGCCTGCCGCCGCAATTTCAAGTGCTTTTTTAGCAGACTGCTGTCCACGCACGTCCGCAAAATCTATGGTTTCATTGTATGCCGTTTCGGGCGGCATATAGTGACTGCACGGCTTTATTTTCTGTTCATTCCTGAAATGTGCGATAAGTTCTTCTGCCGTATCTACGGGATATACATCAACTCCGTCAACGACAGATGCCTCGGAAGCATTGCCCTTCGGCACGAATACCGACTTTATTCCGCATTCACGGGCAAGCAGAACCATCGGCAGAACGCCGTTTATCCGCCTCATATCGCCGTTCAGGGAAAGTTCCCCGATAAATGCACAGCCGTCAGTCTCAACGCTTATGAACTGCATTGCTTTAAGGACTGCCATGAATATCGCCATATCATGAACAGAACCGCTTTTTTTCGTATCGGCAGGCGCAAGGTTTACCATAACTGATGCAACAGGGAAATTTATGCCGCATGAACGGAGCGCAGAACGTATCCTCTCACGGCTCTCCCTTACGACAACATCGGTCAGTCCGACAATTTCAAACAGCGGATTTCCTCTGCTGATATCAATTTCAACATCGACCTGAAATGCATTCAGTCCGAAAAGTCCGAGACTTGCCACCTTTGCAAACATATTTATCACCTGCCGTTAAATATTATTCTCTTAAATCGATTTTGTTTGTATTAGCTGTTGTATCCGATACTTCCGTAAAATCAATTACCTTGTTTGCTGTGCCCTTGTTCAGGTCAATTCCGCCGACTGACGGAATGTCATCCATATAACCATTCGCATTGTTCTGTGCGGAAACGACAGGGATATCATCCATTTCCGACTGTGCGCCCCTGTAAACATCTTTTGAGGGAACAAATTCCGAATGGTCGTCATAGTATCCGAGATTTTCGCTGAACAGCGGAAATCCCTCTGTTTCGTAAAGCTGTTTGTAGTCCTGATATGCACCGATTGCACCGAATGAGATGACCGCTCCGACTACACACGTAAGGCATATGAAAAATGAAGTCACTCCGTTTATCGTGAATATGCCGAACAGCGCCATAAGCGTGTACACCACAAATATTACTACATCGCACAGATAATACTTCATGAAGCCGAATATTGCAAGCAGAAAAAGTGAAAAAATTGCGGCAATATCGATAAGATGCATTGCAACGAACTCGTCATTCAGCATCTTTGACAGGAATGTCAGGAACGGCATAGTTCTGCCTGTCATAGCCTTTACAAACAGGTATACTCCCGACAGGAATGTGTATACCAGTATTCTTACCGACAATGACTTTATCTGGAGCATTCGTGCATGACACGCCGAATAATGCTTGTGGTCTGGCTGTTCCATTAGTGACTGATTTTTCATATTTTACCCCTTTCAGCTCATTTTCGTGAGCTTTTCTGTATCTCCGCTTTCGCTTTTTATTTCAAGCTTGCCGTCCTTGATGCTGTATTCGGAGCTTATCTTTCCGTTTTCATCAGCAGAACCAAGGAACGATGCCCAGCCTGTGATCTCTATCTTCTTCTTGTCAGCCTTGTAATCAAACACGTCATTATAGGTCATTTCGGTATTTTTGCCGCTGATATCCATAATAACATTGAGGTCTTCCTTCTTCATTTCGGTATTGCCTTCAAGAAGTCCGCTTACTATCTGGTCATAGAGAAGTCCGCTTATCATCTTGTATTCGCCGTCATATGCGGCACTGTCCTCTTTGCCTGTTCTCTCCATTGTAAGCATATCATTGTCATTTACATTGATTTTCAGTGTCTTGCCGTCAAATTCGATCATTTCTTCACCGAAAACAAAAGCGTCATCGCCTTCGCCTACGTAGAATTCCTTATTCTCGGCATGGATAATGCTCGATGTATCCATGAAAAGCGAACCCTTGCCGCCCTCCTTGAATTCAAGTCCGCCGCAGTCCATTCCTGCCTCTGCAAGGCTCGGCATTTCCCATTTTCCTATAAGCTCCTTTTCAGGGCTTGAACATGACACAGCCATGCACATACACATTGCAGAAGCTGCAAATAATGATAAAAACTTTTTCATTTATATTCCTCCGTAAATGATTTACAGCATTATCAACGCTCATTCCATGCTGTTGACATCAGCACAGCACTGCATACGCTCAATTACGGTACTGCCCATAGGATATCATTTTCATTATAGCACATAAACGTGATTATTTCAAGACGGTAATTTCACAATTTTCGTGACTTGTCAAAATATTTGTTGTTGACATTGCAAAGGGAATGTGATATAATATATATAACCACAAATGAAAGTGTGTGCATGACATCACACAAAAAGCAAACCCCCTGAGAGCTGCCACTCTCAGGGGGTTTTTTCGGGTTAATTGTCGGACTTATGACTGTCTAACCACTTGCACAAATAGTGACCAACTATACGTGCCACAACAGCCAGAACAAATGAAAGTATGTAATTCATGACATCACCTCCTTCCTGACGGAAGAAGCCGACAATGTAATCATTATATCATGTAATTATAGCTTCTGCAATAGTTTGCCACAGTAATTCCGCAATACAGTCGTTTTGTACAGCACAGGCAATGAAATATTTCCCCTCATTCACAAAATCCCGACCTGCGGAATAAAGTATCGTGAGGTGATTCAGTTGACAGAAGAAATTTTCCTTGCGGTAACAGTCAGCATCGATATTTACTTAGCCGCCGCCGCTTTCTGCAATGACGGGATTCGCATACCCTTTGTCTCTGCGGCGGTCATAAACCTGATATGCTCCGCAATTCTCGGTATATCCACGAAATTCTCGCTTATATTAAGCAGTATCGCTCCGCCGCAGGTGTTCCATAAACTTAGCGTAACAGTACTTATCACGATAGGCGTTCTCACGATACTCAAAAGCATCACCAGAATTACTGCCCGACACATAGCCGAAAGGGGAGAACTTTCCCTTAAACTCGGCAAAACTCCGCTTGCAGTCAAGCTTTATCTCGATGATACCGCCGCCGATAAAGACCATTCTCTGGTACTGAGTGCAGGTGAGGCAGTCTCTCTTGCGCTTGCAAGCTCATTTGACTGCGCCGCCATGGGATTAAGCAGCGGTTCAGCCGATATTTCTCCGATTTTAGCCGCTGTATGTACGTTTATCTGCGGTTTTGCGGCACTTTTCCTCGGCTCACTGACGGGAAGAAAAATCTCCTCCCTTGACCACGATTTCTCATGGACGGGAGGAGTTATGTTAATTATTTTTTCGTTTATGCTATAAATCGTAAATTACTATCTCAGGCAGATTAAACAATCTCAGTTTGCCAAGACCGCCCGAAACACAGAGCTTTCCACGGCTCATTTCATAAACGCCCTTTGCATTTTTCGGAAACAGCTTTCTTTCGGGAGACAGCATTGCCACGCCGAATATCCGCACGATTCCGCCGTGAACATGACCGCTGAACGTATACTCTGCGCCCCATTCAGCATAAACTTCGCCAAAAAACGGATTATGCGCCATGAGCAGAACCTCGCCGTCGGGACATTTTCCAAGCAGTCGGGTAATTTCAGCCCTGTCAAGCACGTCAAGATCTTTGTAGCCGCCGTTTTTCTTGTATATTTCAAGCTTTTCGTCAAGTCCGCAGATTTTCAGCTCACGGTCTTTCACCCTCAGCACATCACTGTCATTTCTCAGCAGTTTACCGCCGTTTTCGGCTATGATACGCTGATATTCGGCAAATACCTGCGGTTTCAGCTCCTTTTCATGGTTGCCCCTGATGACATATATCGGAGCTGTGCCGCTAAGTTCATGCAGAAGTGACTCCGCATTGCTGATATCCGTCATTTTCCTTGAAACAAGGTCGCCTGTGATGAGTATTATATCAGGCTTTTCACGCTTTATCCTTTCGGCAAGGCGCTTGTTGCCCTTTCCGAAACAGCGTTTGTGCAGGTCAGAGATATGGGCTATCCTGATATTTCCGCCGAAATTCTCATGACGTGTCCGAAGAAAGAGCCTGTTCTCAGCAAACGCATAAACGGCAAAAATCACGCAGATAAGCAGTATATACTTCACTTATTCGTCGTCCTCGTCGCCTTCCTCGGCTTCAATAACTACTTCGTTTGCTTCTTCAAGTTCGGCTTCTGCCTCGGCAGCTTTAAGCTGTTCATCGGTGAGCTGTTCAACTTTTTCGGTCTCAGCGCTGTCATCATGTTCTGCTCGTGTGAAGGCAACTACCTTTGCGCCCTCGTTTACACGCATTACACGGACACCCTTTGCAATACGTCCCATAATTCTGATATCGCTTGCAAGGATTCTTATGATTATGCCGTCGCTTGATACAAGTATAACATCGTCCTCGTCATCAACTATCTTGATTCCGCAGACCTTGCCTCTTATCTCGTCAACCTTGTAGTTTGTAAGACCATAGCCGCCACGTCCCTGGATCCTGTAGCTGTCAACAGCAGTTTTCTTTCCGAAGCCGTTGTCGGTAACAGTCAGGAGAGATGCGCCCTCACGTATCTTAGCCATGCCTACAACATAGTCACCGTCACGGAGTTTTATTGCACGCACACCATGGGCTGAACGTGACATTGTACGTATCTTTGATTCCTCGGTACGCAGAGCCATACCGTTTCTTGTTGCAACGAAAAGCTGTTCATTGCCGTCAGTCATGCGAACGCCTGCAATCTCGTCACCTTCATCAAGACCGATCGCAATAAGACCATTCTTGCGGACATTTCTGTAGAGTGAAAGATTTGACTTTTTGATCTTGCCGTTCTTGGTGACAACTGTGATGAACTTATCGTCATTGAAGTCGGCAGTCTTTATCATAGCCGTAATTCTCTCGCCCTCTGTAAGCGGCAGGAGATTTATCAGATTGAAGCCTCGTGAAGCCTTTGAACCGTCAGGTACTTCATAGCATTTCAGCTTGTACATAATGCCCTTGTTTGAGATAAACAGGATATTGTCATGGCTTCCGCAGATGAACATCTCCTCAACGAAGTCCTCCTCACGCTGTTTCATGCCTGTGATTCCACGTCCGCCACGGTGCTGTGTCTTGTATTCAGCAAGAGGCATACGCTTGATATAGCCGTTGTTTGTGAGTGTCACAACGCAGTCTTCTTCGGGAATGAGATCCTCTATATCAACTTCACCGCTGACATTTTCAATATCGGTTCTTCTCGGATCGCTGAACTTTTTGCGGATAGCGTTGAGGTCATCCATGATGATTCCGTAAACACGGTTAACATCAGCAAGAATATTCTCATAGTCTGAAATTTTTGTAAGAAGTCCGAAAAGTTCATCGGTTATCTTCTGTCTTTCGAGACCTGTAAGCTGTCCGAGACGCATCTGGACGATAGCTTCAGCCTGTTCTGCGGAAAGACCTGTCTGCTGTTCAACGTGCAGACCTGTGAAATCGTACTGGGCACGGTCAAGAAGTGCGGACATATCCACATCCTTGAAACGCTCCATCATGCGCTCCTTAGCCTCCTGAACGGTTGCGCTGGCACGGATTATCGCAATAACTTCGTCAATATAATCAGCCGCAAGCACAAAGCCCTGTAAGATATGTGCCCTTTCAAGAGCTTTTCTCAGGTCAAAGCGTGTACGTCTCTGTATAACATCTACCTGGAAATCCAGATAATTGCGGAGCATCTGTTTCAGTGTGAGGATTTTCGGCTCATTGTTTACAAGCGCAAGCATGATTATTCCGACTGTATCCTGCAGCTGTGTGAGCGCAAAAAGCTTGTTCAGCACTATTTCAGGCATTGCGTCCTTTTTCAGCTCGATAACAACACGCATACCGTCCTTGTCAGACTCGTCACGGAGGTCATAAAGTCCCTCGATACGCTTGTCCTTTGCAAGCTGATTGATGCTCTTGAGAAGTCTCTCTTTACGGAGCATATAAGGTATTTCATCAATGATGATGCAGTTTCTTCCCTTTATCTCCTCGAAATGAGTACGGCTTCTGAGGATTATCTTGCCACGTCCTGTAGCATATGCGGCACGGATGCCTGCCTTACCCATGATTATGCCGCCTGTCGGGAAATCAGGGCCTTTGATATGCTCCATGAGCTGTTCAAGCGTACAGTCAGGATCATCAATGAGAAGCTGTAATGCGTCAATTACCTCACCGAGATTGTGAGGAGGGATATTTGTAGCCATACCTACGGCAATACCCACAGAACCGTTTACCAGAAGATTCGGGAAACGTGACGGGAGTACAACAGGCTCCTGCAAACGGTCGTCGTAGTTAGGCATGAAATCAACGGTTTCCTTGTTGATGTCAGTGAGCATATCGAGAGTAAGCTTTGACATCTTTGCCTCGGTATAACGGTAAGCGGCAGGGCCGTCGCCGTCGATAGAACCGAAGTTTCCGTGACCGTCAACGAGAGGGTATCTCATGGAGAAGTCCTGTGCAAGACGTACAAGAGCGTCATATACAGAAGCATCGCCGTGTGGATGATAGCGTCCCAGTACAGCACCGACTGTATCGGCACATTTTCTGTACGCTTTATCAGGAGTAAGTCCGTTTTCGTGGAGCGTATAGAGAATACGCCTGTGAACAGGCTTTAGTCCGTCTCTTACATCGGGAAGTGCTCTCGATACGATTACCGACATTGCATAGTTGAGCATGGAGTTTTCCATTTCGTCAACAAGTTCGGTATTTATAATCTTGGAATTATCGTTATAAAGCATTTTTTCCTCCTGTGAAAATTTTTAGGTTATTTCGTCGGTCTGCGCCGAGGGATTATTTTTTTCAATTACGTATCATGTCAAGTTCAGCATCGGTAAATCCCTTTTTCGGCAGAACATAAAGTGATGCTCTGTCAGGCAGTATCAGAAAATACCTGTCATATTCAAGAAGCTGATACTCATCAGAACGCTGTATTCTGGTCTTTTCGGGCAGAGGCTCAATCTCGTCCTCATCATTTTCAGACTTCACCTTATCGTCCGAAACTGTGGATATATCGAAAAATCCGTCCGCAACGCCTATCTTATACACAGGCTCGCCCAGTTCACGCACAGAGTCACATATGCTGCGACGCATCTTTTTCGGATTGTACCACTCTCTCGCCGCAAATGCAAGACACGCAAGTGCTCCCACATACGGCAGATAATTTGACGTATTATTCACTGCAATGCCGATAAAGACCACTGCAATGACACAGAATATCCCCATGAAAAGGTTGTGCTTAGGACAGATGAACTGCTTCTGGAATGAAGTATACGCCTCCCTGAAAACATCGATAGGAATGGTATACTCTTTTTCAAGCTTGTAGTTTTCTTCCATTTCTGCTCCTTATACGTCAAGATTCTGGGCGAATTTAGCATTTTTCTCGATAAACAAACGTCTCGGCTCAACCTTGTCGCCCATGAGTATCGTGAATATCTCGTCTGCTTTCAGCGCATCTTCCATGCCTATCTTCACGATTGTACGGCGTTCAGGATCCATTGTAGTCTCCCAGAGCTGTTCAGGATCCATCTCACCAAGACCTTTGTAACGCTGTGTTGCAACGTCCTTATACTTGCCGTCCTCGGAAAGTTCTGCGATATAGCGGTCTCTTTCCTCATCGGAGAATGCATAGCGCACTTCTTTCTTGCGCTCGACCTTGAAAAGCGGCGGCTGTGCAATATATACGTTTCCGTTGGTGATGAGAGGTCTCATATAGCGGAAGAAGAACGTCAGGAGAAGTGTTCTGATGTGCATACCGTCAACATCGGCATCCGCCATGATGATGACTTTTCCATAGCGAAGCTTCTCAATATCGAAATCCTCACCGATGCCCGTACCGAGTGCCGTAACAACAGGTGCAAGCTTGTCATTGCCGTAAATTCGGTCAACTCTTGCCTTTTCAACGTTCAGCATCTTGCCCCAGAGGGACAGGATAGCCTGATAGCGTCTGTCACGTCCCTGTTTTGCAGAGCCGCCGGCAGAATCTCCCTCGACGATATAAATTTCGGTGTAGCGGTTATCACGCTCCGAACAGTCAGCAAGCTTTTCAGGCATCGGAGATTTGCCGAATGCGTTCTTGCTTCTTTCAGCCTCACGAGCCTTTTTAGCGGCTTCACGGGCTTTCAGGGCGGATATGCTCTTTTCAAAAATGAGTTTGCCTGTTTCAGGATTTTCTTCAAGATAATTCATGAGCTTTTCCTGAACGAGTTTCTCAACAAAAGGCTTAACTTCGGGATTTCCGAGTCTGCCCTTGGTCTGTCCCTCAAATTCGCATTCTGTCAGCTTGACTGAGATTATAGCTGTAAGTCCCTCACGGACATCATCGCCTGTAAGTTTCTCCTTGTCCTTGAGCAGTCCCATTTTTTTGCCGTATTCGTTGACTACCTTCGTCAGGGCATTCTTGAAGCCTGTTTCATGCGAACCGCCGTCTTTTGTATGGATATTATTCGCAAACGAGAGTATTACCTCGTTGTAGCTGTCATTGTACTGCATGGCTATTTCAGCGAATGAATCGCCCTGCATACCAGAAATATAGATGACCTCACCCGAAAGTGATTCAAGACCTCTTGTCTCGTGGATATGCTCTACAAACTGACGGATACCGCCCTCATAGTGCAGAGTTTCGCTCTGGATATTCTCGCTGTCACGCTTGTCAGTGAATACGATCCTTATGCCTGCGTTGAGGAAAGCCTGTTCACGCAGTCTTTTCAGGAGAATTTCATAGTCATAGACAGTGCTCTCGAAGATCTCGCCGTCAGCCTTGAACATAACGCTCGTACCTGTTTCGGTGGTATCGCCGATGACTTTGAGCTGTTCATCATAGTTTCCACGCTCAAAACGCTGGAAGTAAACGTGCTGACCGTCCTTTACAGTAAGTTCCAGCCATTCGGAAAGCGCATTTACAACAGATGCGCCAACGCCGTGGAGACCGCCTGATACCTTATAACCGCCGCCGCCGAATTTACCGCCTGCGTGGAGGATAGTATAAACAACGGTAGCCGCTGAAATGCCTTCCTTCGGGTGGATGCCGACAGGGATGCCTCGTCCGTTATCTGAAACACGGATTATATCGCCCTCAAGTATCTCAACATTTATTTCAGTACAGAAGCCTGCGAGAGCCTCATCTATGGAGTTATCGACTATCTCATAGACAAGATGATGCAGACCGCCCGGACCTGTTGAACCGATGTACATACCAGGTCTTTTGCGGACAGCTTCAAGTCCTTCGAGTACCTGTATGTCGTTTTCGTCATAGTTGTTAATCTGCTGACTCATTTTTTACCTCCATGTATTCTGATCAAATATATTATTCAGCCAATTTATCGGGTTATTGTCAATATATCTGCATATTTCGGTGTATTCCTTTTCACTGCGGATAATTCTGTCGTAATATGAACGCTGCCATATTGAGAAGCCTGTTTTCTTGTTTGTAAATCTTTTAAATGCTGAAATCAATGACGGAATCGCAGAATTTGTAGGGGACGGCGTCCTCGACGTCCCGCCCGCTGATGCATTTTCATGGCATATAAAAACAATCATATGCACATGGTCAGGCATAATTACAAATTTTTCAATTTTAATATCATGATAAACGAAATTAATTTCATTTATCTGGTCATTTACAATTTTTCCGATATCCGTTAATATTACATTTGGGACGTCGAGGACGCCGTCCCCTACGCCTTTTATTTCCGACAAACAATAATTTTTATCCGCCGTACAGACCGTAATGAAATATCTGCCATTGCGTGAATAATCGTAATTTTTCAGGCGTATATCCTTTCGTTCAGGATGATTCATTCCATACCGCCGCCCGATTCAAGCCTTTTTCTCAGCGTGGATGCAGAAAGCTGTGAAATATAGACCTTTTCTTTACCGTTTTTCATGATGATTATGAAGCTTTTCGGCATTTCGTATGTGGTATAGACACAGCGTTTTTCCTTCTCGACACGTTCAAGAAGCTTTTTGGTGCATTTTTCTACCGTGGTGTTCTCGATATCGAAAATACCGACAATATCCCTTGTATCCACGGAATAGCTGTTGCCGATGTGCAGGTACATTTCAAGCCTCCTCGGATATCGTTCCTCCGCTTACACGCAGAATTTTTCCCTTTATTTCGGGAAGTAGGGCACTTTCATTCGGAGTGGTCACAAAGACCTGCATATCCTTTATCATATCAAACACGAACCGCTGACGGTTCTCATCAAGTTCGCCCATAACGTCATCAAGAAAGACAACAGGCGCATCCTTTGACTTTTTCATGTATATTTCAGCCTGTGCAAGCTTCATGACGAGTGCGGCGCTCTTTATCTGTCCCTGTGAGCCGTAATCCCTTGCGCTCACACCGTTTATTCTTATGATTATCTCGTCACGGTTAACGCCCGAATGGGTACTGCCTGTGCGGATATCATATTCGGCTGTTTCACGCAGTTTGCGGTAATACTGCTCATAAGCCGCCTCACCGCAGGGAGATTCAAAATCTTCGGCTTTATAGACATTCGACTTATATTCAAGCGTCAGTTCCTCTGTACCGCCCGACACGGTTTTATAGAGCCTGCCGCATATTTCGTTTATTTTCGTGATATATTCATTGCGCATCCACGAAATGAGCGCACCTTCACGGGAAGCCTGTCTGTCCCATACTTCCAGTATTTCTGCGCTTCCGCCGTGCTGTGAAATATTTTTCAGCAGAGCATTCCGCTGATTCATAATGGCATTGTTCTTGTTCAGGTGCATGACGAAAACAGGATTCAGCTGTGAAGCCGCCATATCCACGAAATTACGTCGTTTTTCAGGTGATCCCTTGATAATTTCCGTATCATCAGGGATAAAGGCAATACACTTGAAAACGTCGAAAAGTGCCCGTGTTCCACGCTGTTTCACGCCGTTGAGCTGAATGAGCTTCTGCGGATTTGAGCCGCCTGTCATTTCAAAGCTTATCTTCTGTTCTCTCACGCTGTCAAGAATTTTCACGGCAGAGGACATACGGCTGCCGCCGAGACAGACGTAATCCTTTTCCTTTGAGCCACGGAAACTGCGGCATCCCGACAATATCCACATAGCTTCAAGAAGATTGGTCTTTCCCTGCGCATTTGCGCCGACAATTATGTTGTATTTTGGATCGGGAGCGAATGAAACTCCCGAAAGATTGCGGAAACCGTCAATTTCGGCATAGGTGACTATCACTCTACCGTTACCTCATGACCGTCAAGTGAAACAGTATCGCCGGGACGTATTTTTTTGCCTCTCATGGTGCATACTTCACCGTTTACGAGGACTTGTCCCTCCTGAATGAGAGTTTTTGCCTCACCGCCCGTATCAACGAGTGCGGCGAATTTCAGCAGAGCATCAAGCTTTATGAATTCAGTTGTAATGCTGATTTTTTCAGACATGGTAAAACCTTCTATCGATTAATTTTTAAGCTGAATGGGCATGATAAGGAAGATGAAGCTTTCGCTTTCAAGCGGCAGTATCTCAATTACCTTCATAGCACCGTTGAATCTGATGCGTACCTTATCGCCTTCTGCGGCTCTGAGTGCTTCAAGGATAAGCTTGTTATTGAAGCCTATCGTTACAGTCTCGCCTGAGATATCTGCCGGAATTGAATCGTTTATCCTGCCTATTCCGGTCTTGCAGCTTATTTTTACAGCACCGTCACCAACTTCACAGCGGATAGGCGCTTTATTTTTGTCGTCAATGAGCAGAGAACAGCGTTCAAGACAGGTTGAAAAGTCTCTCTTGCTGATTATGACTTCCGTTTTGAATCCGTTCGGGATACTGAGCTTATAGTTATGGAAATTGCCTTCAAGAAGTCTCGAAATAACGAAGAATCTGCCTATCTCAAAGATAATATGACGGTCATTGGTGTAAATGGTACACATTTTGTCAGAGTCATCCCTTATAAGTGTTGAAACTTCAAGGAGTGCCTTTTTCGGTACGACAAAATGATATTTTTCAGGAGATTCAGTGACCTCATTTCTGATGGCAAGTCTGAATCCGTCTATTGCGACCATGTTAAAGCTTCCGTCCTCGATGTCGAAAAGTTCACCTGTCAGGACAGGTTTGCTTTCATTTACAGATGCGGCATAGCTTGTCATATTTATCATTGATTTGAGAATACTCTGCTTGACTGTAAAGCTTTTTTCCGAATCAACTGTCGGAAGTTCAGGGAATTCAGCAGCAGACATTGCTGAAAAACTGCATTCTGTTGCTGAACATGACATATTTATAACGAGATTTTCATCGATATTGAAAGTGATCTCCTCTCCCGACATACGTCTTGTGAATTCGCTGAAAAGTCTCGGACTTACGACAAATTCACCTGTACCTTCAGTTGAGGCATTTATCGAAGTACGGATACCCATTTCGAGATTATATGCAGTAAGCTCGACGATATTTTCCGATATTACGATCTTTATTCCTTCAAGGGCAGGAATCGTTGATTTCTGTGAAACTGCTCTTGAAACATTGCTTAATGCTTCACTGAGTTCGGTTTTGTTGCATATGAACTTCATGTAGATTTCCTCCATTGCAGGTCTCGCCTGCGATTTATAAAAACTCAGATATGATTTTTTAAAGCGTGATATCTGAGATAAGAAAATTTCAAAAGATAAAGATAAGATAAGTTATATTTATTTGTTGTTGTTGTTGGGGCAGTTGAAATGTTGGAACAGTCAGTTTTCAACGCAGCTATGGGGAAAACTCGTCCACAAACGGCTGTTGTGAAATCTTTGAGAATTGTGAACAACTTTTTCAGCACTCATTTTTGTGTTGAGAACGTTGAGAATTGTGGAGTTAATGTTTGTGGAATGTTCAGAAATTTGTTGAACTGCGAAATCAGCTTGATTTTTTTACAAAAACTTTCAAGAATCTGTGGATTGTTGAAAACTCAAAGCTGTTGAAATAAGTTTTTTCATGGAAATGAAGTTTTCAACAATACTCTCTGTATATCGCTGAAATCAGGACTGATTTTCTTTCCACTGACTTTTGAACACAGTGTTGAAAACTTTGTGGAAAGACTGTGGTATCAACATTTTTGACAATGAAAGTGCGTTGACTGCTGTTTATTTCTGTTGAGGCTCAGACCTTGCTCTTGTCCTTGATGTTCTTGATGATGTCGAGGACGAGATTTTTGAGGTTTGAATCCTTTTCCATAGCCTCTGATACGCTTGTTACGGAGTAAACTATGGTTGAGTGGTCACGTCCGCCGAATTCAGTTCCGATAGATGCAAGAGGCATCTGGGTGATCTCTCTTACTACGTAAATAGCCACTTTTCGTGCAATGGATATCTGTGCTGAACGCTTGTTTGAGCGCAGATCATCGGGAGATACGCCGTAAACTGTGGAAACTTCGGAAATTATCTTCTCAACGGTTATCGGGATAGGCTGCTCGTCTGTGAGAACGTCCCTGATAACGCTCTGAGCCATTGAAATGGTTATCGGGCTGCCTGCGAAATGGTTGAGAGCCTTTAATCTTACAACTGCGCCCTCAAGCTGACGGATGTTCGATTTCAGGCGGTTTGCCATGAATTCTGCAACTTCGGCAGGCATCTTGAGTTCAAGAAGCTCTGACTTTCTGTTGATGATAGCAAGTCTTGTCTCATAGTCAGGTGCTGAAATATCGGCAATAAGTCCGCCCTCGAAACGTGTTCTGAGACGCTCCTCCAAAGTGAGGAGTTCCTTTGGCGGCTTATCGGATGTGATGACGATCTGTCTGCCTTCCTGATGCAGTTTATAGAATGTATGGAAAAATTCCTCCTGCATACGTTCTTTTCCTGAGAAGAACTGGATATCGTCGATGAGGAGTATGTCTGCATTTCTGTATTTTTCGTGGAAATCGGAGATAAGGTTTGTATTGAGAGCGTTGATAAGGTCACTGCCGAAAGTTTCGCTTGTTACATAAACGATATTGAAATTCGGATGATTTTTTCTTACTTCATTTGCAATAGCGGTGATAAGGTGGGTTTTTCCCATTCCTGACGGGCCGTAGATAAACAGCGGATTATAGTCGGAAACTGCCTTTTCTCCGCAGTTTTTTGCAACTGATTTACTGCAGGCGAGTGCAAATTCGTTTGATCTGCCTTCGATGAAGGTATCGAAAGTGTACTCATATTTTGCAAATTTGTAGGACTGTTCAAGTTCTGCGTGCTTGAGTTCAAGTTCGGCATCAGTCGGAACGGTTATTTTTTCAGGTTCGTCCGATTCAACATTGATGACGATGTTGACATTCAGTCCGTAGACATTGAGGAAAGCGTCTTTCAGGACATTGTCATATGTTGACATGACGATGTTTTTCTGAAACTCGGTCTGTACGCTGAAAACTGCGTTTGAGCCGTCAAAGCTTACAGGAACAAGACGGTCAAGCCATGTCTTTATGGCTATTTCAGGTACTTTTCCACTGTCAAGGCAATAGGTCTTGACGCTTTCAAAAACTTCTTCAAATGAATTCATTTTTTACCTCCGAAACGATAGTGTATGAGCAAAAGCGGCATAATTCCCGTTTTGCCGCTTGTTTTATGCAGTAATGCTCAAATTTTCTGCACAGAGGTCATCTGTGCAGTACTGAATACATATTATATATTAACATTATAACATACATGGCTGTTGAAATCAAGTGAATTTAGTTGTTCAATCAAGAGAAAATAAACTGTTTTTCCACACCTTAATTGACACATTGTTGAAAACTGTGTGGAATCCACCTCTGATATCTTGAAAAGCTGTTGAAAATACTTGTAATACGTCATCTGTGAGCTGTTGAAAACTTTGTCAGCACTATTTTTCGACAGCATTTTCAAATGTTTCAACAGCAAGTTTTCCACCCTGCGGTTGAAAACAATGTGGAAAGTTGAGCGCTTTTCAACAGCTGTTAGTCTGTGAAAAATATGTAACGAAATTTTTTGTGCCGACTTTTTTTGCCTTATCTATGGGAAAAATCAGCCTCATGCCGCTCATTTATCACGGGATTTTGACAAATCATCATCAGGGCGGCTCGTTATTTCAGAAAATATTGTGAAAATACACAATTTTTCACAAATGACTTGACATACCGGGCTTTTTATTATATAATGTTTTAGTGTAATACGGATTTGTCCGTGTTCTTATATGCTTAACAGGAGTATTTTTACTCTTTTATACATTCGCAGAGAGGAGGAACTGAATATGAAAAGAACATATCAGCCAAAGAAGCTCCACAGAAAGAAGGAGCACGGTTTCATGAAAAGAATGTCTACTAAGAACGGCAGAAAGGTTTTAGCTCGTAGAAGATCTAAGGGCAGAGCAAGATTAACTCACTGACGAGGCTGACCACAAAATCTTTATTTTGTGGTCTTTTTTGTTAAGGCGACATTTATGTGCCTGTTTTGTAACAGAACAGGCAGCCGCTTGGTGCATGGTATGCTCTGCGGCACAACTATCATCAACAGGTGTTATTATGCTTTATACTGAAATAATGAACGACAATAAGGATTTCCTTACCCTTTACAGAAAAGGGAAATATTCAGCCTCGAAATATTCTGTTATCTATGTCAGACCTAACGGCAGCCCCTTTAACCGTCTCGGCATCACCGCAGGCAAAAAAGTCGGAAACGCCGTCTGCCGCAACAGAGCAAAGAGACTTATAAGACTCGCTTACCGTCAGGCTGAAGCATTTCTTCCCGTTGGTATGGATATAGTCATCGTCGCAAGAAGTTCCATCTGTACTATAAAATCACAGGAATTCTGCGGCTATATGGAAAAGTACGGCATCGCTGAGATAAACAGGATGTTCCGCAGTTTTTCCGAAGGTAAACAAAAGGTATGAAATATGTTTTTATTGGTTTGATAAAATTCTATAAGAAGTTTATTTCTCCGCTTACTCCGCCTAAATGCAGATATTACCCTTCGTGCAGCTCGTATGCCGTTGATGCGGTCACTAAATTCGGCGCTTTCAGGGGGCTTTATCTCGCTGTTATGAGAATTTTCAGGTGCAATCCATGGTCTCCCGGCGGAATTGACTATGTTCCCGATACTTTTTCGTTCAGAGTAAAGAAAATAGGTCGCTACAGTGTGCGTGACAACACCAATTTCAAGGACAATTAATTAAGAGGTAGATATTTTGAATTTTCTTTACGATGTTTTTGGTGTCCCTTTCGGATACCTTATGCGAATTATCAATTCACTGTTTCCTAATTACGCAGTGTCTATAATCATCTTTACTTTGGTTACAAAGCTTATTTTTATCCCGTTCAACTACAGCACGCAGAAAAATGCGGCAAGAACAAGACTTCTCAATCCTAAGCTTGAAAAGCTGAAAAAAAGCTATGCAAATAATCCTACAAAACTTCAGGAGGAACAGCAGAAGCTCTATCAGGAGGAAGGACTTAATCCGATGTCCTCCTGTCTGCCTTCTCTTATCCAGATGATTCTCCTTTTCGGCGTTTTAGACGTTGTTTATAAGCCGTTTACTCATATTCTCGACTTTTCCAAGGAGATCAGAAACGAAGCTGTCGGCATTGCAGGCACTAATCTAAAAAATCTCAGATGTGAACTTATCACTATGGAGAAACTTAATGAATTAGCCGACAAATTCAAGGGTCTCGGTGAGGATTTCTATAACAGAGCTGTAGAATTTGCCCAGAACTTTACCATTTTCGGCGCAAATCTCGGAAAAGCACCTACACTTCACCCTGAAGTATGGAACAAGGAGGCTATTATCCTTGCAGCTATCCCGTTCCTTGCAGGTCTTGCACAGTTCATTTCATCTGTTTACACACAGAATTATCAGAAGAAAAATAACCCTACAATGCAGGGCGGCGGCTGTATGACTGCCATGACGTTAATTGCTCCTGTGCTTTCAATAATCTTTGCTTTCGGTCTCCCTGCAGGTATTGGTTTTTATTGGATATGGTCAGCACTCTTTACTTTTGTTATTACCTTTGTGCTCAATATCTACTTTGACAAGAACATCGACAAGATAAACGAAAAAGAAAAGGCTAAGGCTCTCGCTTATGCCGCTAAACACCCTGAAAAGAAAACTTTCATGCAGAGAATGCTTGAACAGCAGCAAGCTCTTGAACAACAGCAGAATGGTACTCCAAGTACTAAAACTAATCTTTCAAAATCTGAAAAAAATAAGATCAATCGTGATGCTCTTAAAGAAGCCAGAAAGAGAATGGCTGAAAAATACGGCGACGAATATGATGAAAATGATAATGATGACGATTGATTCGTCAGGGAGGTATAATTATGACTGAAAACTTTACTGCAAAATCGGTAGACGAGGCTAAGGCTCTCGCCGCTAAAAAATTCGGAAAAAATATCAGTGAGATAAAATTTGAAATTGTCGATGAAGGAAAAAAAGGCGGTTTTCTTGGTCTCGGCGCAAGAGATGCCGTTGTAAAAGCTACCTATACTCCCGCAAATGCTCCGCTTAAAAAGGCAGATACTTTCGCTTCTGCACCAAAGTCTGAACCTGCAAAGGCTGAGACTCCTGTCGTTACTGCTCCTCCTGTAAAGGAAGAAAAGCCTGTAACAGCCGCTCCTGTAAATGATGCTCCTGTTGCAACAACAGAGACTAAGGCAGAAGCTCCTATAACTGCTGAATCTCTTATTGCTGAATATATCGACGTTAAGCCTGAAAAGAAGGAGGAAAACGAAACTCCTGTTATTGCTCCCGAAAAGAAGGAAGATGCTCCAAAGGCTGAAAATGCCGCTGATGCTCATGAAGATGATGAGGAGGATTATTCCCTCGATAACTTCACGCTTATTGAAGATGAATCACTTGAAAATGCTAAGGTAAAGCTTGCTAAGGACTATATCACGAGCATTCTCAATGCTATGGATGTTGACGTTACTTTCACTGTATATCAGAATGAATCAGGTGCAATAATCAATCTTGACAGCAACAATAACGGTACTATCATCGGCAGACGTGGTGAGACTCTTGATGCTCTCCAGTATCTCTGCTCAATTATCGCAAACAAGGGTGATAAGGATTATTTCCGTATTACTATTGATTGCCTCGGCTATCGTGCAAAGAGAAAGGATACACTTGAACAGCTTGCCGCTAAGGTTGCAAAGACTGTTCTCAAGACAGGCCGTTCACAGCCGCTTGAGCCGATGAATCCATACGAAAGACGTGTTATTCATTCAGCTATTTCCAAGATAGAGGGCGTTTCCTCACGTTCTGTAGGCGAAGAACCATACAGAAAGATAATCATTTCTTCTACAAATGCAAGACCAAATAACAGAAGACGTGACGGCGGCAGACGTGATAATAACAATCGCCGTGACGGTGCAGGACGTGGCAGAAATGATAACAGAAGACGCAATAACAATAACCGCAATAATAACAACAGAAATCGTGACAACAACAGGGAAGTAAACATGGAGCGCCGTTCCGTTGACCTCTCAACAAGCTTTGAAAAGGACTACAAAAGACCAAAGCCGGAGGACAGCATGGAGGGCGGTCTCTACGGAAAGATCGAGTTTTAATTGAAATTTACAGAAACAACGGCAGCTTTGCCGTTGTTTTTTTAGGAGTGATATATTTTGTCTACTGTTGCAGCTATTTCTACCCCGAATGCGGCAGGCGGAATTGCCGTCATTCGTATTTCGGGAGATAATGCAATTAATGCTGCCGCCGCAGTTTTCCGCCCGTTCGGCAGCAAAAAGGTCACGGAAATGGAGGGCTACACCTGCGCTTATGGTACTGCATATGACGGTGATGAGCGGCTCGATGACTGTATCCTTACCGTGTTCAGAGCACCTCACAGCTATACAGGCGAGGACACGGCGGAGATTTCATGCCACGGCGGTCTGTATGTCTCAAAGCGCATTCTTAGGGCTATCCTGAAAAACGGCGCTGACAATGCCGAGGCAGGTGAGTTTACAAAACGTGCCTACCTCAACGGCAAACTTGACCTTACACAGGCAGAGGCGGTCATGGATATTATTTCTGCCCGTGGTGAACAGGAACTGAAAATGGCTGAATCTCTCCGTGAGGGAGCTGCTTTCAAAAAGGCGGAGCGCTGTTCGGAAAAGCTTATGAAGATGCTCGGCGACCTTGCGGCATGGGCTGATTATCCCGATGAGGACACACCTGAGGTAGAGCCTGAAAATCTCATTGCTGAACTTCGGGATGTACGTGATGATTTGCAGTCGCTCATTGCTAATTATGACTGCGGCAGAATTGTTCGTGAGGGCGTTTCGGCGGCTATTATCGGCAGACCGAATGTTGGTAAGTCAACGCTGTTCAATTGTCTGAGCGGCTGCGAGAGGAGTATCGTCACTGATATTGCAGGCACTACCCGTGATGTTGTTGAGGAGAGCGTGAAGCTTGGTGACATAACACTTAGGCTTTCCGACACTGCCGGTATTCGTGAGACTGATGATGTTATTGAGGGTATCGGAGTTGATATTGCTGAAAAGATACTTAAATCATCGGAACTTGTAATTGCTGTTTTTGACGGTAGTTGTCCTCTCACGGCGGACGATTTGAAATTAATTAATAAAATTAACAATAAAAAATCAGTGGCTGTAGTCAACAAATCTGACGTTCATCAGGAGCTTGATGAGAGTCAGTTATCTGAATATTTTAAACATATAGTATATTTATCAGCTAAGGAAAATACAGGTGTTGACTTGCTTGAACGTGAGATAAAAGACATTTTTGAGATAAATGAGCAGACAATAAATAATGTTTCAGCGGCTAATGAGAGACAAAAAATGTGTATTGGGAATGCATTGAAATCTGTTAATGAAGCAATTGAGGCACTTTCGTGTGGTGAATTGCTTGATGCTGTTAATGTTCTTATTGATGAGGCTGAACAGTCAATTCTGAGCCTTACCGGTAAGAAAGTTACCAATGAAGTTGTTGATGAAGTGTTCTCAAGATTTTGTGTAGGAAAGTAATGTTTCACGTGAAACATTTAAGGAGGAATTAGTTTGACATATAAAATGGGAGAATTTGACGTTGCAGTTGTTGGTGCTGGTCATGCAGGTGTGGAAGCTGCACTTGCCGCCGCACGTCTTGGATGTAAGACTGTGATGTTTACGATATCGCTTGACCAGATAGCGAATATGCCCTGTAATCCGTCAATTGGAGGCACTGCAAAGGGACATCTTGTACGTGAAATAGATGCTCTCGGAGGTGAAATGGGCAAGGCGGCTGACGAATGTTTCATACAAAGCCGTATGCTTAACAAGGGAAAAGGCCCTGCGGTTCATAGTCTGAGAGTTCAGGCTGACCGTGTTAAGTATCATAATTATATGAAAGATGTTTGTGAGAAACAGCCGAATCTTTATGTTAAACAGGCTGAAATCGCTGACGTTATTATTGAGGACGGAAAAATTACAGGTGTTCGTACATCTTTAGGTGCTGAATATGCAGTAAAAGCTGTTGTAATTGCAACAGGTACATACCTCAAAGGAAAGATTCATGTTGGTGAAGTTTCATACGAAAGCGGCCCTGATGCAGCTTTGCCAAGTACATATTTATCAAAAAGTCTGCTTGAAAACGGTGTTGAGATACGCCGTTTCAAGACGGGTACACCATGCCGAGTAAACAAGCGCAGTATCAATTTTGACGTTATGGCAAGGCAGGATGGCGATGATGATATTGTCCCATTCTCATTTGATACTGACAAGTCTAAACTTGAAAATGTAGTCAGCTGTTTTGTAACATATACAAATAGTAAAACACATGAAGTGATACTTTCCAACCTCGACAGATCCCCTTTATACTCAGGCAGAATAGAGGGGGTAGGCCCAAGATACTGTCCGTCTATCGAGGACAAAATTGTGAGATTTTCTGATAAACCACGTCATCAGCTTTTTGTTGAGCCAATGGGATTATCAACAGAAGAATACTATTTGCAGGGAATGTCATCATCATTGCCGGAGGACGTACAGCTTGCATTTCTCAGAACAATAGTAGGACTTGAAAACGTAGAGATAATGAGACCTGCATATGCAATAGAGTATGACTGCTGTAATCCAAATCAGCTTTTGCCGACTCTTGAATTTAAGCAGATAAGCGGACTATACGGTGCCGGTCAGTTTAACGGCAGTTCAGGCTATGAGGAGGCTGGTGCGCAGGGACTGATCGCTGGTATCAATGCCGCTTTGAAGGTTCTGGGACGTGAACCATTAATTCTTGACCGTGCAAGTTCTTATATTGGTACTTTAATTGATGATTTAGTAACAAAAGGTTGCTCTGATCCGTATCGAATGATGACTTCTCGCAGTGAATATCGTCTTATTCTTCGTCAGGATAATGCTGACCAGAGACTTATGCCTTATGGCCATGAAATCGGCTTAGTATCTGATGAGCGTTTTGATAAGTTGAACTTGAAAATTGCTCAGATTAACGCAGAAATTGAGCGTGTTAAGCATCTGAATATTGCTCCGAGTGCTGATATTAATGCATTTCTTGAAGAAAAGGGAACAGCTCCGTTGACTACAGGCTGTAAGCTTGCGGACTTAATACGTCGCCCGCAGATTTTTTATGCTGAACTTGCTCCTTATGATGTTTCACGTGAAACATTGCCTGATGATGTATGTGAACAGGTTGAACTTCAGATAAAATATGAAGGCTATATCTCAAAGCAGCTTGAACAAATTGAGCAGCTTCGCAAGCTTGAATCAAAAAAATTGCCTCAGGATATAGATTATAATACAATAAAAGGCATTCGACTTGAAGCCGCAGAAAAACTGAATAAGATCAAACCTGTTTCACTTGGTCAGGCTTCACGAATTTCCGGAGTTTCTCCCGCTGATGTTTCTATGCTTGCTGTTTGGCTTCATCATGAGAATGGAGGTACAAATGCTTCCAAATTATGATTATTGTAAGGCAGAATTTGAGAAATATGGGCTTGATTTAACTGAAAACTTGTACTCAAAGCTTGATATTTATGCTGATTTTCTCGTTCAGTACAACGAAAATGTTAATCTAACGGCTATAACTGATCCTGATGAAATTCTCCATAAGCATTTTATTGACAGTATTCTCATGCTGAAATATATTGATTTGGCAGAAAATTCGTCACTTATTGATGTCGGAACAGGCGCTGGTTTCCCGTCTGTTCCTGTAAAATTGTATCGTAATGACATTCAGTTAACTTTGCTTGACAGTCTAAATAAGCGAATTACTTTTCTTCAATTGCTCTGTGAAAAGCTTGATATTACAGCCGATTTTGTTCACGGACGTGCTGAGGATATAGCTAAGATGCCTGAATATCGTGAAAAATTTGATTATTCTTGTGCCCGTGCTGTTGCAAATATGGCTCTGCTTAGTGAATATTGTATCCCTTTTATCAAGGTAAATGGTTCTTTTATTGCATTAAAAGGCCCAAACGAGGATATAAGTCTTGGTAATAATGCTGTAAAACTTCTTGGAGGTATTGTTTCACGTGAAACAAATTACTCCATTGGTGACGATCAGCGTAAAATTGTCGTTGTAAAGAAAATATCGCAAACTTCGACAAAATACCCCAGAAATAGCAGTCAAATTAAAAAGAAAGCTTTATAGAAAACGAATATTTTGTAGAATAAACCGCTGAAATGTCGAATTTTGGCGGTTTTTTGTTATAGATATTATTTCCGATTAGTGGTAAAATTATATTAATGAGTTAACTCAAATCTATCGTTAAGAGGTAATAATATGGCAGGATTTTTAAATTTTACTAAAGAAAAACAAATAAGCAAGGTTATTGAAGTCGATATTCATGACATCGTACCGAATCCACATCAGCCACGTACTAATTTTTCTGATTCAGAAATAGCATCTCTCGCAGATTCTATTGCCCATAATGGTATTCTCCAGCCGCTTACTGTGCGAAAATGCGGTGAAGTTTATGAACTTATAGCCGGAGAAAGACGATTAAGAGCAGCTAAATGCTGCGGTTTTGCTACTGTTCCGTGTATTGTTTATGATATCAGCGAGAGAAGCTCTGCTATTCTTGCACTTGTTGAGAATATTCAACGTGAGGATTTGTCTTTTTTTGATGAAGCAATTGCCATTGAAAAGCTTATCAAATACTATGGTATGACTCAGGAAGATGCGGCTGCTAAACTCGGCAGAGCACAAAGTACTATTGCTAATAAACTTCGTCTTTTGAGACTTTCAGAAAATGAACGCAAACTTATTAGTCAGTTTAATCTAACGGAACGTCATGCGAGAGCACTTCTTAAACTCGGAAGTATCGATGACAGGCTTAATATTTTGGAAAAAGTCATCAATAATAACCTGAATGTGGAACGCACTGAGAAGCTTATTGAGGATTACATAGGCTGTCAAAAGCAAAAAAACAGCTACAAAAAACGCTCCCGTGTTTTTCAGAATGTCAAGATTTTTGTAAATACGATCAATAAAGCTATTGAAACTATGCAGGCGGCGGGTATTTCTGCTGATTCTAAAAAAATCCAGAACGAGGATTATATCGAGTATCGAGTTAGGATTCCGCTGCAAAATAAACAGACTGTCTAAAGGATACATCTAAAAATTGTTTCACGTGAAACATTCCAAAAGAGTGTTTTGCGTGATTTTTTTGTTTCACGTGAAACATTATCTGAAAAAATTGAAAAAATCTGCCGCTATGTATTTACTTTTGAATTAAAAAGTGATATAATATTTAAAGTGCTATTAAGAAAGGAAGATACTATGGGTACGATTTTTGCTGTTGCTAACCAAAAAGGCGGCGTGGGAAAAACTACGACTGTCATCAATATTTCTGCATATCTCGGCTCTCGTGGCTTCAAAGTTCTTTGCGTTGACTCTGATTCTCAGGGCAATACAACTACAGGCTTCGGCATTAAAAAGAAGTCGGTAAGCTCATCTACTTACGACGTTCTTACAGGAAAAACACGAGTTCAGGATGCAGTAATACATACAGAATACGATAACGTTTTTATCGTACCGGCTACGGAAGCTCTTGCAGGCTGTGAAATTGAACTTGCTTCAAACGAAAACAGAGTGAACCGTCTGAAAATGCAGCTGCTTACTATTAAAGATGAGTATGATTATATCTTCATCGACTGTCCGCCTGCACTCGGCATAAACACTATCAACAGTCTTGTTGCCTGTGATAAAGTGCTTGTTCCTATGCTTGCTGAATTTTATGCCCTTGAAGGTCTCTCTCAGCTCGTCAATACAATAAAAATTGTTAAAAATAACTACAATACTTCTCTTGAAATCGGCGGCATTATTTTCACCATGTTCGACGGCAGACTTAAAGTCGCTAACGACGTTGTTGCAGAAGTTGAAAAATATTTCCCCGATAAGGTGTTCAAAACTAAAATTCCGAGAAATGTTCGTATTTCCGAAGCCCCAAGCCACGGAAAGCCTATAATGTACTATGATAAAGCGTCAAAGGGTGCGGAATGCTATGAATTGCTATGCCATGAAATTCTGGGCGAACCGCTTGAACTGCCTAAGAAAAAACGCAGAGGTATCTTCACTTTTAACAAAAACAGCGGAAAGGAGTAATTCGGTTATCCGAATGACGTAAGTTATGGGTTTAGGTGGATTAGGTGCTGGTCTTGATTCGCTTTTCAGCGACAATACCAACGAAATTCAGGTCAAAAAAACTCTCAGAACTTCCGAAATCGAGCCAAACCGTGACCAGCCAAGAAAAAATTTCTCGGAAGAAGCTATTGCCGCCCTCGCAGATTCTATCCGTGAACACGGTATGCTCCAGCCTATCCTCGTCCGTCCTATTTCAGGCGGATATCAGATAGTTGCAGGCGAGAGAAGATGGCGTGCGGCTCGTATGCTCGGTCTTGATGAAGTTCCTGTAAATATACGTGAGCTGTCTGACATTGAAACAATGCAGATAGCCATTATCGAAAATCTCCAGCGTGAAAATCTCAATCCCGTTGAAGAAGCATCAGGCTATAATGACCTTATCGAAAAATACGGCATGACACAGGAAAAAGTCGCTAAAATGGTTGGCCGTTCACGTTCGGCTGTTGCAAATGCAGTTCGTCTGCTTTCACTTCCTGAACGTATTCTGAAAATGCTCGAAAACGGCGATATCACTACAGGTCATGCCCGTGCTCTCCTCGGATTTGATAATGAGGAGATGATGATCGCAACTGCTCTTAAAGCGGCTGACGGTAGTCTCACAGTTCGTCAGGTCGAAAAGGCTGCTCAGAAATCTTCTGAGGGTGATGTCGCAGAAGTTAAATCAAATAAAAAAATCGACAACTATTTTGTCGAAATGGAGCTTTCTCTCAATGAAAGACTCGGACGTAAAGTAAAGGTCGATTACGGCAAGAATAAGGGTGCGCTTATTCTTGAATTCTATGATAAAGATGACCTTGCGGCGCTTGCAGATAAGCTCGCAAAGGATTAATAAGGAGTAATAAAAATGATCGATATTAAAGTTTTAAAAGCAGATCCTGAAGCTGTAAAGGAAAATATCAAAAAGAAATTTCAGGCAGGTAATAAGCTTGACGAAAACGGAAATCCTGGAGTAAACAAACTCCCTCTCGTTGACAAGGTAATAGAACTTTATGATGAATACTGCAAGGTCAAGCTTGAAGGCGATAATCTCAGAAACTTTGTGAATGTCAAGAGCAAGGAAATAGGCGCTCTTATGGCAAGCGGCAAGAAAGAGGAAGGCAATAAGCTCAGAGAAGAAGTCAAGAAAGGCAAAGAAAATCTTGCTTCTCTTGAAGAACAGGAAGCTAAGCTTGAAAAGGAATACCGTGAAATTATGTTAGTTATACCTAATTTCATAGATGACAGCGTTCCGATAGGTAAGGACGACAGCGAAAATGTTGAGGTTGAGCGTTTCGGTGAGCCTTTTGTACCTGAGTTTGAAGTTCCGTATCATATTGACATCATGGAAAAGGTAAAAGGCATCGATATAGACAGCGCAAGAGACAAGACAAGCGGCAACGGCTTCTATTATCTTCTTGGCGATATCGCACAGCTTCATAGCTGCATTCTCTCTTATGCAAGAGATTTTATGATAGACAAGGGCTTTACATACTGCATTCCGCCTTTCATGATCCGTTCAAACATTGTAACAGGTGTTATGAGTTTTGCTGAAATGGAAGGCATGATGTACAAGATAGAGGGTGAGGATCTCTACCTTATCGGTACTTCTGAGCACTCTATGATAGGCAGATTTATTGATACTATTACACCTGAAAAGGAGCTTCCATTAACACTCACAAGCTATTCTCCATGTTTCCGTAAGGAAGTAGGCGCTCACGGTCTTGAGGAGCGTGGCGTTTACCGTATCCACCAGTTTGAAAAACAGGAAATGATAGTTGTCTGCAAGCCTGAAGAGTCAATGGACTGGTTCCATAAGCTTTACAGCTATACTGTTGAATTCTTCCGTTCACTTGATATTCCTGTACGTACACTTGAATGCTGTTCAGGCGACCTTGCTGACCTCAAGGTAAAGAGTATCGATGTTGAAGCATGGTCACCTCGTCAGAAGAAGTATTTCGAGGTCGGAAGCTGTTCAAACCTCGGTGATGCACAGGCAAGAAGACTTGGCATCAGAGTTAAGGGCGAGGACGGCAAGAAGTATCTTGCTCATACTCTCAACAATACTGTTGTTGCTCCTCCGAGAATGCTTATCGCTTTCCTTGAAAATAACCTCAACGAGGACGGCTCTATCCGTATCCCTGAGGCTCTCAGACCTTATATGCGTAAGGATATTATCAAAGTGCCTGAGAAAAAGTAAGATCATATGATTAAAGGGACAGTTTGCGGACTGTCCCTTTTTTGATGTCGATATATTACTTTTTCATTATTATACATTTTGCGGATTATTAGAATCAGCATTTTCATTATTCACTGAGGTATTTGAGTTAGCTTTCTTTGAACGTATAAACTCTATCAGTACGCATATTAACCAATATGCAGTATACCCCATTAGGTAGTATATCCAACACCCGATTACCATTAAATACCAGATTAACATGAATATACCATGGAGTAACAGAAAAGATAAATTTGTGTTGGCTGCCTCTGATTGTGCGGCGATACTGTCTTTAAATGGACCTGTGGGTTCTACTTCAATTCTTTGAAAAGGGTAATGAAATTTTTTGCAAGTTTTTGATAGTGAGTATGGCTGAAATTTTTTTATATTCATAAAAACACCTTCATTTCATTATTAGATATCAGATTTATCGTCGTGTAATTAATTTTGCTGTAAAAGCTACGGAACACATCAGAACAGCAATAATAGAATATTTTTTTACATCTGCAATATTATTTTCTTCAATTGCAGATTTTTCATAGGTTGTAATTTTTACACCGCAGTTTGGGCAATAACATGATTCTTTTTTTAAATATGTGTTACAATTTCTACATTTTCTCATAATATCTCTCCTTAGTTTATTATTGACGAATATACGGCATATATTATCTATATGTATGTCTCTATTATACACAAAAAAAAAAAAAGTCAATACTTTTCTATAAACATTGTACAAAAGTACAAAGAACAGGGGCGTTATTTGTGAATGCTGTAAGAAAAAATAAAATATCACACTAATTTTTTAGCTTGACAAACCAAAAAAAATGTGCTAAGATAGAAAAGTAATACAGCAAATCTATGATGAGGAAGGCTTTTCCCAAGATTTTCAGAGAGCAGTCGTCTGGTGCGAGACTGCATTGGAGGGAATGAACAGCACACCGCCTCTGAGTGCGTCCAATAAACGACGGGTGCTCCCGTTACAGAGCTAATGAGATACGGTTTTCCGTGTGAATCAGGGTGGAACCACGATATTATCGTCCCTTTGCCGAATTGTCGGTATAAGGGGCTTTTTTGTTTATATGAGGGAGGTGAGCGAATGAGCAATATCAAGTATAATGAGCGTGAAGAAGCATTTGAACTGCCATACAA
>JAZUGG010000091.1:0-6579 GCA_045641105.1 Ruminococcus sp. | reverse complement strand
TGAATTTTTCTGCTTGTCCTGAAGAAGAAATTCTACGTCAGAAAACCTTGAAATACGTCAGTATTTCTGCGGCTTTCTTCCTTGACTTTCTTCTTCATTACTTCGTATAAAATATTCAAGACTTAATTGGCGGAGCAATATTATTGAGGGAAACCCTTTTGAAAAAGGGTTCTCCCCGATAAATAGTAAGGATTTCTATATATGAACCGCCGTTAATTTGTTTTTACAGTGAAATGGCAAGTTCTTTGCCGCTTTTTTTGTATTCGCAGACCTCGATTCCGCAGGCTCTGAACAGCATATCAGATGCCTTGACGCTGTTTGTATCGGCATATTTGTTGCAGTTGTATACTACTTTTTTTATGCCTGACTGTATGATAGCCTTTGCGCATTCGTTGCACGGAAAGAGTGTGACATACAGCGTACAGCCCGAAAGATTGCCGATATTGCTGTTGAGAATGGCATTGAGTTCGGCGTGGCATACAAACGGATATTTTGTATCAAGCTCATTCTCAGCCTGACGCTCCCACGGCATTTCGTCATCAGAACAGCCTGTGGGCATACCGTTGTAGCCTACGGCAACTATCTTGTTTTCCTTGTTGACGATACACGCTCCGACCTGTGTGGAGTTGTCCTTGCTTCGCTGTGCGGATAGTATCGCAATACCCATGAAATACTCATCCCAGCTTATGTAATCAGTTCGTTTCATAAAATTTACCTCGAAAAATTATAAAGTCCAGTCCTGTGATTCTATGCCCAGAAACTTTTTGTCCCTGAAACCGATGCAGATTCCGTGTTCAGGATCACATTTGCAATTCCCGTAAAAAGAGATTTCAGGATAGATAAATCCGCTGTTTGACTTCCGGTGTTCTGTTATATTTACAGCTATTGCAAAAATATTGATTTCATCTTCAAGATCGCCTGCGGAGATCGGATCTTCGCCTATGTCGTTGTACATGGTATTGCAGTAATCAAGAATTTCATTTGTATAATCTTCAATTCTGATATTGGAAATGAACCAGCTGACGCAATTGACCTCTGCCTCGGTGAATTCAAAATTATCTTGCTTATAATCGCCGTTTTCATCGAATTGGTTATCACCTGTAGAAAATACGCTTACGGTTTCAGATTTCCCGAACATAGTAATCGTAATTTTATCATTATTTTTTATATTCATATAAACACCTCTTTTGATATGAATTATAAAAAAAGCACCTCTGTAAAACAGAGATGTTTTTTTCAGCGCCGAATCTCCATTCTGACGTTCAGATATGGTTGGGACGGCGGGATTTGAACCCACGGGATGACAGAGTCAAAGTCTGTTGCCTTACCGCTTGGCTACGTCCCATCAAATGACTTCAGGCAAAAACACATAAAGCACAACTGCGACTTTGTACGTTTTTGCCTTTAATATTATAACAGAAATTCAACAGAAAATCAATAGTATTTGATAAAGTTTTTTGTTTTAACATCAAATTTATTAAATAATCCCTGAAAATCTGCGAAAAGGTCTTGTATTTTTACATGAATAATGGTATAATGTTTATTAGTAGTGTGTGCTTGTAAGTATGCACGGAATGTATGAATTTCATGTGTGGAATAAGAATGGAGAGTTGCGGTTCTTATGGAAAAAGAAAAGAATTTCAGGGACGAATCTGCCGATAATGTTATCTGCGGCAGAAATCCTGTTATCGAAGCGCTGAAATCGGGCGCTTCAATAGATACAATATATATTGACGGAAACGGCGGCAGTCTCAATGTCATCAGGAGGCTTGCAAAGGAAAAGGGCATTGTTGTAAAGGATGCTCAGGATAAAAAGCTTTCACAGCTTTCAGGCGGCGCATCTCATCAGGGCGTTATTGCTGTAGGTGCGTGCGGAGAATATGTGTCAGTTGAGGATATCCTTGCTGTATCGCAGAAAAAGGGCACAAAGCCTTTCATCATCATCTGCGATGAGATAGAAGATCCCCACAATCTCGGAGCGATAATCAGAACCGCCGAAACATCTGGAGCAGACGGCGTTATTATTCCTAAACGCAGGAGTGCATCACTTAATTCAACTGTTTTCAAGACATCTGCCGGCGCTGCAAGCTATGTTCCTGTTGCAAGAGTGTCAAATCTTGCATCAACTATTGATATGCTGAAAGACAACGGCGTATGGATATACGGCACTGATGCTTCGGGAAGCGACTATACGGAAACCGATATGACAGGCGGCTGTGCCCTTGTTATCGGTTCGGAGGGCTTCGGCATGAGTCAGCTTATCCAGAAAAAATGTGATTTCATGATAAAACTGCCGATGCTTGGAAAGATAAATTCACTCAACGCTTCTGTTGCCGCAGGCATATTCATGTATGAAGTGCTGCGTCAGCGCAGGTCGGGAACATAAGGAGAAGTACAATGCCTGAAAATAAACCATCACTTGAAGATATTCTGCATGAATATTCTCCCGATTCCCCGAATGTGAGTGTAGGGCGTGTCGATGCGCAGAAGATCCTCAATTCAACTGTAGAAAAACCTGATATATCAAAGCTTGCCGCACGTTCAAAGCCTGCGGTCATGCCTGACAGCAACATCAGAGTTGCTGTTGTTGATCCTGATGCAATGGGAGAGATACGTTCAGCACCAAAGCTTCTGAAGCCGCTTGATGCCGAACCTGCAAGGGTAACACCGAATGATTCGCCGCAGATAAGGCGTATGTCGGATTCTACCCGTGCCAAAGAAGCTCAGATATCACGGAAAAAGAAGAAAAAAGCCCGTGGAAAAAAGAATGACTACACCTATAACAGAGAAACTCCTGACGGCGAGTATATGTATACTCCGCCATCATTCAGCAAAAAGAAGAAAAACCGTGCCGCTATACTTGCGGAGTTTGAAAACCCGGAGGGACGCAGGCAGATAACCGATATCGTCCCCTCCCCTACGGCTGTCATTGCCGCAGGAATCGATCCGAACAAGCCGCTTAATGAGTATACCGAGGCTGATCTGAAAAATATCTCCCAGACCATTCACACGGCTATCAATATCGATATAGATGCAAACGGCGAATTTACTGCCGCAAAGAATCACAAGAAGCGTACCAAGCGTATCGTTGACTTCAACTATTACGGCGATGTCGAGGATGTCGGACGTGATATTTATGAACTGCGGAATACCATTTCCACACGAGTTGTCATACTTGCGCTTACAGCTTTCATAAGCCTGTATATCACACTCTGCAATCAGTTCCGTCTGCCTATTGCATCTTTTCTGACAGTGAGTCATGCCGTTCCCTATCTGATATCACAGCTTGTGCTGGGCGTTATTTCCATGATAGCTTCTCTGCCTGTAATGACGAAGGGACTGAAAAAGCTTGTCACTTTCAAAGCTGACGGCGATACGATGACCGCCGCTACAGTAGTTGCCTGTCTTGTTTCTATCATTCCGGCACTTTTCAGTCCTCAGCTTGTGGCGAACCGAAGTATTCATGTATATATGCCTGTCGGAATTCTTGCTCTGCTGTTCAATGCCTGCGGAAAGAAACTCATCATGATGAGGGCGGCACGTAATTTCAAATTCGTTTCAAAGAATTTTGACCGTCACGGCGTTACCTACGTCATGGACGAGGAACGTGCCGAAAAGATCACCCGTGGTACTCTCGGTGACTTCCCTATCCTCGCTTCTATGAGGAAAACCGACTTTCTCACTGACTTTCTGCGCTATACCTATTCGTCGGACATGACCGATCAGTACTGCCGCAAAGCCGCTCCTCTTGTTCTTGTATTTTCGGTCATTCTTTCCGTTTTCCTCACCTATTTCTGCAAGGGTACGTTCCTTGCGCTTGAATCTGTAACATTCGGATTTTCCGTATTCAGTCTGCTTATCTGTTCGGCTTCGTGTATTTCAATGCCGCTTGTCTGCAATATTCCGCTTGAACTTGTATCACGCAAGGCTCTGCGTAACAACGGAATAATGCTCGGATATCAGAGTGTTGATGATTTTTATGATACCAATTCCATTCTTGTTGATGCTGAATCGCTTTTCCCGAGGGGTACGGTTCATCTCAGCGATATCAAGGTATTCTCAAATGTAAAGCTTGACGAAACTCTTGTTGAAGCCGCAAGCCTTACCGCTCACAGCGGAAGCGTCATGGTTCAGCTTTTTGAAGATGTTATCAGACAGCGCAACGGCGCACTCTATCGCATTGATAATTTCTCCAGTGAAGAAGGACTTGGAATGTGCGGCTGGATAAACAACAAACGCCTTCTTTTCGGAGGCAGACAGCTCATGACAAGCCATAATATAGAAGGACTTCCGACAAAAACCAAGGAAGCCGAATATACCGCAGGCAACCGTGAAGCACTGTATCTCTCGATATCAGGCAATCTTGCTGCAATGTTCATAGTTGAGATCACCCCTGACAGATACGTAAAGCGCTGGGCGAAGGAACTTATCAGAAACAAGATATGTATTTTTGTCAAGAGCGTTGATCCGTGCATCACCTCACGCAAGCTTTTCCTCCTCTATGGTATTCCGGAAGGTATGTGCAGAATACTGCCGCAGAAACTCCATGCCGACTTCAATGAGGAGACCAAGAAGGTAGTGCGTCTGAGTGCGTCAATGGCAACAACGGGCAGATTCACATCCCTTGCAGAACTGATAATCGGTACTAAAATAGTGCATTTTTCTTCCATAATCGGTCTGATACTGCAATCTGTTTCAATACTTCTCGGTTTTGCCATTTGTATCGCTCTTATAATGTCGAAGGCTTTCCAGTCAGCAAATTATGCTTATCTGAGTGCTGCTGCGATAACTCTTTACAACATTATATGGGCTTTGATCACTTATTTTGCAGTAAAAATAAAAAAAGTATGAATACCGTCTGTGTTATGACGTTTTATCCTGCAAGCACCGATGTTTGCAGGATTTTTTTGAAAGGAGTCCGCTATGCCGGAAAACAACTACGATAACGAGGACACCATGCTTCTGCCGAATGATCTTGACAGTCAGCCTACGCAGAATGACAGTGTGGAAAGTCCTGAACTTCCGCCGCTGAGAAAGAAATACCATGCGGCAGACAGACAGAATCAGCGTTCTGATGAAAGATATCAGAATGAAAATCAGGATATGAACTATTACAATGATCAGTTCCGCAGACCGTCAGACCGCAGATATCACAGCGGTGACAATGAACAGACACGGAATTACGGAAACGGTCAGCCAAGACAGAATCCTACTCAGCCACGAAACGGCTATGTTCAGGGCGGACGGCGAAGTGCATATCCTTCACAGGAACGCCGTGAACCGCCACGCCCGAGAAATAATTATGCTCGTCCCGAATATCAGCCGCAAAGACGTGCGGAAGAACGCAGAGGAGATTATTATTACGACGATCCGAGCTATAACAGTGAACACAGAACTGCGCCGGAGCGTCATGTACAGCCTCATCCCCAGCAGCAGAAGCCTCAGAAAAAAAAGAAAAAGCATAAAAGCTTTCTCGGCAGAGTCGTAAAGCGTTTTCTTTGGTTCATATTCATCATTGTATTCATTATTTTTGGCATTTATTCATGCACATCTGTTTGCCTGATAAGCAAGGTGGATAAGGTCGGCGGCAGCAGTCATCCGCACAGCAGTGACGTTCTTGAAGCATCATATGTAAAAAGTATTCTTGTTCTCGGTACGGACAGCAGAAGCGATGATGATGCAGGTCGTTCCGATTCAATGATACTCGTATCGCTGAATTCACGCACAAATGAACTGACAATGACTTCATTCATGCGTGACTGCTATGTAGAAATACCGAATTACGGCTGGAATAAGCTGAATGCGGCATTTGCCTTCGGCGGTGCAGAACTTGTTATGGAGACTATTGAGCATAATTTCGGCGTAAGGATTGATGATTACATCTCTTTTGACTTCATGTCGTTTGCTTCAGTGATCGATTCAGTCGGCGGCATTGATGTTGATGTATCGGATGCAGAGGCGCAGGAGATAAACAATATCCTGATATCCGAGGTCAATGAAATTATGGGCGATGACCGTATGGCTGACCTTCTCAGCGGCGGCGGACATCTTCATCTTGTCGGCAAACAGGCGCTTTCATACGCAAGAATAAGAAAAGTCGGCAACAGCGACTTTGAGCGTACAGAAAGACAGCGCAGAGTGATTGAACTTATGTTTGAGAAAATGACATCATTCAACCCTGCAATGCTCCCGAAATTAGCCGTTAATGCAATACCTGACGTTGCCTCAAATATGTCGGCAGGCGAAATGTACCTGTTTTCTCTGAGACTTCCGTTTGCTCTGACTTATGAGAAAAAGCAGTTACAGATACCGAGTGACGGCACATTCTATGCCGATTCATATGATGTGGGCGATGTGCTTTGCGTGGACTTTGATTCAAATTATAACGTACTCCTCGATAACGTATTTTCACCTGAAAAAAATCAATAATAACAGGCGCTCGTTCCTGATGACGATACTTATATAGAAACTTTATACTTATTATTGAGGGAAACCCTTTTGAAAAAGGGTTCTCCCTCAAACTCCCTTCCTAAAACTTTTGGGTGTTTTAGCGTATATGGTATAGGACATATGTCCTAT
>JAZUGG010000090.1:0-35465 GCA_045641105.1 Ruminococcus sp. | reverse complement strand
AGGGGGTGTACGAGGGGGACAGAGTCCCCCTAAGAAGCAGTAAACCGAGCGAAGCAACGGTTTACGGACTGTCCGCAGTCATATACCTCGGCTTGACCGACGAAAAAGCTTTAATCTATAAAAGTAAATGCTGTTACCGTGGTATGTGACAAAAACTGTATGGACAAAACAGCATAAATGTGATAGAATAATAATAAGGGCATCTCTAAAAACCCGTTTTGAATAAGAAAAAGCAGATAGGTACAGTAGATGAAAGAAAAGCCCTCGACGGCGTGCTTTCGCACTACGAGAGGGCTTGATGCAGCAGATGCTGTGCATAGCTGCTTTTTCTCAGAAGGGGTTTTTAGAGGTGCCCATAATACTAATGAACGGAGCAAGCCTATGAAAAAAATTACCGTAGGAATCACTGCCCATGTTGACTCAGGAAAGACAACTCTTGCCGAAGCAATGCTGTTTGAAACGGGTACCATACGCAAACTCGGAAGGGTTGACAACGGCAGTTCCACTCTAGATACAAATTCAATAGAACGTGACAGAGGAATCACGATTTTTTCCGCACAGGCAGAACTTACCGCAGGCGAAACGGAGATCGCTCTCCTTGATACTCCGGGACACGTTGATTTTTCAGCAGAGACCGAGCGAACAATGCGTGTAATTGATTATGCAGTGCTTGTTATCAGCGGTACTGACGGAGTTCAGAGCCATACATCAACACTCTGGAAACTACTCAGGAAATATGAAGTACCTGTTTTTATATTCATCAATAAAATGGACTTGACAGGTGCAGACCGAAAAGCGGTACTTGACAATATAAGAAGCCGCCTTTCTGACAGCTGTACCGATTTTACGGGCAGTATTGAAGATATATCCGATGCCTGTGCTCTTTGTTCAGAGGAACTTATGGATAAATATCTCAGCGAAGGGGTGCTGTCTGATGATGATATTGCATCAGCGATATCCGAAAGGCGGATTTTTCCGTGTATGTTCGGCTCTGCGCTGAAAATGAACGGAGTAAAGGAACTGCTCGGCATTATTGACCGCTTTTCACGAGAACCTCGGCATCAGGAAGAATTCGGCGCAAAAGTCTATAAGATATCATATGACGCAAAAGGAAGCCGTCTGACACATATGAAAATAATGGGCGGTGCTCTGCATATGCGTGAGGAACTGACATATACTGCACAGGACGGAGAAGAAATAACAGGAAAAATAAGTTCGATACGCTTTTATTCGGGAGAAAAATTCAGAACTGCCGAACAGGCTTGTGCAGGGGAGGTATGCGCTGTAACAGGTCTGACAGGCACATATGCAGGGCAGGGAATAGGCTGTATACGCAATTCCGACAGGGCAGTTCTTGAACCTGTCATGACATATATGGTTGTTCTGCCTGATGAAAAGAATGTCTATGAAGCGCTGAAGGATATGCGTATGCTTGAAGATGAAGATCCACAGCTCCATGTGCTCTGGAATGAACAGCTGAGAACTATCCATATACAGCTTATGGGCGCTGTTCAGCTTGAAGTATTGTCACGTCTTGCCGAAGAAAAATTCGGCTACAGGATAACATTCTGTGACGGAGCAGTTGCATACAAGGAAACGATAAAAAACAAATCGGAAGGCGTGGGACATTATGAGCCGCTGAAACATTATGCCGAGGTTCATCTCATACTTGAACCATTGCCGTTAGGAAGCGGTCTGCAATTTGAGAGCATATGCCATCAGGATGACCTTGACCTGAACTGGCAGAGGCTGATCCTCACGCATCTTGAAGAAAAAACTCATGTCGGAACGCTGACGGGTTCGCCGATAACCGATATGAAGATAACGCTTGCGGCAGGAAAAGCACACCTGAAACATACAGAGGGCGGCGACTTCCGACAGGCTACATACCGTGCTGTACGTCAGGGACTGAGAAGCAATGAATGTGTTCTTCTTGAACCGTGGTATGACTATGAACTGGAGATACCGACTGAAAACGTGGGAAGGGCTATCGCTGACCTCCAGCATATGTCAGCGGATTTTGAGCCGCCTGTGACAGTTGGTGAGATGTCGGTTATCACGGGTTCTGCGCCGGTTCCCGAACTTAACGGTTATCAGGAGGAAGTGACAGCATATACCCATGGACACGGCAGGCTTACCTGTTCTGCATCAGGATACCGTGAATGCCACAATGCCGAAGCTGTTGTTTCTGCTGTAGGATATGACTGTGACGGTGATATTGAAAATTCGGCAGATTCGGTGTTCTGTTCACACGGTGCAGGTTTTGTGGTGAAATGGAATGAAGTGCCGTCGCATATGCATCTTCCGTCATGTCTTGCTGATGAACCTGATGACGTGGAAAGCAAGGCTGAAATGCATTCAAAAGCCGCACGATACATTGAAAAAGCCGTTTCGGACGAAGAACTTATGGAGATATTTGAGCGCACTTACGGAAAGATACAGCGTGATCCGAGAAAGGCGTTCAAGAAGGTGAGATCACCTGAAACAGCTGATAAAAAAGTAAGACTGCCGAATTATACAGGCCCTGATTATCTGCTTGTTGACGGCTACAATATAATTTTTGCATGGGATGACCTGAAAAAAATAGCCGCTGAAAATCTCGATGCCGCCCGTGGCGAACTTATTAAGAGAATGTGCAATTATCAGGGATTTTCAGGCTGCGAACTCATTCTTGTATTTGATGCATACAAGGTAAGCGGACGGCATCGTGACGTTGAAAAATACTATAACATCAATCTTGTCTATACAAAGGAATCGGAAACTGCCGATTCATATATAGAGCGTGTTTCGCATGAACTTTCCAAGGATCATCGTGTAAGGGTTGCGACATCTGACGGAAACGAACAGCTTATCATTCTCGGAAACGGTGCTATGAGGATATCAGCCTCGGAATTCAGAAAGCGCTGTGATGCAGCCGAAGCCGCTATCAGGGAATATATCAGCAATATGAAATAAAGGACATCTTCTGCCGTACTGTGTGAAAATGCAGTACGGCTATTGTTTAAAATGTAAAATATATGTAAAATGTAATAAAATAGTAGAAATTATTTTCTGTTTATGTTATAATTACTTTGATTGGTTTTTTGCAATGGTGCATTAAACCGGCAGACCGATAAATTCGTTCCGAACCTGACAGGTTCACAATTACCAGTCTGACTTTCTGCTATGCAGAATTATTTTTTGAGGAGGCTTGTACATGAAAAAAGTGCAACTGACAGAAACCGTTTTGCGTGACGCCAATCAGTCTCTGATGGCGACAAGACTGCCTTACACGGACTATGAAGCTATCCTTTCCGATATGGATAAGGCAGGCTACTACTCCATTGAGTGCTGGGGCGGTGCTACATTTGACTCTTGTCTGCGATATCTCGGAGAAGATCCATGGGAAAGACTAAGAAATCTCAGGAAAAATCTCCCGAACAGCAAGCTCCAGATGCTTCTGAGAGGACAGAATCTTCTCGGCTATAAACACTATCACGATGACGTGGTAGAAAAGTTCATTGAGCTTTCGATAAAAAACGGTATTGACGTTATCCGTATCTTTGATGCTCTGAACGATTTCAGAAACATCGCAACAGCCCTTGAAGCTACAAAGAAGTATGCAACACCAAATACAATTGCTTCAGGCTGTATCTCCTATACACAGAGCCCTGTACACACAGTAGACAAATATATCGAAATGTGTAAGGAACTCAAGACAATGGGATTTGATACTATCTGCTTAAAGGATATGGCAGGTACAATGTCACCGTATGAGGCTGAACACCTCATAAAGGGAATCAAGGACGCTATCGGCGATATGACTCTCATTCTCCATACACACTGCACCACAGGCATGGCATACATGACGCTCACAAAGGCTATCGAGTCGGGCATTGACGTTATCGACTGCGCAACATCATGCTTCTCAGGCGGTACTTCACAGCCTGCAACTGAGACAATGTACTATGCTCTCAAACAGTACGGCATTGAAACAGGTCTTGATATCGATATCATCAACAAGGTCAACGATTTCTTCAAGCCTGTTAAGCAGAAGTATGTTGACAGCGGAAGGATCAATCCAAAGAGCCTTGCAACCGATGCACAGGCACTTGTTTATAAAGTTCCGGGCGGTATGCTTTCAAACATGATCGCAAACCTTACCGATATGCACGCTATGGACAGATTTGACGAGGCACTTGCCGAAATCCCGAAGGTAAGAGCAGACCTCGGCTATCCTCCGCTTGTAACGCCTCTTTCACAGATGGTCGGAAATCAGGCTGTTACAAACGTTCTCGTAGGCGAACGCTACAAGAACATCTCAAAAGAAGTCAAGAACTATATCAAGGGCGAATACGGAATCTCTCCTGCACCTATCAATGAGGAGCTTGCAAAGAAAGTTCTCGGCGATGCACAGCCTGTTGACTGCCGTATCGAGGACAGCATCCGCACAGGTGAGGAATTTGTCAAGGCTAAGGAAGCGCTTGGCGAACTCTGCCGCAGTGAGGAAGATGCAATGAGCTATATCTGCTATCCTGACCAGACTCTCAAATTCCTGAATGACCGCAAGGCAAAGGAAGAAAATGAAGCAGTCTATACCATTGAGGAAATGTAAGGAGGCGGCATTATGTTGGATACTCTTTTAATTGCTGCCAAAACAATAGACAAGGGCAGGGAAGTATCAATAAGCGAAGCCGGAGTTACTGCGATTTTCGGATATGCAGTAGTTTTTGCAGGACTTGTTGTGCTTATGGTTGTTCTCTATATCACAGGTGCATATTTCAAGTCAAAGGACGAGAAGGCTGCTGCCGCAAAGAAAACCGCAGAAGCTGCAAATAAACCTGCACCGACTGCCGCAGCCGCTCCTGTTGCTGAAGCTGCAAAGCCTGTTGCTCCCGGTTCAGCCGGTCATGTAAAGCTCCATGATGTACCTGACAGGGAAGCTGCCATGCTCATGGCTATTGTTGCTGATAAAATGCAGAAACCTATCAATGAACTGCATTTCATTTCTATCAAGGAGGTCAAAGACTAATGAAATATAAAGTTACACTTAACGGAAAAACCTATGAGGTTGAGGTAGAACACGGCAAAGCTGTTCTCCTTGATGAATATGAGGCACTTGCTCCTGCAAAGGCAGCAGCACCTGCACCTGCCGCTGCTGCACCAGCCGCACCTGCCGCTGCACCTGCACCGGCAGCACCCGTAAATCTTGCCGCAGGAGAGACCGTATCAGCACCTATGCCGGGCAATATCATCAGAGTTGACGTTGCTCAGGGCGACACTGTAAAGGCAGGACAGATACTTGTAATTCTCGAAGCCATGAAAATGGAAAACGAAATCGTTTCACCAAAAGACGGAACAGTTGCTCAGGTAGTTACAAGCAAGGGTTCGGTTGTTGATACAGGCGCTCCGCTGGTAATTATAGCATAAGGAGGGGCAGAAATGGATATTCTCGAAACCCTTGAAACCCTCTGGACTGATTCGGGCTTTCAGAGCTTTTTCGTAAACGGCGGCTGGAAGAATCTCATAATGATAATCATTGCGTGTATTCTTCTTTACCTCGGCATTGTCAAGAAATTTGAGCCGCTTCTTCTTGTCGGAATAGCATTCGGCTGTCTGCTTGTAAATCTTTCCTATTTTGGTCCGGAATCGACCGATGCACTCTATCATCCTGATCTCTGGCAGAACTTCCTTGATCCGGATCATGCCGATTATCACAGCTACGGCGCAATAATGGCGCACGGCGGCTTGCTTGATATCCTGTATATCGGCGTTAAGGCAGGTATTTACCCGTCACTTATTTTCTTAGGTGTCGGCGCTATGACAGACTTTGGCCCGCTTATAGCAAATCCTAAGAGCCTTCTTCTCGGCGCTGCTGCACAGATGGGCGTATTTGCCGCATATTTCGGTGCAGTATGCCTCGGATTCACAGGAAATGAAGCTGCTTCTATCGGTATCATCGGCGGTGCTGACGGCCCTACAGCGATATTCCTTACAACAAGACTTGCTCCGCATCTTCTTGGACCTATCGCAATCGCAGCTTACTCATACATGGCACTTATTCCGCTTATCCAGCCGTTCTTCATGAATCTTCTTGTAACAGAGAAGGAAAAGAAGATAAAGATGGAACAGGCAAGAAACGTTTCCAAGACAGAGAAGATCATCTTCCCTATCATTGTTGCAATGTTTGTAATCCTTCTTCTTCCGTCAACAGCTCCGCTCGTAGGCTGTCTCATGCTCGGCAACCTCTGGAGAGAGTGCGGTGTTACTGAAAGACTTTCAGACACAGTACAGAATGCTCTTATGAACATCGTTACTGTATTCCTCGGAATTTCAGTAGGTGCAACAACAGCCGCATCACAGTTCATTTCATTGGAAACTATCAAGATCATTTTTCTTGGTCTTGCAGCATTCTCATTCTCAACAATAGGCGGACTTCTCGTCGGAAAGCTCATGTGCAAGCTTTCAGGCGGCAAGATAAATCCGCTTATCGGTTCGGCAGGCGTTTCCGCTGTACCTATGGCAGCCCGTGTATCACAGATGGAAGGTCAGAAAGCTAATCCTTCAAACTTCCTTCTCATGCACGCTATGGGACCAAACGTTGCAGGCGTAATCGGTTCAGCAATTGCAGCCGGTTTCCTCCTTGCAGTTTATAAGTAATTTTTTGTCACCTGTGGAGATTTTCCACAGGTGATTTTTATTAATGCTGTACAAATGCAAGAAAAAATAAAATTTCAGGAAAAATATTGCTGAAAGACTTGAAAAATTTTTTGAAATAGTGTAAAATAGTATTGTTCGTTGTTAATATTATAACAACACTGCGGAACTGTTCATCAGTTCCATCAGGATAATTATGCAATCAAAAACGAAAGGATGTCATACTAATGGCAGGATTAAACAAAGTTACTGTAGAAGATATTAATGTAAAGGGCAGAAAGGTTCTCGTAAGAGTAGACTTCAACGTTCCTCTCAAGGACGGCGTTATCACAAACGACAACAGAATCCAGGCAGCTCTCCCTACAATCAACAAGCTCGTTGAAAACGGAGCAAAGGTTGTTCTTTGTTCACACCTTGGCAAGCCGAAGAACGGCCCTGAGGCTAAGTTCTCACTTGCTCCTGCAGCAGCAAGACTTGCTGAACTTGTAAACACAAAGGTTGTTTTCGCAGCTGACGATACAGTTGTAGGCGACAACGCTAAGAAGGCTGTTGCTGAAATGAATGACGGCGAGATCGTTGTTCTTGAAAACACACGTTTCCGTGGCAATGACGAGACAAAGAACGGCGAAGAATTCTCCAAGGAACTTGCTGACCTCGTTGACGGCGAAGCATTCGTAATGGACGCTTTCGGTTCAGCTCACCGTGCTCACGCTTCAACCGCAGGCGTTACAAAGTTTGTAAAGGATACAGCAGTAGGTTACCTCATGCAGAAGGAGATCCAGTACCTCGGCAATGCAGTTGAAGTACCTGAGAGACCATTCGTAGCTATCCTCGGCGGCGCAAAGGTTGCTGACAAGCTCAACGTTATCTCAAACCTCCTCGAAAAGTGCGATACACTTATCATCGGCGGCGGTATGGCTTACACATTCATCAAGGCACAGGGCGGCAACATCGGTAAGTCACTCGTTGATGACGAAAAGCTTGACTACTGCAAGGAAATGCTCGCAAAGGCTGAACAGCTTGGCAAGAAGATCCTTCTTCCTGTTGATACAGCAGTTGCTGCTTCATTCCCTGATCCGATCGATGCTGAGATCACTGTTGCAAACGTTCCTGCCGGTGAGATCCCTGCAGATCAGATGGGACTTGATATCGGAACAGAGACACAGAAGATCTTTGCTGATGCTGTAAAGACAGCTAAGACAGTTGTATGGAACGGACCTATGGGCGTATTTGAGAATCCTACACTTGCACAGGGTACTATCGCTGTTGCAAAGGCTCTTGCTGATACAGATGCTACAACAATCATCGGCGGCGGTGACTCTGCTGCAGCTGTAATGCAGCTCGGTTTCGCTGACAAGATGAGCCACATCTCAACAGGCGGCGGCGCATCACTTGAATACCTCGAAGGCAAGGTTCTTCCTGGTGTTGCAGTAATCGCTGAAAAGTAATTATACAAACAATAGGGCGGATAGGAATATTCGCCCTTATTGCAGTAAAAGAGGTGTTATTATGAACGAAGAAAAAAAGTGCTGTAAGAAAAAGTGCTGCTGCAAATGTGATTTTACAGAGGAAGTAAAGAAAAGTTCTGTTGCTGTATGGCTTTTTGCGATATGCGGTTTCCTTTTTGGTATGATAGTAGGTATATTCTGCGCACCAATTAAAAAGGGCGTAAAGATAGGCTGTAATAATTCTGCTGTAAACGGCAGGGATAAGAGTCGTGTCAACTACAATTCTGATGTTTTTAATGATTATGATGATGAATACGATGACGAAGAAGAAGTAAGCTTCTGAGTATCATGAATGTAAAATTATTTAAGGAGAATATATAAATGAACAAGAATGTAAGAAAGGCAATTATTGCCGGTAACTGGAAAATGAACAAGACAAGACCTGAGGCTAAGGAGCTTCTTGAAGCAATCAAGCCACTCGTTGCAAATGCAGAAGGCAAGGTTGAGGTTATTGCTTGTGTACCATTCACAAACCTTGAAACAGCTATCAATACAACTGCTGGTTCAAACGTAAAGGTTGGCGCTGAGAACGTTCACTTTGAAAAGAGCGGCGCATTCACAGGCGAAATTTCTGCTGATATGCTCACAGAACTCGGCGTTGAGTACGTTGTAATCGGTCACAGCGAGAGAAGACAGTATTTTGGTGAAACAGACGAAACTGTAAATAAGAGAACACTTGCTGCTCTTGAAGCTGGTCTCAAGCCTATCGTTTGCGTTGGTGAGACACTTGAGCAGAGAGAACTCAACATCACAGAAGAAGTTATCGCTACACAGATCAAGATTGACCTCAAGGGTACTTGCCCTAAGTGCATCAAGAATGTAGTTATCGCTTACGAGCCTGTATGGGCTATCGGCACAGGCAAGACAGCTACACCTGAACAGGCTCAGGAAGTATGTGCATTCATCCGTGGTGAGCTTGCAAAGATGTTCGACAAGGAAACTGCTGAGGCTGTTACAATTCAGTACGGCGGTTCTATGAACGCTAAGAACTGTGCAGAGCTTCTTGCAAAGCCTGACATCGACGGCGGTCTTATCGGCGGTGCATCACTCAAGGCTGACGATTTCAACACAATCGTTCAGGCTGCTGTTGAGGGCTGATTCGGAAATCAATAATTTATCATCGGGCGGAGCAATCCGCCCGTATTTTAAGACGGCTTATTTTTATGCGGCGGTGAAATTATGGTTCTGAAAATTGATTATGAAGTATTTCGCCTTGTAATGGCGGAAAAAGAGGAATATGTCTTTGATGCCGTCACATATGCAATATGCGAAAAAGGCAGCGAAGAAGCAGAATTCTTTGATTATCCGATACCTATGCCGTTCACTGAAAAAATGGAGCTTTATAAAGCTTATGTTGAAACATTCAGCCCTCGTATAAGGAGACAATTTGCACATACACCGGATGAAAGAGCATATATGGGACTTTTTTGGTATTATGCTGATGATGACGGCGAAAAAAGCGAAAGATTCGGTAAATTTGAGGATATGTACTATCTCCGCAAGCTTGTTGACTGGTGTGAGATGAATCATATCGCTTATTATATTGATAAAAGCGATTGGTACCTAAAAAGCTTTGTTTCTGAATTTCAAAAAAATAATATCGAAAAACGATAATTTATTATTGACAAATAGGGAATAGTGTGGTGTACTATAGTCATAGACAGACTGAAAAGTCTGAAACATATTTTTATGAGGTGATTTCTATGACTATATGTAAAAGAAATTCTGATATAACTGAAGACCCGGCTATCAAAAATAAGAAAAACAAATTCAAAGCACTAAATAACCTTATGGCAGGGGTAATTTTTTGTTCGATGATTCTTTACATTGCTAATCCTTTTTTCTCCTATATAGCTCCTGTGCTTTTGTTTTTTAATCATGTTGTACTTCCGTTGCTTTTTGAACACCATATCAGTACAGGAAAAAGCAAAAAAGCTCTTGTTATAGTTCGTTCTGCCGTTATAGTTTTGTTTGCCAGTTTGTATGTCGTTCCAATAATATGCATTGGATTTAATAATACCAAGCTTTTATATTCTACAAAAAAACGCATCTTTTCATCTGAAAAATGCTCTGATTTTCCTGATAAACTGCCTGAAAACTGCAATGACTATATTTTTCGCACAGAGCCGCAGGCTTTGGCACAGGATTATCGTCCTTGTGCTTTTCTTGCTTTTCATTCAGATACTGATACTATGAAACAAATGGAAAACGACATCAGTGCCAAGGGCGGAGTTGTCAGTGATTACAGCTTATCGCTGGAAGAATTTGTGGAAGAAAGATTTTCATATAAGTCTGAAATTGAAAAAGAACAAATAGGAACTCCTGAGAAATATATGTATTCCTATCTGGAGCAAAAAGGACTTCCGATTTATGTTCATAGCTGGCTTGAAAGAAATACACTGAACATTGATATGGAAAATGCTGTTATTTATAAAAACAAAGGCTGTCTTTTTAATTATGAAACAGGACTTGTGGTATTCTGGACATGATGGATTATCACAGTGTCTCTTACTAATTCTTTAAAGGAGAATATTTATGTCAAAAAAACCAGTGGCACTTATTATTATGGACGGTTTCGGCTATAATCCCGAAACATACGGCAACGCAATCGCTGCCGCAAAAACACCTAATATAGACAAATACATGGCTGAATGCCCGAATACTATCATCGGCGCAAGCGGTCTTGATGTAGGACTTCCTGACGGTCAGATGGGCAACTCAGAAGTTGGTCATACAAACATCGGCGCAGGAAGAATCGTTTACCAGATGCTCGTTAAGATATCCAAGGATATCAAGGACGGCACTTTTGAAAGCAACAAGGCAATACTTGCCGCAATGGAGAACTGCAAGGCTAAGAATTCAGCACTCCACCTTATGGGACTTCTCTCACCGGGCGGCGTTCACAGCCATATGGAGCACCTTTTCGGTATTGTTGAAATGGCTAAGAAGAACGGTCTTGACAAGGTTTACATTCACGCATTCCTTGACGGCCGTGATGTTCCGCCGTCATCTGCCGCTGAATATATGGAGCAGACTGTTGCTGAACTTAAAAAGATCGGTCTTGGTAAAATTGCTACTATCTCAGGCAGATTCTATGCTATGGACAGAGACAATGCATGGGACAGAGTTGAAAAGGCTTATTCCGCACTCGTTTACGGTATTGGCGTAAATGAGACAGATCCTGTTCAGGCTATAAAGAATTCCTATGCAAACGAAGTAACCGATGAATTCATGCTTCCTACAGTTATCGAGGGCGGCGCAGCTATCAAGGCTGATGACAGTGTTATCTTCTTCAACTTCCGTCCTGACCGTGCAAGACAGATCACACGTTCATTCGTTGATCCTGAATTCACAGGCTTTGAGAGAAAGAACGGATTCTTCCCGCTCAATTTTGTATGTATGGCTCAGTATGATGCAACAATGCCGAATGTATCAGTTGCATATCCTCCTGAACAGCTTACAATGACAATGGGCGAATACCTTGCAAAGCTTGGCAAAACACAGCTCAGAATTGCCGAAACACAGAAGTATGCACACGTTACATTCTTCTTCAACGGCGGCGAGGAAAAGCAGTTTGAGGGTGAGGACAGAATCCTCATCAAGTCACCTGATGTTCCTACATTTGACCTCAAGCCTGAAATGAGCGCATATGAGGTATGTGACGCAGTTGTAAAGGCTATTGAAGATGATAAGTATGACGTTATCATACTCAACTATGCAAACTGCGATATGGTTGGTCATACAGGCATTTTTGATGCGGCTGTAAAGGCAGTTGAGGCTACTGACGAATGTGTAGGCAGAATGGTTGATGCTATTCTTGCAAAGGGCGGCGCAGCTCTTATCACAGCAGACCACGGCAATGCAGACAAGATGATGGAAGCTGACGGCAGTCCGTTCACAGCACATACAACAAATCCTGTTCCGCTTATTGCTGTAGGCGTTGAGGGAAAACTTGCCAACGGCGGCGTACTTGCTGATCTTGCACCTACAATGCTCGATATCATGGGAGTTCCGCAGCCTGCCGAAATGACAGGAAAGTCACTTCTCAAATAATTATCAGGTCACTTCTGAAACAACTCGGAAGTGACCTTTACTTTTTATTCAGAACATGATATAATAAGCTATATTATAAAATAATGGAGGGATAATCATGAAACTTGACGGATTCGGAATTTTTGTAAAAGATATGGGAACTATGGTACGATTTTACAGGGATGTCCTCGGATTTGAAATTAAGGAAGATGACGAAACATCAAATGTTTTCCTTGAAAAGGACGGTACGCTTTTTTTGCTTTACAGAAGGACGGATTTTGAGAAGATGACAGACAAAACATATGAATATGTAAAAGGGCTGAATGGTCATTATGAGATTGCATTACAGGCAGATTCATTTGCTGATGTTGATGTTCAGTTTGAGAAAGCCGTATCAAATGGTGCAGTGCCTGTAATGCCGCCGACAACTGAACCGTGGGGACAGAGAACGTGCTATATAGCCGATCCCGAAGGCAATTTAATTGAAATAGGTTCATTCAATAAATGAGAAAATCTATATTTATTGTTCCGCTGATGCTCATTTTTATGTCAGGCTGCGGAGAAAGCAAAGCATACAGCCGTGATATTTTTGCAATGGATACGTATATGTCAGTCAGGGCATACGGCGAAAATGCTGAAAATGCAGTTCTGGAATGTGAAAATCTCATATATCAGCTTGACAGTGAATTATCAGTTACCAATGAGGAAAGCTGTATTTACAGGCTGAATTCTGCTGACAGTGAATCAGTTGAAGTGACTGAAAATGTGGCTGAAATAATCCGCAGAGCAAATGAAATAAGCCGCAGAACAGACGGAGCGCTTGACATTACAATGTTTCCGCTTGTAAAGGAATGGGGATTCATTGACAGCAGTTTTCGTGTTCCCGAAGATGAAAAAATAGCTGTGCTGCTGAAAAATGTGGGATATGAAAATATTCAGCTTGATGGAAATATCATACAAATTCCTGAAAACTTTCAGGTAGACCTCGGTTCTGCCGCAAAGGGATATACAGGCGATATGGTTATTGATAAACTGAAAGAAAACGGCGTAAGCTCGGCAGTCATCAACCTCGGTGGCAATGTTCAGACGTTGGGCGAAAAGCCTGACGGCACAAAATGGAAAGTAGCGGTGCGAAGTCCTTTTGAATCTGATAAAAACATATGTGAACTTGAAATAGGTGAAAAAGCTGTAATTACGTCAGGCAATTATGAGCGCTGTTTTTATGATGAGGGAAAAATGTACTGGCATATTCTTGATCCTGCGGACGGATATCCTGCGGATAACGGAATAGTATCGGCTACTGTTATTGGTGATAATGGCACGGAATGTGATGCATTGTCAACCGCCATTTTCGTTATGGGAAAGGATAAGGCTATTGATTTGTGGAGAAACAGCAGTGATTTTGATATGATACTTGTGACGGATGACAGGAAAATTTATCTCACTGAGGGCATAGCTGAAATATTTACCAATACCAGTGATATGCCTGCGGAGGTGATACGGCATGACTAAGAGTGTGAAAATCTGCCTGTTTATAGTCATATTTCTGTTTGTCAGCGCAGTCATTACAGCGGCGATATTTTACAGGACAGCAGAATGTACAGCTGTTGAGATAGTTCAGGATAATAAGGTGCTGTATACTCTTGACCTGAGCAAAGAAACTGACAGAACATTCCGTATCGAAAGCCCGAACGGCGGCTGGAATGAAATAAAAATATCTGACGGTACTATCAGGGTAATTAATGCAGACTGCCCTGACAAGACCTGCGTGCATACAGGAGTGCTTCGTTCGGAACATATGCCGATAGTCTGCCTGCCGCATAAGCTTGTTATCAGATTTGCCGAGGACGGTGAAACATGAAAGCAAAGAGAATCGCCGAACTTTCGATGCTTACAGCCGCCGCACTCATCATATTTGTGATAGAACTGAGAATACCAGATTTATCGCCGGTTCAGGGCGTAAAACTGGGACTTGCTAACATAATCACAGTCTATGCGGTTTATAAATACTCCGCAAAGGAAGTATTTCTTATAGTGCTTGCGAGGGTGATGCTTGGTTCAGTATTCTGCGGCAATTTTTCCGTGATTATCTACAGCCTTTCAGGGGCATTGCTTTGTCTTTCGGGAATGCTTCTGCTGAAAAGGATAATTCCTGAAAACTATATGTGGCTGTGCAGTATATGCGGCGCACTCCTTCACAATACAGGGCAGATAATTGCCGCTGTGGTGATGATGCGTTCAGCGGCAGTGCTTGTGAATTATCCGATACTCATTATTTCAGGCTGTATCGCAGGAATGTTCACAGGGTTATGCGCAGGATATGTGACAAAACGGGAACGGCAGAGAAATATGTCCTGAAACAGTTTTTTTAAGTTTCACTTGCAAATATAAAAGAAATGTGGTAGAATAGAAAACGTACTTAATACAATGACGAAAGGCAGAGTAGAAATGGCAAAGAAAAAAGATTACGGCAACGACAGTATTACCATGCTCAAAGGCGCTGACAAGGTCAGAAAACGCCCGGCGGTCATATTCGGTTCTGACGGACTTGACGGCTGTGAGCACTCGATTTTTGAGGTAATATCCAATTCTATCGATGAAGCCCGTGAAGGCTACGGAAATAAGATAATCATAACTCATTACCGCAATCATGACATAGAGGTAGAGGATTTCGGCAGAGGCTGTCCTGTAGATTTCAACAATAATGAACAGCGTTATAACTGGGAACTTGTCTACTGCGAGCTTTATGCAGGCGGAAAATATGACGATTCTGCGGAATCTTATGAATATTCTCTCGGTCTGAACGGTCTTGGTCTTTGTGCGACACAGTTTTCTTCTGAATTCATGGATGTTGAAGTTGTCCGTGACGGTTTTAAATATAATCTTCATTTTGAAAAAGGCGAGAATGTGGGCGGACTGAAAAAAGAAGCCTGCAAAAAAAAGCAGACAGGTACCAAAACACGCTGGAGACCTGATCTTGAAGTATTCACCGATATCGATGTTTCTGATGATTATTTCTGCGATATCCTCAAACGTCAGGCAGTTGTCAATCCGAATATACTTTTTGTACTGCGTACCGAAAACGAATCGGGAAAATTTGACGAACAGGAATTCATCTATGAAAACGGCATTACAGACTATGTAGGCGAAATAGTCGGAGAGAATGCAATGACCACGATTCAGCACTGGACAGCCGAGAAACGTGGACGTGACCGTGAGGACAAGCCTGAATACAAAGTAAAGCTTGATGTTGCAGTCACATTTTCAAACAAGGTCAAGCTGACGGAATATTATCATAATTCAAGCTATCTTGAACACGGCGGTTCACCTGAAGATGCTGTAAAGCGTGCATTCGTAGCCCAGATAGATGCATTTATCAAGCAGAACAACGGCTATCAGAAAAATGAGGGCAAGATAACATATAATGACGTTGATGAATGTCTTGTGCTTGTGTCATCATCATTTTCCACGCAGACTTCATATGAGAACCAGACCAAAAAGGCTATTACAAACAAGTTTATACGTGAATCCATGACGGAGTTCCTGCGTCATCAGCTTGAAGTATACTTCATAGAAAATCCCGATGAGGCACAGAAGATATCCGAACAGATACTCATAAACAAGAGAAGCCGTGAGAATGCCGAAAAAGTAAGGCTCAACGTCAAGAAAAAGCTGACAGGCAGTATTGACCTTTCAAATATGGTAGAAAAATTTGTTGACTGCCGTACAAAGGATACTTCAAGACGTGAGATATATATCGTGGAGGGCGACTCGGCTCTCGGTTCTGTAAAGCTTGCCAGAGATGCCGAATTTCAGGCAGTTATCCCTGTACGAGGCAAGATACTGAACTGTCTTAAAGCCGATTATTCCAAGATATTCAAGAGTGAGATAATCACAGACCTGATAAAGGTTCTTGGATGCGGCGTAGAGGTAACTACAAAGGCAAACAAGGAACTTTCCAACTTTGACATAAACAATTTCCGCTGGAGCAAGATAGTTATCTGTACCGATGCCGATGTTGACGGTTTCCAGATAAGAACGCTTATCCTGACCATGCTCTACAGGCTGACACCTACGCTTATCAGCGAGGGTTATGTCTATATTGCAGAATCTCCGCTGTTTGAGATAAACACAAAGGAAAAGACCTATTTTGCATATACGGAACAGGAAAAACAGCGAATTATCGATAAGATAGGCGACAAAAAGCATACCATACAGCGCTCGAAAGGTCTTGGTGAGAATGAACCTGACATGATGAGCCTTACAACAATGAATCCCGATACAAGGCGGCTTATCAAGGTAACAGCCGAGGATATCGAGGAATCGGCTGAAGTTTTTGAAATGCTTCTGGGTGATGATCTTCAGGGCAGAAAGGATTATATTTCGCAGTTCGGTGCGGATTATCTTGAACTTGCGGATATCAGTTAAGCTATGAAAATATACAGGGCAGAAAAAAGCAGTATTGAAGCAGTAAAAAAAATAACATATGAAACAATAAAAGCAGTCTATCCTCATTATTATCCGAAAGGAGCAGTTGATTTCTTTCTTGCTCATCATCGTGAGGAGAATATCCTGCGTGATATTGAGGCAGGGGAGGTATATCTCATAAATGACGGGAATACCGATACAGGTACTGTCACAGTAAACGGAAATGAGATAAACCGACTGTTTGTTCTTCCCGAATTTCAGGGAAAAGGCTATGGAAAGTGCCTTATGGAATTTGCGGAAAAGCTTGTGGCTGAGAAGTATGACTGTGCAGAACTCAGCGCATCTCTTTCGGCAAAGCAAAAGTATCTGAAAAACGGATATGCCGAGACTGAATATCACATTATTGACTGTGAAAACGGAGATAAGCTTTGTTTTGACTACATGAAAAAGAAATTATAAATCATATTGCCGCACTGATGCTATATAATATCGGTGCGGTATTTTTTTAGTCTGCTTGTTCTGCAAAACGAAAAAATAATATTGAAAAACGATAAATTTCTATTGACAAATGATGTGAACTGTGGTATACTGTATTTACAGAAAAAATGCCGCAGAAAGGACGTGCATCATGAGTATATTAGGTATAATATTTCTACTGTTTTGCATTGTATTTCCGATATTAGTGACGATAAACAATGTTAATTTTACATTCTTTTACCCGAAAATGGATGAAGAAATGAGGGAAAAAAAACAAGCGCCATTCAGAATGAACGAGAAAAAAACAGAATTTCTGACTATAACGGTCGGTGCAATTCTGTGCTGGTTTTATATCGGCGTATGTTTTATAAATGTATATGGTGAATACAATGAACCGATACATATAGGATACTATCATAATTTTATTGAAAGCGAGCATAGTCTTTCGGTTTATCTGACATTTGCAGTCGGGCTTATTTCACTGCTTATTCTTCATAAAAATAATTCGGGAAAACTTCCGCCGATTCCCGAAGCACTTTGTTTTGGATTTGCAGTAATTGCAGAGGTCGTTTTTTTATTCTATATAATACAGCTTTTGAAAAACTATGCGCCGATAATTCTGCCGCTTATAGTGTATCTTTTCAATATCATACTGCTGACGGCAAAATTTGCCAAGCGTTATATAGCCGGACATCTGAAATATAACGAGGAGCATGATGTAAACTACAGATTCCGTTTTGGTAAAAAACTGGACAAAAAACTCAACACATTTTCAAAGATGAGTATGTTTCATTTCATTATGATACTGCCTGCCGCAGTAATACTGCTGATACTGTTTGTGCTGTTCGGACAGGGAACTGACGGAATAATCAAAGCATTCACAATGACAGCGGACTGGACATTTTCAACACAGATACCGCCTCCGCCGGTTGATTATATGGGACATTATCTATGTACAGTAGCCGCAGGCGGACATAAAAAAGTTGTCAAGCCTGTACGTTATGGAAAACGCAGGGGAGAAATGATAGTTGTAAACCGACAGCTTCTTGCATCAAATGCATTTGAGGATATGATAATGGAGAGAACGCCGAAGTTTCACAGGGCTGTACGTGGATTTTATGATAAGCACGGCTATCCGATATCGAAATACATAACGACGCAGACTCGTGCGGATGTGGTATATATAATTATGAAGCCGCTTGAATGGCTGTTTGTGCTTACGCTTTATACATTTGACATTCATCCTGAGAACCGTATAGCCGTTCAGTATTCGGATTATAAGAGATAAAAATACAATTTGGGTATTTACAAACTTTTCATGATATGATATACTATAAATGTTATGATTTGACACCGCTCTCCGATAATTCGGAAACTATGTTATGAGGAGAAATAGAAATGCCCGGAAAAAAGAAAACTCCGAAAAAAGAAAAAGTATTCAAGCATGAAGCATATATTGAAGGTTCAGGCAGTGTTGTAAGCGAAAAAATAGCTGAAACTCTGAAAAAGAACTATATGCCGTATGCCATGAGTGTTATTATTTCAAGAGCACTTCCTGAGATCGACGGTTTCAAACCGTCGCACAGAAAACTGCTCTATATGATGTACAAAAAGGGACTTTTAAGCCCTGACAAGGAGAGATCAAAGTCTGCCAATGTAGTCGGCGAGACAATGAAGCTCAATCCTCACGGCGATCAGGCTATATATGAAACTCTTGTCCGTATGACAAGGGGAAATGAAGCACTTCTGCATCCGTTCATCGATTCAAAGGGAAATTTCGGCAAGCAGTATTCAAGTAAGATGCATTTTGCCGCACCACGATACACAGAAGTAAAGCTTGAAAAGATATGCAATGAACTTTTCCGTGATATTGACAAGGAAACAGTTGATTTTGTCCCGAACTACGACAATACCATGCAGGAACCGACACTTCTGCCAGCGACTTTCCCGACGGTTCTTGTCAACTCAAATACAGGCATTGCAGTATCAATGGCAAGCAACGTCTGTCCGTTCAACCTTGAGGAAGTCTGCGAAACTACAATTGCGCTGATGAAAAATCCCGAACATGACATTCTCAGCACATTGAAAGGCCCTGATTTTCCGGGCGGCGGACTTATGTTCTATGACGAGGCTGAACTTGGCAAGATATATGAAACAGGCAGAGGAAGCGTTAAAGTCCGCTCCAAGTACAGCTATGACAAGGCTTCCAACTGTCTTGAAATTACGGAAATACCGTATACCACCACAATTGAAGCCATTATTGACAAGATAATCGAACTCGTCAAGGCAGGCAAGATACGTGAGATATCCTATATCCGTGACGAAACTGATATCGACGGACTGAAAATAGCCATAGACCTGAAACGAGGCACAGATCCTGATAAACTCATGCAGAAGCTTTACAGGCTGACACCTTTGCAGGACAGTTATCCCTGCAATTTCAATATACTTATCGCAGGTACTCCGAAGGTAATGGGAGTGCGTGAGATACTGAACGAATGGACAGCATTCCGTGAAATGTGCATAGAGCGCAGAACGTTCTATGATCTCAACAAGAAAAAGGAAAAGCTTCATCTGCTTGAAGCATTGTCGAAAATACTTCTTGATATCGACAAGGCGATAAAAATTATCCGTGAGACTGAAAATGAAGCGGATGTAGTTCCGAATCTCATGATAGGCTTTGGAATTGACGAAGTACAGGCAGAATTTGTAGCTGAAATAAAGCTCAGAAATATCAATAAGCAGTACATTTTAAGGCGTATCGAGGAAGTTGACCAGCTCAGAAAAGATATCGCTGAAATGGAAGAAATTCTGCGTGACAAAAAGAAGATACGCAAAATTATCGTAAATGAACTGCGTGATGTTATAAAGAATTACTCAAAGCCACGTAAGACGATGTTCTATTATCAGTCTGATACCGATGATGAGGAAAGCATTGATGATACACCTGATTACGCTGTTAATCTGTTTGTTTCCGACAGCGGTTACTTCAAGAAAATAACACCTCAGTCACTCAGAATGAGCGGAGAGCAGAAGCTCAAAGAGGGCGATTTCATCAAGCAGACCTTTGAGGCTTCAAACAAGACCGAGCTTATATTCTTCTCGGACAAGGCACAGGCATACAAGTCAAAAGCAAGCGCATTTGACGATACAAAGGCAAGTGTTATGGGTGATTTTATCCCTGCCAAGCTTGGATTTGACGAGGGCGAAAATCTGAGGACACTCATTCCGACTACGGATTACAGCGGATATGTCATATTCTTCTATGAAAACGGCAAGGCGGCAAAAGTACCTATGAAATCCTATGAAACAAAGACTAACCGCCGTAAGCTTGCAAATGCTTATTCTGACAAGTCACCGCTTGTTGCGGCGGTATATGTAGGTGAAGACTGCGATATGATACTGAGAAGTTCAAGCGGTCATGCACTTGTTTTCAACACAGGAATGATACTTCCGAAGGCTACCCGTGATTCACAGGGCGTACAGGTCATGACACTGCGCAAAAAGGCAGTTCTTTCGTCTGCGTGTATTATTGATGAAGCAGATACTGAACAGCTTGAAAAATACCGTTCAAAGAGTGTACCTGCGGCAGGAAAGCCTGCAAAGGAACTCGGAGACAGCAATCAGCTTACATTTGATTAACAAGAAAACGGAGAATGCAGAAAAAACTGTATTCTCCGTTATTTTTTATTTTTTTGACCATACAATATTTGATACCGTGACCTCGTGCTGACCGATTGAAGCTGAATCACTGATATTTCCAAGCTGGAATTTGATATCCGCAGACATATCCGCACCGAAAGCAACATCAAAGCTGTAATGCTCTGAATTTGGTGAAACAGTGAGCTTTTTATCGAGGTATCTGTTGTATGCCGTATCCTCAACGGTAACTATCATGTCACGCTGTTTGGTTGATGAAACGTCAAAGCTGATGTTCCACGTTTCGCCTGCATGAACGGACTGTGCACGGATAAGTCCCATAACACCGTATTCAAGCGTACCTACGTTGTTTATGCTGAAAACCGAACAGCCTTCCATGTTTGAGAGTGAAGCCTCTGAGCCTTCAAAATAAGAGCCGAGAGCGGCTGATGATATTTCAGTCGGTCGGAAATCGTCAGTGACCTTGTCATAGACACGAACATAGTCGATATCGAAATGCTTATCGCCGTCTGCAAAAGTGTTCGGATCACCGTAGATTCCGTCGATTCCGTCAAAATGGCCGCCTACCGCAAGGTTGAGGATAATGTAGAAGTTCTGGTCAAAAGGTGCGGGGGAAGTCCTGTTTGCGGAATACCATTCAGACTGCGTGCTGTACAGCTTGTCATCAACATACCAGCGCATTTCCGAGCTGTCCCATTCAACACTGTATGTATGCCAGTTTTTGGTGGAGTCGCCGTTTTCAAAGAAATAATCGTTGGTGAGATAGGTATTGTTCGGCCATACATCGCCGAAATGAATAGTACCGCAGATCTTTTCGGGAGTACTGCCCCAGCCTTCCATGATATCGATCTCGCCTGAAGCCGCCCAGCCGCCGTATACGCTGTCCTCTGGGAGCATCCATATTGCAGGCCAGAGGGATTTGCCTGCATCGCATCTCGCACGTACCTCAATACGTCCGCCGCAGGTTGAAAATTTATGCTGAGTGCTCAGTCTTGACGAAGTATATTCATAGCTTCCCTGAACTTCATCGGTATAGTTTTCGTGTTTTGCGGAAATTGTGAGGATGCCGTCATTTACGGATTCATTGCGGTCGGTATAGAATTCCTGTTCGTTGTTTCCCCAGCCGTTTGTTATATAATTTCCGTTTTCGTCAAGTTTCCAGTTGCCGAGTTCGTATGACCATTTTTCCATATCAAGGGCATTGCCGTCAAATTCATCGCTCCAGATAAGGGCATAATCACCTAAATTTTCAATGCTGATATCTTCACCGAGAAGAAAACTTCCAAGACGGGAAAGTTCATTTTCTGATGCTGAATTCTGACGTGCGGTGATAAGGTCAAAAATGTCAACATAATTGTCATTGTTATAGTCCATATTTTGCTTTGATGCAGCATATGATGAAAGCGGAACAGCAGTCAGCAGAAAAGATGCTGACAGAAAAGCTGAAAATAATTTTCTGATGTTCATAATGACCTCCGAAAGAAATATAACTTCATAGACAATTATAGCATTGCATATGGAAAAATACAATAATAAAAATCGACAATAATCTATAAAATATGCATATGTCTACAAGATGTGAAAAACCGGTTTTATTTCTTATTTAAAAGTGGTATAATTGAAACGAAAAGTGAAATTATGGAGGCATGAGCATGAAAACAGAGACAAAAGAAATGGATATGCTGAACGGTTCAATGGGGGACAAGATACTGAAATTTGCCCTTCCGCTTGCGGCAACAGGCATACTGCAGCAGCTTTTCAATGCGGCTGATATTGCGGTAGTGGGACGGTTTGTCGGCAAGAATGCAATGGCGGCAGTAGGCAGTAATTCGCCGATAACCGCACTGATAATCAGTCTTTTTACGGGTATATCCATAGGCGCAAACGTAGTAATTGCAAAATTCATCGGACAGAAGCGGATGGACGGAGTAAAAAGGGCGGTACATACAGCGCTGTTATTCGCATTCCTCAGCGGTATATTCTTTGCCGTGCTGTGCGAGTTTATCTCCAGACCATTGCTTGGGATAATGTCGATACCTGAAAATGTATTTGACATGGCACTGCTGTATTTCAGGGTATATGTTGCAGGAATGCCTGTAATACTGCTGTATGACTTTTCGTCAGCCATATTCAGGAGCAGAGGCAATACAAGAACGCCGCTCATATGTCTGCTTGTATCGGGAATAATAAATGTAATACTCAATCTTTTCTTTGTTATAGTGCTGAAAATGACGGTAAACGGCGTAGCACTCGCAACAGTAATCGCAAACCTTATAAGCTCTGCGCTTCTGATATGGTTTCTCATGCATGAGGATTCAGCTGTGCATTTCAGCTTCAAAGCTCTTACAATAGACAGGCATACGCTGAAAGAAATGATAAGGATAGGACTTCCGGCAGGTTTGCAGGGTATGGTTTTTGCAATTTCAAATATGATAATCCAGTCGTCGATAAACAAGCTTGGCGAGGATATTATGGCGGCATCGTCTGCGGCATTCAACATAGAGATATTTGCATATTATGTTATTAATGCGTTCGGACAGGCTTGTACAACATTCGTGGGACAGAATTACGGCGCAGGAAAACCTGACCGCTGTCTTAAGGCAACAAAGCTGTCACTTCTTCTTGATCTGGGATTTACAGCGGCTATGTGTACGATAATACTGATATTTGGAAAGTATCTGCTGCTGATATTCAATGACGATCCGAATGTAATAAGCATGGGAGTAGTTCGTCTGAGGTACATACTTCTTGCGGAGGTGCTGAACGTGGTGATAGAGATAAGTTCAGGCTGTATGCGAGGCTACGGACATTCTCTTATTCCTGCCCTTATCTGCACGGGAGGAATCTGCGGCGTGAGAATTTTATGGGTATACACAATATTCAAAGCCCATACTGATTTTGATGTTCTAATGATAACATATCCTGTTAGCTGGGCAGTAACAGGCGGATTGATGACCATTGCATATTTTGTTATGAAAAAGCATTCCATGAAGGATTTCTTTGCACTGAAAGGGGCAGCAAATGACAAAAATTGACCTTGTTACGGGTATTTTAGGTTCAGGAAAAACGACATTCATACGAAAATATGCGGAATATCTTTCACGCAGAGGAGAAAAGACGGCAGTTCTTGTAAATGATTTCGGAGCGGTAAATGCGGATATGGTCATGCTTCAGGACATAAAAAGTGAAAACTGCACCATTGAGATGATAATGGGCGGCGGAGATCATGACTGCCACAAACGCCGCTTTAAAACACAGCTTATTTCTCTTGGTATGCAGAATTTTGACCGTGTTATCGTTGAGCCGTCAGGTATTTTTGACATGGACGAATTTTTTGATATTCTCTATGAATCGCCGATAGACAGGTGGTATACGGCAGGAAGCATTATTACAATAGCTGAAGCTGATATGGCTGACAGAATGACAGAGCAGATGGAATATCTTCTTGCATCGGAGGCGGCAGACTGCGGAAAGGTACTGGTAAGCAAGCTTGATGAAAATGCTGACGCAGATGAAACTGCCGAAAGACTGCTTGCACATATAAACCGTTCACTTGCGGAAATAAAATGCGACAGACAGCTTGGCAGGGGAGATGTCCTGTCAAAGAAATGGGATAGCCTGACAGATGAAGATTTTAGTGTACTTGCATCGTCAGGATACAGAAATTCACGGTATATCAAGAAATACAGCTTTGAGGATATAAAAAGCACTGTTCATTATTTCATGAATATCGATATCCCCGCAGACAAGATATCCGAAGTCATAAGCAGTATCATGAGTGACGGCAGATGCGGCAGGATATATCGCATAAAAGGTTCACTTCCCTGTGAAAACGGCTGGGTGCGAGTGAATGCCGTAAAGGATAAGACGGAAATATCGCCGACAGATAACGGACAGTCCGTACTGATAGTGATAGGTGATGACACAGACAAAAATGTCATTGATGAGCATCTCATGAACTATAACCGAAATGCTGATTATGTATCAATATAAAAATATCCCCGTGCTTGTGCATGGGGATATTCTTGTTCTTACGGCAAAAGCCGTTTATCTCAGCGCATCGACAAGTTCAGCAGCTTTGTCCCTGCCGATATAGAAATACTGACCTGACGGAATGAAATGAGTAGCTATATATCCGTTTTCGGTCACATAGATGTCCGAATTGTATGCTCCGATCAGCGGCATATCGAATACAACAGTAACGCAAACATCAGACAATTCCGCAGTTTCAGGCGGTACACACGGTGCATCGGAAAGATTAGCCAGAAGGCTGATTATATCAGCAGAGCTGTTACGTTTTCTGCCTTTATATCTGTACTGTACTGATTTGATTTTCAGTTCATTTGACGCATCAATATCGGTCAGCAGTTCGCCGAATGTCTGACATGAATATTTTTCATTCAGAAAAACTGTATATATTTTTGAATCAGTGTCTTTTGCCGCAAGAGCAAACAGTGGGCTGATGTTATTTATCCTCCATACTCTTGCTGAAACATTGGTTTTTTCAAAAGACGGAATAATTACTCCGTGCAAAGTTCCGATACCCGCATTTCTTTTTTTAGCATCAGATAGTTCGGAGTGTGCTGCTGCAATATAAGTTGTTCCGCTGTTTTCTGTTTCAAGTGAATCATAGCGTATTGAAGTCTGAACAGGATAACTTTCAATATCTGTCACGGAACAGGGGGAAGTAGTCTGTTTTGTTACAGGTATAATCTCGGCTTTTGTAGTTGTCACAAAAGCTATTTCTTCGCCGCTTTCCTGTATACTTGCTGTTGCTGTGGTATGAACAGTGGTGATTTCGTTCGTTTCTGCTGTAGTCTGCGTTTCGGTAACGGTATCGGATGCAGATACTGTGGAAGTTTGTGTGACAGTTGTCAGGCTTGTTTGGGGAGCAGTCTGTATTTCCGCATCTGAAATTACTGCTTCGGCTGTAGTGACAATGCTTGTTGTGCCTGATGATGTATCAGCGGCAATTGAAGCAGATGCTGTGCATGAAGTTGATTTTGTGGTATTCACTAACGTTGTTTCGTGAACTGCGGCTGTGGTCAGAACTGTGTGTATATCTGTAGTTTCGGCAATTATGCCTGACTGTTCTTTGCCTGCATCCTTTTCGGGAGGAGTATTCAGCGCACTGTTTTTCCATATTCCGATGCTGACAAGAAGTACAGCGCATATGCCTGATGCAGAAAGAGAAAAGCGTCTTATGACTGCCATTCTGTGCTTTTTTTCGGCAATTATTGCATCACCCTTTGCAAAAACGCTTGCAATAGTCTCGTCATAGCTTTTCATACACATATCCCTCCTTTTCAAGCAGATTTTTGAGTGCCTTTGAGGCATTATACAACAGGTCACGTATTTGTTTGTTTGATTTCTTCATTATATCTGCAATTTCGTCATTGGTAAATTCTTCAAAATATTTCAGAAACAACACCTGTCCGTATTCGGGTTTAAGTTTGAGTATGGCTTTTCTCAGCATGGACTTTTCCTCATTTTTCACAAAGTCATGCTCGATATTCACATTGTCAGACAGGTCATACGCCTCGTCAATAGGTGCATCAGCCGCTTTAGCATTCTTTCTCAGCCAGTCAACAGCGGTAAATCTTGCAATGGAGTAGAGCCATGTCTTGAATGAGCTTTTGCCGCTGAATTTCGGTTTTTTCACATACAGCTTAACGAAAGTGTCCTCCATAAGTTCCTCGGCGGTGTGCATATCATGAACCATACTGTTTATATATAAGGTCAGTCCGTCCCTGTAGATACGCATGATATCGGCAAGTCCGTCCTTGTCACCCGAAAGGAAACGGTGGTAACAGCAAGCACCGTTGTCCATAGTGACCTCCTTTCAAATAAAAAGAGTATTTCTTTTATTACTTAGTCGTTTATTCATACTGTTTTGTCGAAGTTACCTTAATTATATCAGACAAAAAAATTTTTTTCAAGATTTGCTTCGACAAATCATTGTTTGTTTACGACAAAGCAGTGAAAGAGGCAAAACAGCAGTCTCTGAAAATACACATCAATGGGAGGTATCACTATGAAAAAATCAACAGCTATTGTTTCCGCAGCAGTTATGGCGGCAGTTTGTACTTGTTCAGTCATTCCGACAGCAAATGCAGAACTTTTGTCCTATAATTCTCCGACAGTTCAGGTAATCGGGGGATTAAAGGATGATGATGGAGGTTACAATTACAAAGCCTTTACGCTTGATGAAGTCATAGGTCATCTGTCAGGAGAAAGCATCGGGCTTTTTTCCACAAACAAGGATTATCCGTGTATGTATGAAAATCTTATGATCACGCTTGACACGAATAACAAACTTCACGGCATATATCTCTGTACCATGGAAACTGTTGTCACCGTAAAGGACGGCACAGAACTTCCGATAAGTGAAATAGAGGATGAAACAGGCGTTCGTGTTTTGTATGAAAAAAACGGTTCACAATATTCAATAACAGTTAATACACCCGGCAATCATCATGTACAGGATTTCATCAACTGTGTAAAAGAACAGGACAATGTCCTCTGCATAGACAATCATTACAGGGTTTATGAAGATACGGTAAACTATATCAATGTATCTTCACTCAATTTCAAAGGCAATATCACTCCCGAAGAAATCACAGCCAAGTATCCTGATATCAGTTTCAAAACCGGCAGATCAGAAAAAAGGCAATATAATTTCAGACTTGAAATCAACAATGATGATGAAGCATCAAGAGGCAGTTTTATGAACTATGAGTTCATGAAGGATCTTTTCAGCGGAGATTATGAGATATTCACCGAAGGGATAACGACAGAACTGGCACGTATGCTGACAGATGATGACTATTACTACTGCTCCGAACACGTTTTCGTTGACGGCATGGAGGGCGATGCAAATATCGACGGCAGTATGAATATGGCAGACGTTGTAATGATAATGCAGTCAGCAGTAAATCCTGACAAATATGGTTTAAGAAGCGCAGAAGGTATAACTGCTCAGGGCATTATCAACGGTGATATTGCCGACAAGGGCAGCGGCATCACAAATCTTGATGCTCTTGCAGTACAGAAAAGACTGCTTGGACTTGAATAATCACTTCTCTGAGGACGGTTTAGCGCCGTCCTCGTTTATTTCTATAAAAAAATCTCATTTTTCTATTGAATATGACTGATTTTTGTGATATAATTATTTCATGGCTTTTCTTTTGATGATAGGCTTTCTTATGCAGATCATCAATTATTTTACGGTATGTATTGATTTTACGTCGATCCATACCATATCGAAAGGAAGAAATATACATGAACAACACAAGACCGGAATCCATGGAAAGAATCAGCACTCCTGCACTTGCAGAAGCTTTCATTGCTGAACAGGTAGCAGAGATACGCAAACAGGTAGGCGACAAGAAAGTCCTCCTCGCACTCTCAGGCGGCGTAGACAGCTCAGTTGTTGCAGCACTTCTCATCAAGGCTATCGGAAAACAGCTCGTATGCGTTCACGTTAACCACGGACTTATGAGAAAAGGCGAAAGCGAACAGGTTATTGAAGTTTTCAAGAACCAGCTTGATGCTAACCTCATTTACATTGACGCTACAGACCGTTTCCTCGACCTTCTTGCAGGTGTTTCAGAACCTGAATCAAAGCGTAAGATAATCGGCGGCGAATTCATCAAGGTTTTCGATGAAGAAGCAAGAAAGCTTGAAGGTATCTCATTCCTCGCACAGGGTACTATCTATCCTGATATCATCGAAAGCGACGGCGTAAAGGCTCATCATAACGTAGGCGGTCTCCCTGAGGATATGCAGTTTGAACTTGTTGAACCTATCCGTCTTCTTTTCAAGGATGAGGTTCGTGTTGTTGGACGTGCTCTTGGTCTTCCTGCAAATATGGTTGACAGACAGCCATTCCCGGGCCCTGGTCTTGGTGTACGCTGCCTCGGTGCTATCACCCGTGACAGACTCAATGCTCTCCGTGAGGCAGATGCTATTCTCCGTGAGGAATTTGACAATGCTGACCTTACATCCAAGATCTGGCAGTTCTTTACTGTTGTTCCTGATTTCCGTTCAACAGGCGTTCGTGACGGCAAGAGAGCTTTTGACTGGCCGGTAATTATCCGTGCAGTTAATACTGTTGATGCTATGACAGCTACTGTTCCTGAGCTTGACTGGGCTATCCTCAAAAAGATAACCGATCGTATTCTTGCTGAAGTTCCGGGCGTTTGCAGAGTTCTCTATGACCTCAGTCCAAAGCCTTCTGCTACTATTGAGTGGGAATAATACAAACGCTTGTTGAAACAGCGTAATACCGCGTTTTTCGTGGCATAGTTAAGCTGAATGGCAACGATTTGGCAACATTTCTTTATTATCGGCAACAGTGATAAATATTCTGTCTGAAAAGATAAGAGCTATCTGATTCGTATTTGAATCGGATAGCTCTTTTTGTTATTTGTTCAATTCTTTTATAGCTTTCAGTACTATGGGAAGAAAGTGCTGATAACTTGTTAGTATCATTTTAAACTGCTCAACTGTTATGTTATTACCTGTTGGGTGTCCACTATTATTTCTTGTTTTTCTGATGATGTCAAAGAAATTAAAATTCATATTAATATCTTCAAATCCAAGATTCATAAAGTGTTCTTTATCTGCATTGGCACGTTTTAGAAATTCTGTTAATCTATCATGAGCACATCTTGCTTTTACAACTTTTTTTTCAAACGTATCTGCTTTTGTTGCATCGTCTTGCTTATCCAGGTAATTCTTGTATGCATCACATAAATCTAATAGTAACATTTCAGCAGAAGCACCCAACATTACTGTAGCTGAAAGCAAATTATTGTTTTCTCCGCATTCGCAAGCTTCAAATAAGTACTTCTTCTGTAGATCGTTTAATTCTTGATTATTGATAACAAATTTTATGAAATTGGAGAAGATACTGTCTTTCTCCAAAACGAAGCGTTTGTTTTCATATTCTATATCCTCAGTTTGTATTGGAAGGATTCCAACATTGTTTATTCCTCTAAAGTAATAATCTTCATCATCAATATACAAATCACAGGCTATATTTGACAGCGTAGAAAGATTATCTTGAACTATTTTCCTACATTTTATTGGTACACGTAAACTTGCATATAGGTTATGCTGGTATGATATTATGCCTGAGAATTCATATTGAGGTTCGTATACAAACTTTGAAACTTGTAAAATAGCTGATAAATCGGTTTTATTATCATCTTCAAGAACAGCAATAATTGACATTAACATATCACGTTCGGAAACTGTATACATATATTTACTCTCCTCTATATTCTTTCAAGCATTTTTCGTTTCGCTCTGCTTCTGATCTCGGATACCTGTACCTCCACTGGTCATATTCCTCACGGCTGATCTCTCCATTGCGGTACTTCTGAGCCATCTCCTCCCAGGGTTCGAACAGTCCTGTCATCTTCGCAAAGGTCGAGCCGTTCTGCCTGTTGATACGGATACATATTTCACCGTCCAGACGGTCGACCTTGAAGCCGTATAAGTCCTCCATAGCAAACAGCGTGTGCATAAGCCCGGTGTAACTGTCGATGTTTGGAACGTTCAGAGCTTCGGTCGATACGTCAAGTGCATCGGCAAGCTGCTCTACAAGGTCAGCCTTGGGTGTTCTCGACCCGGATTCATACTGCGCCATACGAATATCGGCTGTCCGTTCCGAGAAGCCGACCTGCAAGCCCAAGAACTTCTGCGTCATACCTCTGAGGTTTCTGATAAACCTAATTCTCTCTCCTATTGCCATATTGTTGCCCTCCATTTTCAATCGGCTGACGATCTGCGCCGCCATATTTCACAAATCAATTATAACATATATGCTTAGTGTTTGTCAAGATAGTAGAAATAAAAATGTTTAGTAATTTTATACTTGACATAACGGTATCTGTTTAGTATAATATAATCAAAACTTAACGATTTAGAGTTAAGTTAGAGAAAGGAGATACTCTTAATGACAGATAAAAATTTTATGAGAGTAGAAGATGTTGCCAGGGAGCTTGATGTATCCAAGTCCTATGCATATAAGATAGTGCAGAAGCTCAACAAAGAGCTTGAAGCCAAGGGATATATCACGATCTCAGGCAGAGTAAACAGACAATACTTCCTCGAAAGGACTTGCTACGGCGGTTCTGCTGAGGACAGCGAAAGGAAGTGATACGATGTCAGTCTACAAGGACGGCAGCAAGTGGCGTGTGATCTACCGCTACACCGACAGCCATGGAGAACGCAAGCAGACACAGAAGCGTGGTTTCTCCACAAAGAAAGAAGCTCAGGCGTGGGAGCGTGAGCAGATGAATAAGACGGAATCCAGCCTTGATATGACCTTTGAGAGCTTTTCGGAGATATATTTTGAAGATATGAAGAAGCGTCTGAAAGACAATACATGGCACACCAAGGAGCATATCCTCCGCACAAAGCTGATCCCGTTCTTCGGGAAAAGAAAGATGTGCGACATTCAGCCCAAAGACGTGATAGCGTGGCAGAATGAAATGCTCGAAGGTTCGACCAAGACAGGCAAGCCCTATTCGCCTGTGTATCTGAAAACGCTCCACAATCAGCTCAGTGCTGTGTTCAACTATGCAGTCAAGTTTTACGGACTTCCGAGCAATCCCGCAGCCAAGGCAGGCAATATGGGGAAAGCGAAGAACCGAGAGATGCTGTTCTGGACACAGGAGGAGTACAAACAATTCGCAGAGGTCATGATGGACAAGCCTGTTTCTTTCTATGCTTTTGAAATGCTCTATTGGTGTGGAATCCGTGAGGGTGAACTTCTCGCCCTCACGCCTGCCGATTTCGACTTTGAGAAGCAGACGGTATCTATCACAAAGTCCTATCAGCGTATCAAGGGGCAGGATATTATCACCGATCCGAAAACAGCCAAGAGCAACCGTGTTGTGAAGATGCCTGGTTTTCTTTCTCAGGAGATACAGGATTTCATCGGTCAGCTCTACGGTATCGGAGAACATGACCGTATGTTCATGATAACCAAGAGCTATCTGCATCACGAAATGGACAGAGGGGCGAAAGAATCGGGAGTGAAGCGTATCCGCATTCATGACCTCAGACACTCGCATATCTCTCTGCTCATTGAAATGGGCTTCTCGGCCGTTGCAATTGCAGATAGAGTAGGTCACGAGAGTATTGATATTACTTATCGTTACGCTCACCTGTTTCCCAGTACACAGAACGAAATGGCGGACAGACTCAGCAACCTGAGAAGCGATGATACAGAGGGAGATGAAGATGGTGTCAGCAAAAAATCTTGACAGCAAGGGACGTTTTAGAGCAAGAACGATCGGTTTCAGAGTATCGCCCGAAGAAGATCAGCTGATAAATTCGGCTGTTGCATTATCAGGACTTACCAAGCAGGACTACATCGTGAAGCGGCTGCTGTGTCGTGATGTGATCGTGCAGGGCAATCCGAGAGTGTATAAAGCTCTGAAAAATCAGCTTGCCGAAGTCCTCAGCGAGCTGAAAAGAATAGAGAACGGCTCTGCCGTGGACGATGAGCTGCTGTCCACGATACAGCTTATCACAGTTACAATGAATGGTCTGAAAGGAGAAAGAGAATGACCGAAGAAAAAGAAATGACCGCCCCTATGACCTCTGTTGGCGCAGAGGTCGGGCAGCCAATTCACAACACTACAGATATTATATCAGAAAACATGGAAGATTGCAATACTTCATGTGATTATTTTGACGAAATGCAGAGACAGCTTTTGCGTTCGATTGATCCGAGTTATCTTCCTACGATCAACATGAACGAGCTTTACAACTGCGTCTATACAAAGCAGCCACCAATCATTGACGGGCTGCTTTACCCAGGCACATATCTTTTTGTTGGTGCGCCTAAGCTTGGCAAGAGCTTTTTCATGGCACAGCTTGCCTATCATGTCAGCACAGGTCAGCCGTTGTGGGATTACGCTGTTCGCCAAGGAACGGTGCTGTATCTTGCACTTGAAGATGACTACAAGCGTTTGCAGGAACGGCTGTACAGAATGTTCGGAACGGAAAGCACAGACAGGCTGTATTTCTCAACAACTGCCCGTCAGCTCGGAAACGGTCTTGATGAACAGTTAAAAGGCTTTCTGCATTCATATCCAGACACTTCGCTAATTATCATTGATACACTGCAAAAAGTGCGTGAAGTCGGCGGCGATTCATACAGCTATGCGAATGATTATGAGATCATCACAAAGCTCAAACAATTTGCGGATGAATATGGAATCTGTCTGCTGTTGGTACACCATACCAGAAAGCAACAGTCTGATGATAAGTTCGATATGATTTCAGGCACAAACGGATTGCTCGGAGCTGCTGACGGAGCATTTCTGCTCCACAAAGAAAAGCGTACTTCGGGTACGGCAGTGCTTGAAATCTCAGGGCGTGACCAACAAGATCAGAAGCTGCATCTGACCCGCAATCCTGAAAAATTGATCTGGGAACTTGAACGTGCTGAAACGGAGCTTTGGAAAGAACCGCCTGAACCTCTGCTTGACGAAATTTCTGAAATCGTAACAGTAGATAACCCGATGTGGTCAGGTTCGGCAACGGAGCTTTCACAGCTTTTGAAAATAGAAATTCCTGTCAACGCTTTGACAAAAAAACTGAACGTCAACGCAGGCAGACTGTTGAATGAATATCATATCAGATATCATAGCTGTCGTTCACATGATGGCAGAAAACTTGAATTTCATTTTCAGGCGTGACAGTTCGTGTCGGCTGTGACGGTTTTTAGAGAGTGGGGGCGGTATGTAAAAAGCTGTCACAACCGTCACAAGCTGACACGCATCATCAAAGACGTGTGGCGATTCTGAACATGGACATTTTTGTCCGAGTTCAGATAGCCTGTAACGGCGCAGACAGCAGTTCAATTTTGAGCAGTAAATCATGCGTGAATTTTGCATTTTTTAAAAGCTGATTTTGAAAAATTGTAATGCGGATTTCAGCATGATCGCGCCACATTTTCGGCTGCTCCGCCAGCCGATTAGCCTCGCAGAGCGACATAGTTCTTCTGATAGTCTGTAGGGCTGTCGGAAGTACTATGGAGTTACAAACAGCGCATTCGCTGTTGTAATCGTGCTTGCACATCAAAGCCCAAGAGGGCTAACTCCGCTTCAGCGGTCAGGAAAGGAAGTGATGTTCATGTAAAATCTGATTGGATTTCATAGACAGAGAGAAGCAAATCCAATGAAAAAGAAAGGCGAAAATATGAAAGAAAAAAGTATATCTTTTGGGCAAGGTAAAGGTTCTCTTGCCCATAATAATCGTGACTTCATTGCGGAGAATGTTGACCGCAATCGAATGAAAAATAACGTGACGTTTATTCGTCAACCGATAGCGGAAGCGTATGAACAGCTTTTTGCTGAATCGACTGAGCGTTACAATGCAAAGCAGAAGCGAAATGACAGAAAAATTTCCAACTACTATGAACATCTTTTCGGATGCAAACCTTGCAGCACGGTCAAGGTCAATGCACTCGATCAGAAAAGCTTCTACGAGGTCTGTGTGCAGATAGGCAAAAAAGAGGATTCGGGCATCGGAACGGAAGATGAACAGCTTGTGGCTGATTGCCTGAAAGAGTACATGGCTGATTTTCAGAAACGCAGTCCGAATTTTTACGTTTTCAACGCTGTACTCCACATGGACGAAGCGACTCCGCACCTGCACATTGATTACATTCCTGTCGGGCACTATAAAAGAGGTCAGGACACTCAAAACGGTATCGCTCAGGCACTCAAAGAAATGGGATTCGGTGAGGGTAAAAATGCAATTTCCCGTTGGCGAGCATCTGAGGTCGAGGTACTCAAAAAAATCTGTCTTGAACACGATATTCAGCCGACTATTCCTGAGAAGTCCAGAGGTACGCTTGAAGTTGCTGAATACAAGGAACAACGCAGGCAGGCTGATGAGCTGGCGGAGCAGAATGCTCAGATAGCGGCGGACATTTCTGAGAAACAATGCAAAAGTGAATCACTTGATAAAGAAATTGAGCAAAAGCTCGCTCAGGTCAATGTCATTCTCAACTATATTCCCGATTATGATAAAGAGGGTAAGATTGAGAACGAGTGTCAGCAGATTTCCAGGGAGCTGAAAAATTTGCTTGACGGTAAGCTGTCTATCATGAAGCACAAGGACGATATTATCGCAAAAGTGGAAAAGCTCTGCAAGCTCGTTAATAAGGTCAATGAAAATGCTTACAAGTCAGGCAATACGATTTATTCGCTTCACGAAAAGCTCGATGCCACACAAAAAGAATGCGATGATGCTCGTCAGCGTTTGAAACAATCTTCGGGAGAATGCAATGAGCTTCGCCGCAGTAATTCAGCTCTGAAAGCTCAGGTTGATGATCTGACTGAATTTGTGAGCCTGTTGAAACGCTATGAACCTCAGAAATATGCTGAGGTCAGACAGACACAGGAACATATTTATGAACAGGAAATACAGCAGTCCGTCACCAAAAAGAAAAAATTGTGGGGACTGGAATAAACATATACACAAGATAGAAAGCAGGGGAAGTACCTGCTATGGAGGAAAAAATGACAAAAGAGAGAAAGTCCGAGCTTATCGCTCAGCTCGTAAATATCCTGAGCGAAATGATTGAAGTTGATTCCGCTTCTCAGGAAAATGTTCCGTCCGATATCGTTGAGATGCTCACAATTAAAGAGTGTGCTGAAACGGTAAAAGGTTTATCCGAGCATACCGTCCGCA
>JAZUGG010000089.1:0-14327 GCA_045641105.1 Ruminococcus sp. | reverse complement strand
CACCAAAGAGGTTGAAGCCGCAGTAAAAGAAAGCGGCGTATATGAAGGTATCTGCGTGATCTTCTCCCCCCACACCACAGCTTCAATTACAATCACAGAAAATGTTGATCCAGAACTTAAATCTGACTTTATCATGGGAATGGACTCAACATTCCCGGGACTTAAAAATTACCGTCACGCAGGCGGAAATGCTGATGCTCACATAAAATCATCAATTGCGGGTACAGGCGAAACTCTCATAGTCACAAAGGGCAAGCCTCTCCTCGGACAGTGGCAGGGCATTTATTTCTGCGAATTTGACGGTAAGCGCAAAAGGCAGTTTTTCGTAAAGGTACTTGGTGAATAAGCATGAATGAGATAGAAAAATTATCGGAAATAGTGAGAAATTCGAATAAGATCGTATTTTTCGGCGGCGCAGGCGTATCCACTGAAAGCGGTATCCCCGATTTCAGAAGTGTGGACGGTCTGTATCATCAGCAATGGGACTATCCGCCCGAAACTATCCTCAGTCATACGTTCTTTGAGCGCAAAACAGAGGAATTCTACCGTTTTTACAGAGCCAAGATGCTCTGCCTTGATGCAAAGCCGAATGCCGCACATCTCAAACTTGCACAGCTTGAAAAAGAAGGCAGGCTTACAGGCGTGGTCACTCAGAATATTGACGGTCTGCATCAGGCGGCAGGCAGTAAGAAGGTATTTGAGCTTCACGGCAGTGTTCTGCGCAATTACTGTACTAAATGCCGCAAATTTTATGATGTGCATTATATTATGGATTCCGAGGGCATTCCGAAATGTGAATGCGGCGGAGTTATAAAGCCAGATGTCGTGCTTTATGAGGAGGCTCTCGACGATGACGTTATAAACGGCGCTGTCAGAGCGATCTCCGAAGCCGATACACTGATAATCGGCGGCACTTCGCTTAATGTTTACCCTGCGGCAGGTCTTGTACGCTATTTCAGGGGAAAAAATACGGTTATTATCAATATGTCACCAACACAAATGGACAAAAACGCCGATTTACTGGTATGCGACAGGATAGGAAGCGTTTTCTCACAGATATGAGGCGGCTATGGGGATTTTCAGCGGCAGTTCTTGCCATTGTCATGTCGTCATGCGGATCATCCGAAACACCAAAGATACAGAGTGGTTCAGCAATTGAAAATCCTGACATTGTGACATCTTCTGCAATGACTGAAAATGCTGTGCATATTGATGAAGGGAAACGTATAATATGCAAAATAAGACATTATTCTCCCGATTCATATGTCAAATCTGATATGATTTTTCAGGCTGACGGCAGGATATACTGCGGCTTTTATATGCAGAATGAGGGCAATATCAGCGGTGAAAATGTCCTGAAAACCTCAGACGGCGCAGAACTGACTGATTTCAGCCTTATGGATGATAAATGGCTTGATGCCTGCATTAATAGTGATAAAAACGATGATTTCATGCTTTTCGGCGAGATGTATGAACTCGGTCACCTGAATGAAACTGATACTCAAAAATTGTGTGAACTTATTTCAGGAATAGATGCAGACTGCAGTCACACGATTGGCACACAAGTGTCTGACGGCTGGTATCATACCGATTTTGTGACTGAAAGTGATAAAGGATATGTGCGTATTCGGGCATTTTCCGATCTGCCGCAGTATTCTGACAGTATCGATGATGTAAATGCCCAACAGGCGCATGAAATGGTAATGAACAGAGATGCAGACTATTTTAAGGAATGGGAGCAGCTTTGCTCGGAACATATGAAAGATAAATACTGATATGGCATTTCACACAAAGCATAACTTTCCTTTTTGTGTGATATTGCTATAAAAAAAGCAAGTACGGTTTGAAATATTTAGCCGTATACAGCGCAATTTGTTGGGATATTTCCTTGACTTAGCGCTGAATTGAGAGTATAATGAAATAAAGGAGCGGCTTGCTCCTTTATTTTTGTTTTGTGAAAGGACAGATATTATTGGAAACCTATACAATTTTGCGTGACCTTGCAATAATTTTCATTTCTGCCAAGATCTGCGGACTTCTTGCAAGAAAATGCAAAGCTCCTATGGTAGTCGGAGAAATAGTCGCCGGACTTATCATCGGTCCATGTCTGCTCGGAATTGTCGAGCCGTCACAGTTTATCAGCTATATGTCGGAGATAGGCGTGGTTCTCATCATGTTCTCCGCCGGTCTTGAAACTAATTTGCAGGAACTAAAAAAATCAGGCTTTATCGCTTTTCTGATCGCTTGTGTCGGAGTATTTGTTCCGCTTGTGGGCGGAAGTCTGCTTTATATGGGAATTTATGGTTTCTCAGAATTCGGCTCTGATGAATTTTTCAGAGCGGTTTTCACAGGATGTATCATGACAGCTACCTCTGTCGGCATTACTGTTGAAGTGCTCAAGGAACTTGGCTACCTTAAAAGCCGTGTGGGACAGACTATCCTCAGCGCAGCAATAATTGACGATATTATCGGTATCATTGTTCTGACATTTGTTCTCGGCTTCAAGGATCCGAACAGCAATACACTGGCTATCGTTGGTAAGGTCGGACTTTTCCTTGTACTTTCAGTCATTCTCGGCTATGTTTTCTACAGGATATTCAAATTTTATGACGAAAAGCACGTACACACAAGACGTATCCCTATTATAGCCATAAGCCTTTGTTTTATCATGGCATATGTTGCTGAAAAATATTTTGGAATCGCTGACATAACAGGCGCATATTTCGCAGGAATCATTCTTTGCAGTGTCCGTGATGCCGATTACATTGACCGAAAGGTAAACATCAACGGCTATATGTTCTTTGCACCTATGTTTTTCGCAGGAATAGGCTTGAAAACCGACTTTTCAAATATCGACAGCAGTATGGTCATTTTCTCGGTAGGATTTGTTGCTGTTGCGCTTCTGACCAAGATAATCGGATGCGGCGCAGTTGGAAAGCTGTGTAAATTCAGCTGGATGGACAGCCTGAAAATCGGCGTTGGTATGATGACAAGAGGCGAAGTTGCCCTCATAATCACCAACAAGGGACTTGATATGGGCATTATTGAGCCGTCGTTCTCAACAGCAGTTATTTCGCTTATTATCGTGTCAAGCATTGTCACTCCCGTACTGCTCAAATTCCTGTTTACAAAAGATAAATCAGCAGCAAAACCAATAAAATGATCAACACCGCACAAAGAACACAGGATGCTCTTTGTGCGGTGTCGCATAAGGGAGGAAAAGTTATGAATCCTTGGGAAGAAATCAGACTTTCAGACTATGAAGAACACATGAAACTTGACTCTGTGCATCAGCTTCAGGCGCTGAATGAAATGATGAAGAAACAGCTTTCAGCATATCCTGTTGAAACTGCTGCAATATTCGGAATTGCAGGCGGAAACGGTCTGGAGCACATTGACCGCAGTAAATATCGGAAAGTATATGGCATTGATATAAATGAGATGTATCTTGCAGCTGTAACAGAGCGATATGCTTGGCTTGGAGACGTTCTTGAATGCCGCAGAACTGATATTATCAGTGAGTCTGACAAACTTCCGCAGGCTGAACTGATAATTGCCGATCTGCTTATTGAGTATGTGGGATATGAAGCGTTTCAGAAAAGTGTCCTGAAAACAGGCGCAAAATATGTTTCGTGCATAATCCAGATAAATACTGACGAAAAAGCATGGGTATCGGATTCACCTTATATCCATGCTTTTGACGGACTTGATGCCGTGCATCATCAGATGGGGGAGAATGAACTTACTGCGGCGATGGCGGAAATAGACTTCAGACAGATAAAAACTGACGAATATCCGCTGCCGAACGGAAAAAAGCTTGTTATGCTTGATTACATAATAAGGGCACCTCTAAAAAACCCTTCTTAGAAAAAACGGGTTTTTAGAGATGCCCATAAAAAAATAAACTATGGTAAAGGCAATACCGCACAAAACACGTCCGATGTTTTTGTGCAGTATTGCCTTATTTATGCCTATATTTCAGAATTTATTAATGCATTCATCATTCCTTTTGCCGAACTGATGTCCCTATTTTATGAGATTCTCTATCAGATGAATCGGTATCAATACGGAATGATGCCTTCACAATGCCGCCTGAATCTGAACTTACAATACTTAGATTTCCGCCGCATTTTCTGCAAAGCAGACTGCAAATGTAAAGTCCCAGACCAAAATGCGTTGCCGAATCCCTGTCATCACGATAAAACGGCTTTGCGGCATTTTCAGCAAATTCTCCGCTGAAACCAATACCGTCATCAGAAACGATAAGTATGAGCATACTGCCTTTTAACTCTGCCGACGCTGAAATGTGTGACTTTGCATAGCGTGAAGCATTTGATACAAGATTTTCATATACCTCACAAAAAATATCACAGTCTATGCTGATATGCTCACGTTCAACAGCAAAATCAGCTGTAAATTCCTTGTCATCGGCAAGAATCCTTCCCGATTCCTCAAGTTCAGAGAAAAAATGCTCTGCGGCGATTTTTTTCGGTTTTGGGATAATGTCCTCCAGTTTCTGGACGGCATTCATCTTCTGTGTGTATTTTTCGAGCCTGATTATCTGTGAGTACATTTTTCCCACTATCTCATTTCTCTTTTCATCAGACATCGTATCGCCGTATTTCTGCATAAATTCGGTATATCCACGCAGAACGGTCAGCGGAGTTCTCAGGTCATGCGAAAAAGCGGAACTAAGCCTCTTGCGCTCCTCAATTGACCTCCACATCTGGTAATCGCTCTCAATAAGGCTTTTCCGCATATTGTCAAAAGCCATGCAAAGTTCGCCAAGTTCATTATTTTTCTTTGATTCAAGAGTGAAGTCAAGGTCATCATTTCCGATTTTTTCCGAAGCCTCAAAAAGCTTTGAGACAGGTTCTTCAAGTTCATGGTCATAGAAAATCTTTCCCGTAACAATTACACACAGCAATGTCCATAGCGGTACAAGAACTATCCACATTTCCGAAAGCATCCGGAATATCGTGGAATCAAAGCGGTTTGCCACTATTGTATCACCATGCTGTGTTATAGAAAGTGAATAATATAATGACGAAACTGACTCTGCCATTTCCTTGATAAGCAGACAGCCAGCGACACAAGCTATAAAACAGGGCGGAAGATATTTTAGGAAAGTATTCCTGATCTTTGATCTGCTTTTTTTCATTTTACCCATTTGTACCCCATTCCCCATACGGTCTCAACATGGTATTCTTCCCCGTATTTCGATAGTTTACTGCGTATTCTGCGTATGTGCTCTGCAACAACGGAACTGTCGCCCTCTGCATCATATCCCCAGAGTTTTTCATATATCCTCTCCTTATCGAAAACCTGACCTGCATTCACTGACAGAAATTCGATGATCTCAAATTCTTTCTTGGCAAGACTGATATCGTGCCCTTCAGCAGAGACTGATTTTGCACTGTAATCCACGGTAAGTCCGCCGAAAAATCGTACATTTGATACGGTATTGCTTCGCTGTTCACGGCGGATATGTGCGGCTACCCTTGCGCCAAGTTCATCAATTGAAAACGGCTTTATTATGTAATCGTCACCGCCTGCCGCAAAACCGTTTATCTTGTCGGAATCCTCAATGCGTGCCGTCAGGAATACCACAGGACATTTCACAAAGTCACGGATACGGCGGCAGACCGAAAGTCCGTCTCCGTCAGGCATATTGATGTCAAGAAGGATAATATCAGGAGAAAGTGCTGATTTTTCTACAGCTTCACTTCCGCTGTACGCCGTAAGCACCATATATCCGTTGATCTCAAAGTAGTCTTTAAGCAGACTTACTATCTCTTTTTCATCGTCAGCGATCAGAATTTTATACATTTCAAAATTTTCCTTTCAGAATGGTGAGAGTTTTTTTGATTTTGAGCGACTAATAAATGGAGTGTGTTTTTCTTTTATGGGCACCTCCAAAAAACCGTTTTGAGTAAGAAAAAGCAGATAGGTACAGTAGATGCAAGAAAAGTCATCGAAGGCGTGCTTTCGCAATACGAGAGGGCTTGACGCAGCAGATGCTGTGCATAGCTGCTTTTTCTCAGAAGGAGTTTTTAGAAGTGCCCTTGTATACATTATAACATATTTTTCAACTTTTTTTCAACTGCTGATGGAAAAAACTGATTGAAAAATGCTGAAAAGGACTTGAAAAAATCGCAGGAATGTGATATAATAACATTTATATGATTATAGTTGAAAAAACGAATGCATCTGTCCGTGTCAGGTTCGGGACAGGCAGTGCATTTCAGTAAACAATTTTTACCGTATTATTGCGGAATAAAGGCATCTGCCACAGGAGGAATAACATGAAGAAAGTCATAATTATCGGTGCAGGTCCGGCAGGACTTACAGCTGCATATGAACTTTTAAAGGATAACAGCGGAGAATACGAAGTAACTATCCTTGAGGAAACCAACGCTATCGGCGGTATCTCCAAAACTGTAAACTATAAGGGCAACCGTATGGATATGGGCGGTCACCGTTTCTTCTCAAAAATACCGGAGGTCAATCAGTGGTGGGCAAATATGCTCCCTATGCAGGGCAAGCCGTCATCTGATGACCGCTACTTAAAGAGAAAGGTCAATGTTGAGGAAGGCGGCCCTGATCCGCAGAAGGAAAACCGTGTAATGCTCAAAAGACGCAGAGTTTCACGTATCCTTTTCAACGACAAGTTCTATGATTATCCTGTTTCACTCAAACCTGAAACTATCAAGAATTTCGGATTCTTCACAACTATGAAGGTCGGCTTCAGCTACCTTGCAGCAGTTTTCCACAAGAAGCCTGAGGACAACCTCGAAAACTTCTACATCAACTGCTTCGGTAAGGAACTCTACTCCATGTTCTTTGAATACTACACCGAAAACCTCTGGGGCAGACATCCGAGTGAGATCGATGCTTCATGGGGCGCACAGCGTACAAAGGGACTGTCTATCGTAGGCATCATCAAAGATTTCTTCGGCAAGCTTTTCAAGGTAAAGGGCAGAAAAGTCAATACTTCCCTTATCGAGGAATTCAAGTATCCTAAGCTTGGCCCGGGACAGCTCTGGGAAGTTACTGCTGACGAGATAAAGAAGCTCGGCGGTACTATCATCATGAACGCAGGCGTTAAGAAACTACACAAAAATGGCGAAAATATCCTCACAGGCGTTTCATATGAAAAAGACGGCGAGGAGGTCACTCTCAACGGCGACTATATCATTTCCTCAATGCCTGTCAAGGATCTTGTTGCAGGAATGAACGATGTTCCTGCCGAGCCTGCAAGAATCGCCGCAGGTCTGCCGTACCGTGACTATATGACACTCGGTGTGCTCGTTCCTAAGCTCAACCTCAAGAACCTCACAAATATGCGTACAGTCGGCAATATCGTGCCTGACTGCTGGGTATATGTTCAGGACAGACGTGTTAAAATGGGACGTTTCCAGATATACAACAACTGGTCACCTTACATGGTCAAGGATCTCAAGAATACTGTATGGGTAGGTCTTGAATACTTCGTTACAGAGGGCGACAAGTTCTGGAATATGACAGAAGCACAGTTCTCACGCTTCTGCGTAAAGGAAATGGTAAAGCTCGGTCTTATCAGTGATGCAAGTGAAGTAATCGATACACATATGGAAAAGGTAAAGAAGGCTTATCCTGCATATTTCGACACATATGACGAAATGGATACCCTTATCGACTACCTTGACACTATCGATAACCTCTACTGTGTAGGACGTAACGGTCAGCACCGCTACAACAATATTGACCACTCAATGTGTACTTCATTCGAGGCTGTCAAGAACATCAGAACAGGCGCAACCGATAAGTCCAACATCTGGAATGTAAATACCGAAAAAGAATACCACGAGGAGAAGAAGTAATGGCGGACAGTAATTTTCAGGAGATAAAGGATATACTCCGTGAAAAGAAATTCGGCAAGCTTTTCGTGGGCGATACGGAAAATACGCTTATCCAGTTTTTCCGCTATCTTTTCGTAGGAGGATTTGCAACCATAGTTGACTGGGGCGTATCATTCCTCTTATTCAAAGTTGCCTTCGGCGGAAAAACAGAACTCGGCTGGGTAGCCAATTCCCTGTCATTCGTTGCAGGTCTTATCGTGAATTACCTTATAAGTACCTTCTGGATATTCAAGAATTCAAATGTAAAGAATAAGTTCGTGGAATTCATCAGCTTTGCCGCTATCGGTGCAGTCGGACTTCTCCTTACCATCGGCATCACAAAAGGCTTTGAAGTATGGCTCGGAGATAAAACTGACTGGTATCAGATGATAGCTAAGGTCATCTCAACAGGCGTGGCATTCTTCTGGAACTTCTTTGCAAGAAAAATTCTTCTTTACAGTAAGAAAAGCTGAGTTTGGGAGGTATCTTTATGAAAAAAAACAATAATGAAAAAAATATACCGCAGGCTGAGCCTGTGATAAATGATACGGCAGATACAGAAAATGCCGAAAGTATTTCTACAGGGGAGGCAGTTCTTCCCGACAATGCTGAGACTGAAGCTGCGGAGGGGGCAGCTTCGGTCTCACCTGAAAATGCTGATGCTGTTGCGGCTGAACCCCCGAAGAAATTCAACTGGGCAAAATTCAGCAAATTTGCTTCATATTTCATAATATTCCTTGTTTTTGCATTTGTCACCGCTTCAACTATACGCTATATCACAAACGGCTCAAAGTCTGAATTCCATGCAGACTGCACCGATACTATCATGTGGGCGAACGCTTCTCACGAAAGCGGTCATGTCTATGATACGAACTTCAACTATGCGTGTTTCCTGCCTTTCGGCGTAAATATCATTATGCAGCCTCTTATAGGCATTTTCGGACTGTCAATGAAGGCTCATATATGGGGAATGATGGGATTCTTCATTCTTCTTACCGTGTTTATGGTACTGATGTTCAGGGAAATGAAGGTTGACCTCAAAGGCTCACTCCTCTGTACATCGGGATTCCTCGCACTCACGCTTTCTTCGGGAAAACTGAGAGAAATTTTCTGGGGACACACGATCTATTACACACTTGGAATACTTTTCCTCGTTATAGGCGGATTCCTGTTCTTCCACATTCTGAATCTGAGTGATAAATGCCGTAAGCTTGCGGCTGAGAACAAGAAAACCAAACCTACTTTCATACGTCTTATCGCAACAGTCGCTATTACATGCATTTTCGTAATGTTTGCGGCTACAGACGGGCTTTCAGCACTCTCTATCTTCCTTCTGCCGTTCATTGCCGCAATTTGCGCTGAATATTTCGTAAACGGAAATAATAACCTTGCAAGCCGCAAAACCGTTATGATAGGCGGATTTGCCGTTCTGCTCGGAATCATGACACTCGCAGGTATCAAGCTCAACAATTACTGGGCAGGAGATATGACCGCAGGCTACGCTGAGGCAAACTCAAACTATTCTGCTATGAATACATGGCTGGAACATCTCCAGCATATGCCTCTTGCATGGATGGAGCTTCTCGGCGTTGTTGAAATGGACGGAAAGAAACTGTATGATGCAGAAGGCGTTATGAATCTCATGAACATTTTCTGCGCTGCTCTTATCGCAGTTCTTCCTGTTGTAGCAACGTGTTTCTACAAAAAGACAGGCGATACAAAGACAGGCAAAGCACTCCGCTTTATGATATGGGCACACTGGGCTGTAACTGCTATTGTTATTTCAGGATATATTTTCGGTACACTCTCTGCTGCAAACTGGAGACTTACCCCTGTTATCGGCAGTGCATCACTGCTCTCACTGCTTTTCCTCTACTGGGCAATTACAGAATGCCTTGAAACATCAAGAGTTGCTGTAGTTCTTGCACTTCCTGTCCTCTGGGTATCATTCACAAACTCAATAAACGTAATGAAAATGTCATCGGATTATTATTCAAAGAATTATCTTTTCGGACTTGCTGAATTTATCGAGGATCAGGGACTTGAATACGGATATGCTACATTCTGGAACGCAAATTCCCTGACACTTGTTTCTGATAACAAGCTGAAGGTTTGCGATATTACAGTTGATAACGGAATAGTTAACAAGAGACTTTATCAGTCATCTTCAAAATGGTATGAAAGTACTCCTGAAAAGACAAAATACTTCCTTGTTCTCAATGATGCTGAGTATCAGGATGCTGTAAATGCTTCGTCACCTGCAATTGCACAGGCTGAAGAAGAAATGAGTACCGTTGTAAACAACATCTGTTTCCACATTCTTGTTTCAAGTCAGAATTTTGTTTGATATTTTTAAAAGGCTGCACAGAAATTTCCTGTGCAGCCTTTTTGTATGTTATTTCTCCTAATATTTTCTGATTCTCTCAACAGCAAGACCTGATAGTATAAGCAGCAGTGAAACTGCATATATCACCCACAGTCTGCCGTTTGTGCAGTATGATATTGTAAATATGCAAAGATCCCCTAATTTCCTTCCCATCCCGAAATTCGCCATATACATGACAGATGATGCCATAAAACCTGCAACAGTATTTCCGCTCACCCCTGAAACGAAAAAGCCGGCTGAACCAAGAAACAGCGCCGCACCATAGCCTGATATAAAATGCCATTTGTCAACGTCACAGTTTCTGTAATGCATATACAGCGTAAAACCACCTATCAGCAGTACCATGAACAGCAGTGAATACAATAATCTTATAAGATATACTTCGGTACAGTCCATACGTTTTGAACGCACGGTATCACGTATTTCGACGTTCTGTTCAGGCTTGAATACAGGTGTCAGCACAAACATTCCCGCAAGACTTAGATACATTTCAAGCGGCTGTGCGGATAGCTGTCTGTCAAGTTCACATAAACCGAAAATAACGGGCGCAAGCAGTATTAGTGCTACTGAAAGCAGTGCATATGGCAGAAAATTATGCCTTAGATTTGATTTTGTTATTCTTAAAAGGCAGTCGGAATTCATTTAATACTCCACCTCTTTTCAGTTCATAAACCGCTATTGTACCTGTCACCATAATCAGCGCAATGCCTGCCCAAAAACAGCGGCTGAATATGAATTCACTGTAATTTGCCATGAATTCACTTCTGTACATTTCGGAGTTATGGCGGATCGCAAGGTCAAATGATGATATATCACCGACAAGTTCATATGAGCCTAAACATACCGCTTTGAACCAGACTGCAATACCAAGTATTACAGTAATTACCGGTGACGAAAGCTCGGTTATGAACATTCCGAAGGCTGTTGCCTCCATAAGATTCGGAAGCAGCCATTCAAGTGTCAGTGTATAGAAAACGGTATTGTTGATCTCCATGCCGCTGTATAATTTTGCAGCCTGAATATGCGCTGCCGCAGCCATTAATAGTACAGGTATAAGCATCATGACCACAAGTGCGGCAAAACGTGTCAGAACAAGCTTTGCAGACGATATTTTGCGTGAATAGATTATGTCCGATATTTTCTTTTTCCTGTCGGTATATGTGAATGCCGCCGCAACAAATACAGGTATAAGTACAATATCAATTCCGAGATAATCACAGAATAGTCTTGCAAGTCCGCCTGTTACCTTATCATCTTCTGCAAATTCATTGTATTCGACAATGGCTTCTTCATAAGTTATCGGCACTTCCTTTGAATAGTACTCAAGTCCGTCACTGTTATAAGATGAACCGCCGCCGAGAATGTCATCTGCTTCATCTATCAGCTCACAGAAATGCTCATATGTCATTTCTTCGGCAATTTTCAGGTCAGGAAATTCATACTGGTATTTCGGAGTTGTGCTGAATCCCTCGTAATATTTAAGCACCGCTGCCGAATTTCTTAGTTCTTCAATTTCTGCCGCAGAATACCCTGTTATTTCAGATATGATTCTGCGGAGTTTTTCATTTTCAATTGCATCAGGGTGAACTTTTTTTATAAAGCCGTATGGATAGCAGATAAACTCACCATTATAAAAGTCGTTCATAAACGCAGCAGTGGCATTTGGCATGATAGTTTCGGCGTCGAAAACAGTAGTACAGCCAAAATCTCCGCCTTCAACAGGTCTTTCAACTGTTCTTACCGCATCAAACCAGTACTGACTTATGAACATGAATAACATAACAGCTACATAAATTAAATATGTGACAGAAAAAAACACTTTTTTGCATTCCTTGAAAAACAGCATTATTCCTCATCTCCTTCCGCAATACAGCCGTGACTGTACAGGCAATACATATATGCGTCTTCAAGGTTAGGCTCTGTCTGAACTGCTCCCTGTACATCGGGAACAGTGTCGGAAATGACTCTTATGTCTGCATTATCGCCGTGAATGACCGAGCCTGTAACGATATGCTCCTTTTTTACAGCAGCGACAAAACGCTTTTCTGTATTGATGAGCCACACCTTGCCCTTTGCCATGTCATGAAGCTGTGAGACAGTGCCTTTCCAGAGTATCCTGCCCTCATTCATAATGGCAAGGTCTTCGCATGAGGATTCAATGTCTCCCACGATATGCGTTGACAGGATAACTATACGCTCCTCTGCGACTTCACACAGCAGATTGCGGAAACGTATTCTTTCCTCGGGATCAAGTCCTGCCGTCGGTTCATCAACTATAAGCACCTTCGGGTTATGCAGCAAAGCCTGTGCAATTCCGAGGCGGCGCTTCATACCGCCTGAAAGCGCCTTTACCTTCTTGTTTTTCTGCTGTGAGAGATTGACTTTTTTCAAAAGCTGCGGAATACATTCTGCTCTCTTTTTTTTGTCCATGCCCGACAGCGCTCCGAGATAGTCAAGGCTTTCGTTCACCGTCATTGAGGGATACATTGAGAAATCCTGCGGCAGATAGCCTGTGATGCTTCGTATCTCCTTTGCTTTTTCAACAGGTATCCCGCAAATTGTGATATCGCCGCTTTTCTTTTTGTGAAGTGCGGCAAGGGTTTTCATGAGAGTTGTCTTGCCTGCGCCGTTTCTGCCGAGAAGCCCGAACATTCCCTGTTTTATTGTCAGGTCAATGTCATAAAGAGCCTGTTTTTTGCCGTAGAATTTATTTACCTTTTTTATTTCGATAGTATCAGCCATAAGACCGCCCCTTTCCTTTTATGTCTATATTCTACAGCCTGTTTTTCAACTCTTTATCAACTTTTCAAAAAATATTTTTCATCATGCAAAAATTACCGCCAATTAAGAAATTATACCATTAATGTTATATAAATACGCCATATTCTGACGGCGAGTGTCATGATATTACCATTATTGTCAAAAAAATGATATATATTTCAATAGATACAGAGTATAATTAAACTGTAAAATGTGAACGAATGTATACAGATTTGATAAACCTGTCAGAACACCCTGCCTTATGTGTCTGCTGTCATGTCTGTATGCTCAACCTAATGTTTTCCAGATTTTGGAGAGGGGTAATCAATATGAAACACAGAAGTTTTAAACAATGGACAGTTGCTCTTTCTGCCATTACAATAATGGCTGCTGTCCCTGCAATTACATCGAATGCCGCAACATTATGGGGCGATGCTAACTGTGATAACAGTGTAAATATGGCTGACGTTGTTCTTATAATGCAGTCACTTGTAAATCCTGACACATTCGGAATCAATGGTTCTGATGCAACTCATATCACCCGTGCAGGCATGGATAATGCTGACGTTGAACAGAGCGGCAACGGCATCACTAATAATGACGCTCTTTCTGTTCAGAAGTATAAACTCGGACTTGTAAGTCAGCTTCCTGAGTCTTACTCACAGAATCCTGTAACTCAGCCAACTACACAGGCTACAACTCAACCTACGACACAGAGAACCACACAGCCGACTACACAGCCTACAACTCAGCCAACCACACAGGCTACAACTCAGCCTCAGTGGCAGCAGCCACAGCAGGGCGGCTTACAGGATTATGGCACACCAATAAACTCAAACGCAACAATGGTAGCTGATTTCCGCAAGGGTGCAACACCACTGTTCTTTGCATCAGACGGATGGACAAACGGCGATCCTTTCAACTGCGGCTGGTATGAGGGCAATACTTCACTTGCGGAAGGCGTTCTCACACTTAAAATCGATAAGGACTACACAGGCAAGTATCCATATGCAGGCGCTGAATACAGAACTGCTGACAAGTACAGCTACGGTTACTATGAGACTTCAATGCAGGCTATCAAGAATGACGGCGTAGTTTCTTCATTCTTCACATACACAGGCCCTTCAGAGGATAATCCATGGGACGAAATCGATATCGAGGTTCTCGGTAAGGATACAACAAAGGTTCAGTTCAACTACTATACAAACGGTCAGGGCGGTCACGAATTCATGTATGACCTCGGCTTTGATGCATCACAGGGATATCATACATACGGCTTTGACTGGCAGCCAAACTACATC
>JAZUGG010000088.1:0-8217 GCA_045641105.1 Ruminococcus sp. | reverse complement strand
ATGCGTTTATGAAGCACAAGAACAAAGAGAAATTTTATATAAGAATACCGTGTCGGCGGCAGGTATGCCGATGTACCGAATTGATACATCAGGTCACAATTCACGACGGCATCGGCGGCAGGTATTACAGTTGCAATTAGTGGCAAATGTTTAGAAATGTCAAGGCTTGAAATATTTGAAGCACGAGCGAAGTCAGAGCGAGGCAATGAAAGGAGTGACACAACGTATGGCAACGATTGAAAACCTGATACCAACAAATCAGAAAACGGCAGAAGAAGCACTCAAAGTGCAGTCAGCAGGCGGCAAGAGGTCAGGAGAGGTCAGGAGAGAAAAAGCAAGAATGCAGAAGTTAGTGCAGTATGTTCTTGACGGAACGTATACCGACAACGAAGGGAATAAACTTACAGGAGCAGAACTTGCAGTACAGAGCATTTTCAGGAACCTTATTGACTACAATTCAAGAAACTGGGGTGCTGCATTAAGTGCATTGATAAAGTTGACCGACAATGACACCACGGCAGAACAGAAAGCACAAACAAACTATACCATAGCAAGAACCAGACAGATCACAGACAAAGACACAACAGCGGTTGACACTCTCAATCAAATTCTTGACGGCATCAGGCAAGCGGCAAGAAAGGACACACCTGCATAAATCTCAGGCACCAGTGAAAGCGTCTTAACCACATTCCCATTTTGGGAATACCGTCACAATTCGTGACGGTATTATCATAGATCCCACCGTGCTCAGAGCGAGGATTACACTCACTGCTCAAAAATGAGCAGCGAGGAGAATTTCAACTCTGTCAAAAATGTCAGAATTCAAACTCCCATACCCCCCCTGCTATGCTCAGAGCGAGAGCAACCACAGTTAAACGGGCGATATAGTTTTTTCCGTAACTATGACACTTTCAAGTAAAAGGGGTGATACACGTTTTATCAACGTGTAACTCAATGGCACTTTGGGAAACCCCAAAGCGCATTGAGCTCTCCGAGGGCGTTAAAAAGTAAATAAAAGGGAGTAGCGTTTCACTACTCCCTTTTGACTTTTTACGAAACGTTAAAACTCAATAACGTTTCGTTACTCAGACTTGTATAACCGAAAGTATAAAAAAATCCGCCTGAAATCATGTAATAAAAAACAAATGGTTTGTGTTACAGCAGTAAATACAGTTCTTACTTGCCTATTTTGCCTATTTTCCGTAAATAAATTTGTGTATTTTTCTTTACACCTTTTTTGTTACAAACTATTGACATATGATTTTTGATGTGGTATAATAGAGATACAAAAGGCACACAAGAAAACACACACACAGGAGGTAAGCACTATGACAGTATATGGATATTGCAGATGTTCAACAAATGACAAGAAGCAAGACATCGACCGACAGGTCAGAGAACTTAAAGAAATGGGCGCATCAGATGTGACCATATACAAAGAATACATTTCGGGAACGAAAGACAACAAGATTGAGCTGTCAAAGCTCTTGGCAGCAGTCAAAGCAGGTGACACAATTGTTGTTACCGAGGTAAGCCGACTTTCCAGAAGCACAAAGCAACTTTGTGAACTGATAAATACAGTACAGGAAAAGCAATTAAGGCTTGAAGTCAAGAACAGCATAACAATTGATTGCACAAACGGGCAATTGGATGCAATGACAAAAGCATTTTTGCAAATGTCGGGCGTATTTGCAGAGTTAGAGCATGATATGATATGCAGCCGTGTAAAGTCAGGCGTTGCAAATGCAAAGGCAAAAGGCAAGCAGATAGGCAGACCGACACTGACAGCTGAAAGCATTCCCGAAAGTGTCAAGAGACATTATTCTCTCTATCAGAGCGGACAGCTCAGCAAGACAGAGTATGCAAGAACCTGCAACATCAGCAGACCAACACTTGACAGATACTTGAAAGTCCTTGAAAACGTGTGATATTTGCTTTGTGTGCTATTCCGGAGGAAAGAAGGTGATACAATGGCAGCAGAAACCAATAGCAGACCGAAGGGCGTACAAATGCCGCATTCGATAAGGCTCAGACTATCAGATGTGCAGAAATCGCAGCTTGATTATTGTGCTCAGGTCGAGGGAGTGAACGCATCCACGGTGCTTAGAATGGCACTTGCAGAGCATTACAAGGCAGTCAAAGCCGAAAAATAACAAAAAAATCCCGAACTGCTGCGAACAGTCCGAGATTTACGTCAACCCACAAGGGGAGACAGGTATAATATTAACCCATAGTTATTATACCATGTTTACCCCGAAAAATCAATATTTTATATTTTTGGAGGTCAAAACAATGGATATTTCAAAGGTACTCTCACACACAATACTCACAAGACAAGCAATGAATGATGTCTCAAAAGTGCTCAAAACGTCCTCGGAGGGCATGAAAGAGATTGACTGTTATATGTTAGGCGTTATTCGTGGCAAGCAGTCAGAGCGCAAGAGAAGGCATTCAGACAGCAGACAGCACATTATTGATGATATTAGTGCAAGGTTTAGCAAACTGTCAGACGATGACAAGAAGCTGTTTATTGATAAGCTTAACGAGTTAGGCGGTGAAGATCGTGCCTGATTATATGATCTTAGCGGCGTACATCTTAGCCGGATATCTGATACACAAGTATCGGCAGAAGCAAAAGACACGAGATATCACGCCCGAACTTCTGGAACGGATTGACAAGATATATTATATCAAGCAGCAGTATGTCAAGGCGCAAGAGCTTCTCTTTGATATCGATATGAGCAAGGAAGAACAGCTCAAAGGCATCAGCCTTGAATGGGAGACAGCAGCAGGCAATAACAAGGCGCTCTCGATATGGGCAGACGGTAAGAGCAGAACCACAAAACAAATGCGGCTCACGATGCACTCACGGCTTGAAGAACTGAGCGCTTCCCTGAATGACGAGCTTGACAAAATCCCGAAACGACATCGAAAAAACGTTGAAAGAACGTATCACTCAGAAGCAGGAGGGGAGCAGCCATGACGGACAAGAAAACGGGCGTTGTCGTGTGCTCAGTGTGTGGGCGTTACATCGGTAACTACTTGACAGGAGACTTTTACAAGCTTATCCGCACAAAGTACTGCGAGGACTGCAAAACACCAGTACAGAGACAGCAGCAAGCATTCTATGCAAGAGAGCATCGCAAGCTAAACCGCATCAGACAGAAGGAGCTTATTGAAAATATATCTCTTTTGAGACAAGAGAACGCCGAGCTCAGACGGCGGCTCTTTGGTGCTGACGTTCTTCAGACTGATAAATACAAAGGAGTGTGAATGATATGTTATTCAAAAGCAATGACCACAAGCAGAAATATGAACAATTATTAAGTACAATGCTATGTGATGACTGTTATCACAGTGCAGCGGCTTACCTTATCAGCGTTGATGATGTAATTTATCAGCACAAGGCAGATATATTTGACTTGCAAAATGATAAAATCATCATAGACAGCCTGCAAGAACCGTGGCAGACAGGGACAAGCAGAAAAACAACACGCCTGCTGTTTAATCTCTGGAACGGCTGCCTATATGACAGCTTAGGAGCTGAGGAACATTCAGCGCACTATTCACCGAGTGAAATTTTTGACAGTTTGCTGATAGAATACTATCTGGAAGCCGTGAAGATCAGATTTGAACTGATATGACATAAAAATAAAGGGCGGTTTTGTTGACCGTCCTTTGCTGCATAAAATATTTTTTGATATAATCACAAATTTTTTTGAATGTATCACAACAAACGTTGAAAATCCGCAATATATCGCAATTTATGGAATGTTTTTATTGACATTTACTGTAAAATATGGTACAATAAAATAAGCAGGAACGGCAATTCCTGCTTATCAGTAAATATTGTGATAAGTTCATCTGACACCGAACTTTGTTTTCACAAATCCATTATAGCACATTAACGGCGATTTGTCAACATTTGGCTGATAAAATCGGCATTTCCGTTAAAAGTGCGTTGAAAAGTAATCAGATTGTTGTGAAAACGTGGTGCTGATATATCACTTTCACAACAATCTTTTTCTATATACGGAGGTAAAAAGCATGATATCAGAATTTATGACAGAAGCAGGAGTTAGTGAAGTTGATACGTTTCCATTAAAAACAGTTCTTCATATGGATAAATCAGAAGATCTTATTCCATATATCAAAAAAGAACAGTTACAAGGCAAGACTATTGTATACGACTGGAAGTGGTCACGCATCAGAAATTATACACAAAAAGAGGATATTGAAAGACTTGTAAAGAACTTTGAAAGCAGATCAGAAGAATATGCAGCCATAGCCAGAGCAATTCGTGAAAAAAATCCTTCTGCATTTAAGGGAGGTACAAATGACTGATAAAGTGCTGATAACACGCCCACGCATCGCCGAGCGGCTCAGACAAGCAGGTATTGAGCTTGAAACCGTCCAGAACCCTTACAAGACCGAGTTTAAAGCATGGCTTGTAGAGCGTAGCAACGCTGCATCGGAAATAATTGGAGAGTGTTACCGTGAAATCTATGAAAGCAAGAGGAATATACATAAATGAAAATACATCTATTAACTGAAAGCCGTGAAAAATTTCTCAGCGACATTAAAGAAGAAATAAAAGCGGCAGGCGGTACTAAGAACATAGACGATGATACTCGTGAACTTGCAGTTAAGCAAGCATTCTATGAAGCAAGGGAAAGCCTTGACCTGATATCATATCCAGAACGTGCGAAAATGTATGATATCATTCTAAGAAATGCGGATGCTATCGGAAAAAAGGAAGCTATTGAACAATGGGCGGACGAGCTCGAAGCTAATGACGGCATTGAGCTCTGGAGAACGCCCGAACCATTTGAAAAAGCTGCAAAATCATCCTCTTTTCCTATAAGCTGCCTTCCACCTGCTTTACAAGCTTATTTAAAAGCAGTCTGCGATTATGTACAAATCTATCCAGAGCAAGCAATATTGCCGCTATTGTCTGTATTGTCTCTATGCGTACAGGGTAAAGCGTTAATCAAGTACACAGGCAACGACCACACCGATCAACTTTCTCTCTATACCCTGACCGTTGCAAACTCAGGAGAAAGAAAGTCAGCAAGTGTTAATTTGTTCTTGAAACCAGTATTGAAATATCAAGAGACATATAATAAACTGCATAAAGATGAATTTTCAAAATCTAAAGCAGAAAGAGATTTGCTTAATTATCGGCTGACAACTGCGAAAAGAAGTAAAAACACGCCGATTGAAGAAGTTGTGAAGCTTCAGCGGGAATATGACAGCCTTGAAATTAAATCACCTTTACTGCTTAACGTTACCAACGTAACAGCCGAGTATCTTATTCAGGAAATGAAGAAGCAGGGCGAAAAAATGGCAATGATCGACGGTGAAGGCGGTGTATTCGATGTTATGAGCGGTATGTATTCAAAAAAGAGTCAAACTGATATTGATATATACTTGAAAGCTTATGACGGCGATCAGATTGTAAACGGTAGAAAAAGCGATAAAAAAGGCGATGAAAAAAGCACAGTAGAACCCACTATCATAAATAATCCGTGTCTTACCATTGGACTTATGACACAGACAGACCATTTCGCAAAGGTCGTGAAAAATGAACAGTTTATCGGGCGTGGATTAATGCAGCGTTTTTTATTCTCTTTTCCTGATACCCTTGCAGGTGAAAGAAAGCACACTTCTCCAAATATTCCGAAAGAAGTAAAAGAAGAATACGAAAATACAATTAACAGACTGCTCAATATGCCAACACCAGAGGAAACGCCTATTATATTGCACGATAAAGAAGCAATAAGCGTATTTGAAGATTATTTTTATCATGTGGAGACTGGATTGAAGCCGAACGGAATATTCGGAATATTTGAATGTATGAGAGAATGGGCAAACAAACAAATCACACGTTGTCTCAAAATAGCCGCTATCCTGCATTTATGCGAGCATGAAGCAAGTGAACCGATAACAGGGAACGAAGCACAAAAGGTGGTAAGCATCGCCACATGGACAGAAAACCAAGCGTTGAGAGCATTTTCAGGTGCGGCAAGCATGGAAAAAGACACAAAAGCCGCCTTGCATATTCTGCAAAACGTGAAGAAATCCAAACCTGAAAACAATGAAATGACAAGAACCCAGATTTACAGAAAAAATCAATCTTGTAAAGAACAGATTGACAATGCACTTGATATTCTCGAAGAAAAGCATTATATCAAGAGATATTTCAAGCCAACCAAGACAAAAAACGTTGAAATTATAAAATTCAATCCAAATGTATTTATTGCAAATAAATAATGCAAGATTTTGCAAAACCCTTGAAAATGCCGATATATCGTTGTTTGCAGGGTATAAAAATAAATAATGCAAGATAATACACGTTGATGCACGATTTAAAAAGCTTGAAAAAATGCCTATTTATAGCCAAAAAAACGAATAATGCAAATAATGCACGCTGTTTTTATATATAGAAAAATACAATAACTACCCGAAAATGAGGGTCACAATTTTTTTTATTTTTTTATTTTTATATATATTTTCCCATATATTACACGCTGTTTTTTACTACTATAAAAAACCGTGTATTATTTGCATTATTTCATTTAACGCCTATTTATAGCCGTTTATAAGACCTTGCATTATTTAAAATCAAAATGCAAAATCTTGCATTATTTCAAACGACAGGCGATAAATGCCTATTTATAGCCAAAAACAGCAATGATGCAAAATCTTGCATTATTTCAAATCAAAATGACAAGGAGAAAAAGCCATGAATAAAAAGGAGAAATATTTACAGCTTGTAAGCGAATTTGAAGATACGCTCATAGCCAGAACCAGAAGTGAGAAAGCAAGGTGTGAGATCATGCTATTACTAAAGCCAATAGCAGAGGCATACATGGCGCTGTATGGTTCTGGAGAGGTCACAAACAAAGATGTAACAAAGGCTTACAGGGAATTAAGACCGAATTCATGTTTATGGAGATGAGAGCATGACAGAAGAACAAGCAGAAAAAATCCTGAAAATACTTGAAAAGGGTGACAGGGTGGAGCTGATACCAACAAAGGACGGCTTCAAAATCATGAAAATTAAACGTACAACGGTCAACTAAGCGTTGTTGGCTAAGAGATAAGCGGTTCTGATATGTGCATCAGTGCCGCTTTTGCATTATGGAGGTAAAAGCAATGGAAAAAATTAAAATCGTTGACTTTGACAGCAAGAGAGAATATAACAAGTATTACATGAGGGAATACAGGGCACGAAAAGAAGGCTTCAAAGAAAAAGAAAATAAAAAACGACTTGACTATTACTACAAGAAAAAAGAACAAAAAAATAATGAAGAACGTGCGGAGGTGCTTTGAACATGAATATAAAAATACTCAAAAAGCCAGATAAGTGAATAGCCTGCTCAGAGCAGGCAAGGACATCAAGCCGAGTTTATTTAAACCAGTGGCAAATAGTGGCAGTTATAATTATATTGCTGACGTTTTAACGGCAGAGACTTCCGCTCAAATTTGAGCGTAACTACAGGCGGCAGATCTTACAGAAGAATAAAACCACATTGTCAATCCGGCAAGATGGTTCTCGGAGATGAAGATAAGCTGACCGAACGAATCGTTCTGTCATAAAACCAGTCCCCTGAATTAGGGTACTAATTTTTACTAAATCAAGCACCGAGGGCGTGATGTGAGAGACACAAAACTCTAACATTTTCTAACATTTTCCAACATTTTCCAACATTTTTTCATACTACATTTTACTACTAATTTTTACTAAATCAAATATTTAACTATTATTTTTTTCAGTGAAGTATGAGCGGATTTTTTCAAGAAATTGTTCCAAAACTTCAACGTCAGTACAATACAGGTGGTTTTACCCAATACCCGTTTTGTACGTTAATGAATTTAACGTACAAAATGGCATGGACTTTCTCCGAAAGATTTTTATATATTTTCAACTCGCTCAAAAATGAGCAAGTTCACAAAATAGCAATATATTTTTTGTGCTCTTAGCTCTTTGAAAATGGTGCTCAGATACGCTCAGAACGTGCTTGAATTGTCGGGGTAATATAATAACATTCCTGAAAAAAACAACGCCTTAAAATGCGTTTATGAAGCACAAGAACAAAGAGAAATTTTATATAAGAATACCGTGTCGGCGGCAGGTATGCCGATGTACCGAATTGATACATCAGGTCACAATTCACGACGGCATCGGCGGCAGGTATTACAGTTGCAATTAGT